>JAWXCM010000421.1:0-3127 GCA_034408745.1 Bryobacteraceae bacterium
CACTCGCGTCGAGGCCGATCCGGTGCTTGACGGTGACCGGCACCGCCACCACGTCGCGCATCGCCTTCACGCAATCCGCCACCAGCGTGGGCTCTGCCATCAGGCACGCGCCGAAGCTGCCGCTTTGCACACGCTCCGACGGGCAGCCGCAATTCAGGTTGATCTCGTCGTAGCCCCAGCGCTCGCCCAGTTTCGCCGCATGCGCGAGGTCCTTCGTCGCGCTGCCGCCAAGCTGCAGCGCGACGGGATGTTCGGCCTGATCGAAGTCGAGATGGCGCGGCACGTCGCCATGGATCAGCGCGGGAGCGGTCACCATCTCCGTATAGAGGCGCGCGTGCCGCGAGATCTGGCGCAGGAAGAACCGGCAGTGCCGGTCGGTCCAGTCCATCATCGGGGCCGCGCAGAATCGGTGGGATGAGTGATTCATTCAGTTGATGTGCGGCGCTCGCGGTCGTTGCATCGCGCTGGTAAACCACGACAGAATGTATCCAGTGTCCGCATCAGGTCGGCAAGTTCTACCAGCGAGCCGCATTACAGCATGCATCGTGGTACCGGGCAGGACGACACAGTGTGCGTACGCGAACTCGGAAACACCGCCCCTGCCAAACGGGCGGGGCCGGGGCGCGGCGGAAATGTCGCGGTGCAGGTTCGGCTTGCTGTGTCGACGATACTTTGGTGCCTGCATCAAGCCAGCAACGCCGGCTAAACGCCGTCAGTTGTTGCGCACCGCGGAGAAATGATTATCCACAACGCAGCCATCGGGGGTCGGTCCGCTAAAACGGCCTTCGATGCCTTGCCCGGTCGGATGAAACGAGTCAATCGTAATGGAGGTCGGACTCCCCGACGGGGACCCCGGCTCCACGCAACTGAATTGTGCATTGCTCATCTTATAGAGTCGGCCAAAGGCCGTCAGCGGCCCCGTCGCAGTGCAGACGACGCCGTTGTTTGCGGTATCGACAAAGTTAAAAATCAGCGTGGCCGACATGCTGTTGGCCTGCGTTACCGCGAGATTGTATCTGCCGCGGAACTTCGGATTGTTATCGCTGGGGTTTGGGCACCCTGACTGCGTTCCCGAGACCGAGCCGGAGTAATTCCCGGCCAGCGGATACGCTGTCAGCGTCTGGCGCTCAACGGTCTTGGTCACCGTCGGGCCGCCGGTGAGCGCGTAGGTAACCGTTGCGTGATAGACGTCGATCGGCTTGAACGAAACCGTTCCGACCGGCGCGACGGTCAACTGCGCCGGATTCCACGGCAGCCCGAAGTAGGTCCCGGTGGTCGCGTAAAGTTGGCCGTTGAAGTTGTCTCCCGCGTCCTGCGTGAGTTGCGCGGTATACCAGGTTGGCTTGTTGTCCGTCCCGTAGATGAAGAATGCGAGAAATTGGAAGGTGTCGCTCTGCACCAGGAACACGCCCCACCCGTTCTCGGCGGGGTTGTAATAGACGTCGGTGTAATTTGCAGCCTCTGCGCGCACCGTGGCAAGCAGCATCACAACAATGAAGACGAATCGTTTCAACATGGTGGGTTCCCTGGTTATATCTACATGGTGGATGGGGCTGGATACGCCTTCGTGGTCGCACAAAAGTGCTCGCCTAGATGTGAAGTCCCAATAGGTTGTTTGTGTCCATTCGGACTGGATTTGAGAAACTGGGAATCGCCAAACCCCCGGTTATCTCAAGTAGCCCAGCCGAATGAACACCCATAAGAATGCCCGGCTGACCTTTTCCCGTCGACTCGAAATGGTTCAGAACATCACCCAACGCGGTCTTCCCCTGCCGCTGCCGCAATGGCAGAGGGTGTCAGCGTGCCTACCGTTCAGAAGTGGCCGGGTCGCTATCTGACCCACGGCGAGGCAGGACTGTGCGATCGCTCGTCGCGTCCGCGGCTGAGTCCGTGTGCCATCGCTCCCGGCAAAGCATTGGCCATCGTCGAATTGCGGCGGCACCGACTTACGCAAGCGCGCATTGCCGCGTGCCTCGGGGTCTCCAAGAGTACGGTGGGGCGGGTGCTGGCTGGCGCCGGGATGTCGCATTTGAAGGACCTGGAGCCGATCGCGCCGGTGCTGCGCTACGAACATGCGGCAGCGGGTGATCTGCTGCATATCGATACCAAGAAGCTGGGACGCATCGTGCGGCCCAGCCACCGTGTGACCGGCGACCGCCGCGATGGCGTCGCTGGCGCGGGCTGGGAGTTTCTGTTTGTGGCCATCGATGATCATGCGCGGGTCGGCTTCACGGACATGTATCCGGATGAAGGCAAGGGCAGTGCCGTGCAATTCCTGCGCAACGCCGTGGCTTACAACAAGTCTATCGGCGTGCAGGTCAAAGCGCTGCTGACTGACAACGGCTCCGCCTTTCGCTCCAAGGACTTCGCCCAAGCCTGCCTCGAACTGAATATCAAGCACCGCTTTACCCGACCTTATCGCCCGCAAACCAACGGTAAGGCCGAGCGCTTCATCCAGTCGGCACTGCGCGAGTGGGCTTACGGCTTCATTTATCAAAACTCCCTCCAGCGCACGGAGCAGCTCGACGCCTGGATCCACCATTACAACTGGCACCGCCCGCATCAGGGCATCGGAGGCATGGCACCCATGTCCAGAATCAAAAAATCCAACAACAACCTCTTGACGCTTCACACCTAGACTGCGCCGACGCGATATGAGACGCAAGCGTTTTCGCGCAGCTCCGGAAACCGGCCTCGAAGACCGATATTGCGGCTCTCCAGCCGCACACTTTTCGAGCGATGCCGCGGACCTGACGCGGTTCAAGAACAAGGTGCTGGGGTATACCGCCAAGTCATGATCGACGCTCTGATCCTGGGTACGTCGCGTCCTTGAGCGACCGCTACCAAGACGGAACTTCCAGGTCCGCACCTGGCCTGTCGACCGGGAAGAGCGTGCATTTCGCCACGAGGCCTGGCGATACGCCAGGCCCGTCGTACCGGCCATCCGGCGAAGCGAATGGGAAATTCCGCGCACTGCACACGCCGTGCACACGACCGGCCGGAAAGCCGCGCCGTTGCTGGTCAATCCTACCGATCCATCATCGGGGCCGCGCAGAAGCGGTGGGATGGGTGATTCATGCGGTGTTCAGGTCGTTCGCGCAGTCATTCTTGGCGACCGGGATCGCGG
>JAWXCM010000422.1:0-3381 GCA_034408745.1 Bryobacteraceae bacterium
GGGTGGGGATACCGTTGGCCATGTAGGTGAAGCCGGCGGCTTCGGTGCAGGTGCAGAAATCGTAGGTGGATCCGGTGATCAGGCCGGAGTCATTAATGGCGGCTGCTTCGCTGTCGATGGTGCCTCCGACAGCGGAGTGCAGATCCGTCCAGGTGCTTCCGATGTAAGAGAAGGCATGATAGTACCCGTCGGGATCTTCATAGACGCCGACGACGTCACCTGCCGAGTTCATCCCGTAGATCTGGGCGTGAAAGCCGAGGTCGATGAGCGCACCACCTTTGTACAGGGCTGACCCGGTGGAAGTGAAGCCTCCGACTACGCCTGTGACGCTGAGGAACTGCGGGAAGAAATCACCTACGGGGATGACGTCGGTCCCGATTCCGCTGTAGAAGAATCCTTCGCCGTTCGCCATTTGACCGGCTGCCTGACCAGCGGCGTTGATCAGGGTGACTGCCGCGGTGTCTGTGAGAATTTCAGCAGTGCCGTTGCGATTGATCCAGCCGTAATTATCGTTCAGAACGTCAAAGGCCACGCCCGCACTGTACCCGTTGGATGCCAGACTGAGAAGACCGCTTTCGTACCCCATCGGGCCAACCGTCCTGACGGTGTATGTCGGCGCGGCTGACGCGAGAGTCGATGCCAGAAGCAGGAGACCAAGGGAGGAATAGCGGTGAGTCTGCATTTCGGTAGACACTTATGTTACACCGACACCGTGAGTAGTAGGCTGACGGTACTAGATCTAACTGTTACGAAATCAACATGCTCTGGTACTTTTTAGCAGCCGGACTGGTTTTCTTGTTCGTCGCAGGGTTGTTTTGGCATGCTGCTGAAGAGGCGGCGGACGCGCGTCGATTCCGCGCGCCGGGTGGGATGGTATCCGGACTCCATGTGCAGGAGGCGGGGTCCGACGGGCCTTCGGTGGTCATCGAGTCCGGAGTTGCGGCGTCGAGCACCGGTTGGGCACTGGTGATCCCCCGATTGGCTTCGTTTTGCAAAGTGTTCGCTTACGACCGTCCGGGCTACGGGTGGAGCGCACCTTCGGCGGTTGCTCGCACGCCGGATCAGTACATGGCGGAGCTCGATGCAGTGGTTCGTCATGCGGGGGCTCCGGCTGTTTTGGTCGGGCACTCGTTTGGCGGGCTGGCCGTGCAGTTGTACGCGGCTCGGTTTCCGGAGAAAGTGGCCGCGCTGGTGTTGGTGGACCCGGCTCACATGTGTGAGTGGGCTAATCCGACCGAAGCGATGCGCTGGAAGCTGGATCGGGGAGTGCGGCTTTCGCGGCGGGGGGCGTGGCTGGCCCGGACGGGTTTCGTTCGGTTCGCGCTGACGCTGTTGTCAACCGGGGCTCGGGGAGCGTCGAAGTGGTTTGCCCATGCGGCAAGCACCAGGCGCGGAACCGGGTATCTGGAGAAGCTGGTGGGCGAGGTCCGCAAGCTCCCGCCCGAGGTTTGGCCGATAGTGCAGTCGCACTGGTGCCGGCCGTCGAGCTTTCTGAGTATGTCGGAGCAACTGGCTTCCCTGCCGGCGATGGCTACAGCGGTGGCTCGGGAACCGGTGCCGTCTTCCATTGCCGTCACGGTGCTTTCTGGAGCGCATTTGACCGGGGAGCTGCTGGCGGAGCATCGGGAAATTGCGGCGCGGTCGGTGCGGGGGCGGCATGTGGTGGCGGAAGGCTCGGGACACTGGGTGCATCTGGACCGCCCCGACCTGGTGGTCGAGGCGGTCCGGGACGTTATCGCGCAGGAAGGCTGAAGGGCACCTCGACGTCGCCAGTTACTGCAACTGGCAGGCCGTTCAGCAGGGTGGTCTGGTATTGCCAGGTGCGCACGGCCTCGGTCGCGGCGGATACCAGCAGCGGATGTCCGCCGACCAGGTTCATCTTGCGGACATGCCCGTCTACGGCTATCTCGACGGTTAAGCGCACAACTCCCTGAATTCGAACCTGCTGCGCGAGGGGCGGATACTCCGGATCCTGTCCGGCGATGCGCTTCCCGGCCAGAACCCCGGTGCCGAGGCGGATCACGTTTTCGCCGGTGTTGGCTACGATGGTGGCGGGCGGGACGGGGCTCACGGTCAGGGTCGTCTCATCGCCCTTCGACATCCAGCCATAAGCCCAGTGTCCTGGGACGTCAGCGGTGGCCTGGCGGATGCGGTCCATCTGCGAGTTCGTCATCGGAGCGTTGAGGAAGGGCGCAAGGCGCTGCTCCATATTGGCCCGGTCCGTCTCGGGCAGATGGGAGACGTCGATTGTTTTCAGGACACCAGTCACCGGCTGATATCCCTTATCCGGCAGGTCCCAGCCGAGGACCAGAACCATGGAGCCGTCCGGTTCATCGCGCCAGCGCGGCGAGATTCGGCGGTCGACGGCGGCCGCGTTGGCACGGATGCTCTCAAAGAGCGGATTGGTGACCGGCGCGTTGACCATCCCGTTCAGGCGAGCCGTTACGAGGGTCCGGGATGGCTCCGGGATACGCGACGCGTCGATGGCGGCGACCTTCGGGATTGCGGAGCCCGCGGCCTTGTACGTGACGACCAGCGAGTAGACTCCTGGAGTTTCTTCAACCCACATGCGAGCGAGCTTCGGATCCATGTTCGCGAGGTCCTTGTTGACCTGGGTCATCACGTCTGACGTGAAGGTCTGGCCGCGGAGTCCCGAGAGCCTGGCTTCCACCTGCTTTTGCAGGAGTTCGGGCAGGTTGCGCGCTTCCGCTCGGGCGATGGTGCCGGGCTGCGTTTGCGGAGCTCCGGTGAGGGGGAATGTGAGGGTGCCATACATGCCGGCCGCGAGGAGCGCGGTCGCGATGCATGTCCCGGAAAACAGTGCTCTGGGTGTAGACATGGGTTTGTTCTCCTGAATGAGCGCCGTGACGCGGCGGGTGAGGTCGCGGCGGCGGATAAAGAGCGGGGCTGCGGCCACGCCGAGCATGGGCCGGATGGAGGCGGCAGCCGTGAGTAGCGCCTCGACGTAAACTTCGCGGCGCCGGGTGAGTTGCACGACTGCGGCGTCGACAACCTGTTCACGGGAACTGCGGATCCGGCGCATGAGATACCAGACAGCCGGATGGAACCACATCAACGCTGCCGCCAACTCCTCCAGCAGACACACGAGCCAGTCCTGGCGGCGAACGTGGAGAAGCTCATGGCAGGCGACCGCGTGCTGCTGGTCGCGCGGTTGTCGGAGATGCGCCGGAGGGACCAGTATGGCCGGCCTCCATGCGCCGAACGTCACGGGCGAAGGAATGTGCGTGGACACGAAGAACTCGGCCCGGACTCCGGTTAGATCCAATACTCTTCACTTAACAACATTTCTATGATATTCTGTTCCAGAGCTCAGCCTCTCCTGGAGGTCACTCATGAACGAAACGAGGGTGGAGTCCACCA
>JAWXCM010000423.1:0-5841 GCA_034408745.1 Bryobacteraceae bacterium
CGGCGGAGAGCACCACAGGTTAAGATTCTTTAATCGCTAAGTTAGCGCTTATGGGCCCCCAGGCCTGCGGCGGGTCCCCAGACCCGCCTGCCCTCACACGGGCAACCGCCCAATCCAATGCCAGAAGCATGTAGGTCTGAGGTGGTCTGCCACTCAAAGCCGGTGTCGAGCGGGATCACTACGGCGGGCTATTCAGCCGGCCCACCCGCGACGCCGAGCCAGCGCCAGTCCAACGACGATGGCCGCCAACGGAGCATAGCCAGGCTCCGGGACCGCGGAGTCGCCCTCAACCGTGCCGCTCGTCGCGTAGTCAAATAGTCCCGCGTACAGATCAATGGCGCCACTGCCAGGGAAATCCGGGCCGGTCAATACCGCCACGACACCTCCGGCATCCGTCAAAGGAACGGCAAACCGCACTAATGCAATGTCCCCGTTCGTGTCGTGCAGTACAACGAAACTTTGCGAGTTAATGAGACCGTTCAGCGAGCTGTTCGACGGTGTCAGGAGTCCACCTTCAAGGCCGTAAGCCACTTCAGCCGGCGTGTTGATCGACCAGTCCGAATACGTGACCGTGGTTGCGTCGCAGGTGAAGGATCCGGTCATAGGAACCCGAAAGCAACTGGACAGACTGCAGCGTCCAGACCACACCGGCGTGAGCCTGCGTTGCCAGGCCGAGGAACAGAGCAAGTACCGCGAGAAAGTGCCGTTTCATATCCCCGAGAGGATATCGAACGTCGCCATGGGGAGTCACCGCCTGAGCCACCCTGCGTCGGATGGACCTCTGGGCGAGGAGCACATCAAGCCCCCGCGCCTGGGTAACCGGCCACGACCTGCTGGCCCTGGGCATTCCCCCGGCCCGCAGTGGGCCACTTGCTGGACCAAAATCGAAGACGCCCATCTCGAGGGCCGCATCACGACACGCCAGGAGGGTCTTGCGCTCGCTGCCGAGGCTCGAAGATGAGAGCCCTGCAAAGCAGGCTTAGGGCTGGGGCTAGGGCTGTACCGACGCCCGCATCACCTCCGACCCTGCCGGCATCTTCACCGTGGCGTCGGATTCCGCGGTGACAATCACGTCGAAGCTCTTTAGCTGTGTGACGCTCTTGAATTCGCCTTTAAGGTTCTTACCAGGCTTAAGCGAGCCCTGATTCACCGGTTCGCCGCCCCGCTCCTGAAACCATACGACGTAGGCCGATCTGGGCGGGGTCAGGTTCTCAGGCGCCGCAAGGTGTTCCACTTCCAGCTCCACTTTCGTGTTGCCGTTCTTGTCACGTCCGACGTCCACCTGCCCTTTCGCCGCCGGGACGGACTTGTCAGCGGTCAGGGGATACTTTTTCGCGTAACCTACGCCGCTCACGCCGAGCAACATCGCGAGCGTACACAAAGTGAGTCTGTTCATAACGTCCCTTACTTGGACGCTGACCGCGTGCCTTTTTCAAAACTTTCTTGTTGGCTTTTGAGTCTCCGCAGGCAGGCCCCCGAGCGGACGCGGCGGAACTCGAAATCATGAAGGTTATCAGGAAGAACTGCTGGTCAGGAGAAGCCATGGCTCTGCTGCCGCTCCCCCATTCAGTCAAGCTCTCCCTAAAGATGCATCACCGCAAAACTCACACCACATAGAAAGATATCGCCAAAAGGGTCCGCCCAATCCCCTGCAGGGTGGGTCATCTGTAACCGTTACATTTTGTTCCTGTCAGCTGAAAACGCGGCATTTCAGTCTATACTCGACCACTATTTCTCCGAAAGGAAATATGAATGGTCGCCACCTTGTCGTCGCGCAGAAGTTTTCTCTCCTGTTCCGCAGGCTCTCTTATTGCCGCAGGTTCGCTGTTCCGAGCCTCGGCCCAGGAGCTCCGGCAAACCTGGATGTACGTGGGCTGCTACACCGCCCGCGGCCCCGGCATCTCACGCTACCGGCTTGATTCAGCCACCGGTACTCTGACCCTGGTCGACGTTATGCAGGGACTGCAGAATCCCTCATTCCTTGCCATTGAACCGTCCGGCCGGTACCTGTACTCCGTCAATGAAATCGGGAATTATGAGAACCGGCAATCGGGTTCCGTGACTGCGTTTTCCATCGGCTCCACAGGCAACCTGACACTCCTCAACCGTCAGCCGACCGAAGGTCAGAACCCGGCGCACCTGAGCGTGGATCCAACCGGCCGTTACGTACTTGCCGCCAACTATTCGGGTGGAAGCGTTGCCGCTCTCCCCATCCTGGCAAACGGCGAACTGGCCGCGCCCACCAGCGTGGTCCGGCATCAGGGAACGCTGGGACCGAACACGGGCCGACAGGAAGCGGCGCATGCGCATATGATTCTGCCGGATCTGTCGGGCCGCTACGTGCTTGCCAACGACCTCGGACTGGATCGCACCTTCATCTACCGCCTCGATGGAACCAACGGCAGTCTGGTGGCAGGCGATCCTCAGTTTTCCGTTGCTGAAGCCGGAGCGGGTCCAAGGCATCTGGCGTTTCATCCCAACGGTCAGCTTGTGTTCGTGCTGAATGAGCTGAACTCGACGCTGCGCTCCTATACGTGGGACCCCGATCGGGGACTCCTCGGGTCCGTCCAGTCCATATCCACATTGCCCGAGGGCTACAAGGGCGTGAACACAACCGCGCACGTGGTGGTGGCTCCGTCCGGCCGCTTCGTCTACGCGTCCAACCGTGGGCACGACAGCATCGCGGTGTTCTCGCTGGATCCTTCGACCGGCAGACTCACCGCGGTCGAGCGCGTGTGGACCATGGGCGAAACACCCCGCAACATGGCCATCGACCCGTCCGGCGAATGGATGTTCGTGGCGCATCAGAACACCGACAATATCGTGGGATTCCGTGTGAATCAGTCCACCGGAAGGCTCACACCGACGGGTCAGTTCATCGGAACGGGCCAACCCGTCTGCATTGTGTTCCTGCCTCCTCCCGCTGCCGGCAACAGTACCGTGTCGGGTGTCACGTTCAACGCTACTCCGAGTCCGGCGTTCTCTTACGACGCTTCAGGCAATGCCCAGACCACGCTGTCCTGGAACGCACCCTCGGCCAGCAACCCGGAGATTCGCGTCGGCTCAGCGACGGGTCCCAGCATGGGCTTTCAGCCCAAGTGGGGCTCCACCACAACGGGCAAATGGGTGGCTGACGGCATGATGTTTTACCTGCAGGACGGCGCCACCACGCTGGGCACCGTCACAGTCCGCGTTCGGCAAGGCTGACCACTGCTCGACACTGAACTCCGGCGTCACGCCGGAATAAGCACCTGCACCTCACTGGGGGGCCGCAGCGATACGGGCAAACATCGCTGCGGGCCCCAACACCCGTCCCGCCCGGATTGTGGAAGTGGGCAGCGGCGGGTAAACCGCCTTGTGCTGCGGGGCTGGAGCGTGCTTGCCTGAGATCAAGCCTGGAGTGGCTTCCAGTTGTGAGGGAGCAACTCGGCGAGGCGATTCACCGGATAGGTCACTCCCCAACCGTAACGAATTACCCGCGACGCCGAGCCAGCGCCATTCCGAGGACGATGGCCGCCAACGGAGCATAGCCAGGCTCCGGAACCGCGGCGGCGCCCTCAACCGTGCCGCCCGTCGCGTAGTCCAACACTCCCCCGAACAGATCAATGGCGCCACTGCTAGGAAAATCCGGGCCGGTCGATCACGCCACGACACCACCGGCATCCGTCAAAGGAACTCAGAAGTCCACCTTCAAGGCCGTACGCCACGTCAGTCGGCGTGCTGATCGACCAGTCCGAATACGTGTCCGTGGTTGCGTCGTAGGTGAAGTATCCGGCCAGAGAAACCGAAACCAGCGGGCCAGACTGCAGCGTCCAGACCACACCGGCGTGAGCCTGCGTTGCCAGGCCGAGGGAGAGAGCAATTACCGCGAGAATGTGCCGTTTCCTATCGCCGGGAGGATAACATTTCACGATGCCGCGTTCGCTGCAATTCAGGCTGCAAATGATGACTAACCGTGAGTGTCCGCTGGCAACTCAACAGATGTAGTGCACCGCCTCGGCCATTCGAGCATGCAGTGACCCAACGACGCCGACACAACCCACTCTGGCTCCTCCCGTGCGCGCGAATACTTCAGAACATGTACTCGCGAAGGACCGAAACCGTCTGCGTCAGGCCTTGCCTCTCCAGCGTCGCCAGATATTCCGCTGCCGTTTTGGGCGGGCGCTTCAGGCTTAGGCGATGCGTCTGTGCTGCTGCCACCACGGCCCCTGGCGCCAGGTCCAGGAGGTGAAGGACGAATGCATCGGGGTGTTGCGCGTCAATTTCGAATGGACCCAGGACGTCTGGAGGAAAGTCGCGCAAGTTCATCGTCACGATGACGTCCGCATGGCCACGAATTGCCGCTGCGAGCACGTGCCTGTCGTCCGGATCGGGAAGTTGCAAGCCAGGGACTAAGTCCTCGTAGCCAGTTACGAGCGCGTCAACTGCGTGCTGGTCCATCAGTTGACGAGTACGCTCCAGCTTGTCTCGTGTGAGGTCGGGACGCTTTTGAAGAAGACTGGAAATCCACTCCTCATAAACGTTCGCCGACCACTTCGCGCGGAACAATCCCGTGAGCGCGAGGTGCATGAGCAGGTTCCGCAGTTCCGCCGGATACAGCACGTTGGCATCGTAGAATGCGGTGAACGCGGACACTGGAGCCTACAACCCGATTTCCTCATCGTAGGCTGCCAGTTCGGCGAGAACGGCGCGGCGCTCAGAATCGACTCGGCGTTTGTACGCCAGTAACGCCTCGAAGCGTACTCGGCGATGCGTTCCCACCCGCCGATATTCGATCCTGCCCTCGTCGAGGAGTTGGATCAGCGACGGTCGCGAGATGTTTAGCATGTCCGCAGCCTCTTGCGTGGTGAGTTCGGCGTGTACCGGAATCAGCGTCACGGCGTTTCCGCGCCCCATCTCTTCAAGAATATGGATCAGCATCCGCACAACGGAGGCCGGAAGTGTTACCGTCCCCGCCCCCGGATCGTCGAGCATTCGGAGTTGAAGCGGCTCGGTCGTTTGGGTGCGCGCGGCGAGAATCCGGCTGGTCTCTTTCGCGAGGATCGCCTCCGCCTCAGACGGCAACGTTGCTGCGAGTGTTCCTTGTGCCACGGCCAGTTCCGCTCCCGACCTCATCCTAACATAATCGAAGCAATCGAAAGTATTCGAAGCTATCGAGCCGCCTGTCCTTGTCTATGGGTTCCACTCGGGAGCCCCATCCGTCCCATCAATCAAACCTCAGGGAGAACTGAAATGACTGCGAACCTGTATGTAAGCGCGCGGCTGTACGGCTCCTGTTTACGTGTCAATCCTTCTGATCGGTGAGCGGATTCCGACTCCACGCTTGATCACAACTTGAAAGGAAAAAGGCCCTGTTTCAATCCCCTTCTGGTCGGGGAGCAGATTCCGACCCGGTAGACTTCGGCAGCCCAATCAGCCCGCTGCGCTGTTTCAATCCCCCCTTCTGATCGGGGAGCAGATTCCGACCACAGGTTTGCCACACATGACTACATCTACTTTTTGTGGGTTTCAATCCCCTTCTGATCGGGGACCAGATTCCGACGATCGTTATCGATCAGTCAGGATCGACGGGTTCTATGTTTCAATCCCCTTCTGATCGGGGAGCAGATTCCGACAAAATGGTCGTGGCAAGAATAACCCCACCAAAACCAGAGTTTCAATCCCCTTCTGATCGGGGAGCAGATTCCGACTCTAAAAAATAGCTTGCTTCTACGAAGCAAGTTATGTGTTTCAATCCCCTTCTGATCGGGGAGCAGATTCCGACTTTTCACAACGGCACTCCTTCAGTCGCAGTCGGAGCAAATGTTTCAATCCCCTTCTGATCGGGGAGCAGATTCCGAC
>JAWXCM010000424.1:0-3979 GCA_034408745.1 Bryobacteraceae bacterium
GCATATTCAAGCGCGGCCTTGCGATCGAACTCGATCGGTTTCCTCGCGCTACCACGCCGTCACAGCGCCTCCGAACCGGAGGAATGACATGAGCCGGCCAACAAAGCTGGAGGCAGCATGAGCAACCAACAGTTCGACCCCGAAATGAGGGGCGTCGTGTTCCCGAACGATAAGGCCGGCAACGAGAGGCGCCCCGACTGGCGCGGGCACGTCGTTATTAACGGGGTGAAGTACTGGCTCTCGATGTGGGACGGGTTCAGCCAGGACAAAAATCAAGAGTACAAGAACATCAAGGTCGAGCGCGCGGAAGACCGACCGCAAGCCGAGCAGCAACGCCCGAGAGAGTCACCGCAGCCAGCAGCCAAGGTGGCGCAGAGGCCGACGACGATCGCGGAGCTTGACGATGACATTCCGTTCTAATGCAAACCAACTTAGCAGCGCTACGGTACGTGAGGGACACTAGCAACGGAGCCATCCAAGAGCAATTCCTCAGCGACTTCGAGTCGCCTGAGGGGAGGCTGTTGTGGAACGATCTAATGGACAAAGGTCTGATCGAGGTACGCGAGGACAACGCCCGCATTCAGCTCACGCTGGCGGGCGTCGCCGAACTGGAGGAATGAACATGAGCGGAATTAACATCGTCGAGCGGTTCCGCTGCGAGATTTGCGCAACCGTTCACGCTGACCGCTGCGATGCAGCAGCGTGCTGGCGGGAATGCAACGACGCCGAGCCTGACATTCAAATAATCTGGACATGTCCGGATTGCGCCGACGAATTTATCAGCGAAGAAGAAGCAATGGACTGCTGTTCTGCGCATCGCAATGATCCGCCACGCCTGCCGAGCGCCGCCGAGCTGGAAGCGGCCGGGCAGATACGGCTGCTATGAGGAGGAATGACATGAGGGGCGCGCGGTCGAGATGGCAGCGCCACGGTAAATGCTGACAGCGGCACAAGTCGCGCAGCGCCTCGGCATCAGCACGGGCGCCGTGCGCGGTTTCGTCCGGCAGGGGCGTCTGCCCGTTGTCGTGCTCGGGCCTAGAATGCACCGATTCCGCCCCGAAGACATCGACCAATTGGTGACCAAATGCCGGCGCACTTCGATCGACGTTTACGACGTTGGCGTTACCGACTCCGCCGCATCCTCGACGGGCGCCTCGTCCGTGCTTCGCGACTGCTTCCGGAAGGCTGGAGTCGCGATCAAGCCGAGAACTACGCACGCAAGGCGGACGCCCGACTCCTCGCCCGTGCGGCTGGTGTCGACGACTCGGAGCCGCTGATCGATGCGGCGGTAGCCGCGTATCTCAAGCACCGCGTCCCGGCGCTGAAGCGCCACAAGCAGACGACGCAGACACTCGCGCTGCTGCTTGAGTGGTATGAAAGCAAACCGCTGAGCGACCTGCCGGCGATCTGCCGCGAGTATGCGACCGACGCACGGCGCCACCAGGATGACGATGAGAAGCTCACGCCGGCTACCATCCGTAACCGGCTGGCTTACCTGCGCGCGGCCGTGAAATACGCCTGGAAGCACCACCAGATCGGCAGCCAGGACTGGTCGACGCGCATGGTCATGCCGGCCGTGGACAACGCGCGCGAGATCTACCTCGAGCCCGACCAGGTGGCCGAGCTGCTCCGCGCGATCACGGACAAGCAAACCCGCGCGCTGGTGAGGCTGATCTTCTACACTGGATTGCGATGGGTCTCGGAGCTGCTGCCACGCCAGCCCGAGGATATCGTCAAGGACGGCGCTGACTGGTGGCTCAAGGTGCCCTCCTCGAGCACAAAGAACAAAGCGCCGCGCATGGTCTGGCTGCACCCGGGATGCCGCGCCGATCTCAAGTGGTTACCCTTCGGTCTCCACTGGAGAACGTACTACGCGCGCTTTGAGCTCGCTCGCGTGGCCATTGATCGGCCTGACCTGGTGCTGCATGACCTTCGGCACTCGTTCGCGAGCTTCCTCATCAGCCAGGGCGCGACGCTCGCCGAGGTCGGTGCAGCACTAGGGCACAAGAGCCACCAGAGCACGCAGCGGTACGCTCACCTTTACCCCCAGGCCGTTGCACGAGTGGTCAAAAACCTGCCCACATTGAGCCGGCGAAACAACCGCGCCAAGGCCTGATTTCCCTATGGTGGGCCCCCCGGGAGTCGAACCCGGCACCAACGGATTATGAGTTCGTATCGGCACATCCTGCGCTAGAGCAGGATGTCGCAAGAAACATCCGTTTTGATGCACAGGTGGGCAGATTCCTGCCCACAATCCGGGAAATATAGTTCTTGCATGAGTGTACGGACTCTGTACAATACCTACATCGACCAACGCAGTACGCAGCACCAACCAGGAGAAACAAAATGAAAATCAAAATCGGCACAGACGCAACGATGGCAGTGGGCAGCAACGCAGTCATGGTGGAGTCCGAGAACGGTACCGTATGCATCACCGGATCATGCGAGGGATGGCTCGGCTACCGGCAATTGGCTGATCTGCCAATTGCCGAGGCTGATGCTGCGGACGCGATGGTCCGCAGGATCGCCGCCAATCCGATAGTTGAGTTGACCGCACTGGGCTACAACCTCGACGGCGGATGGTTCCGGCCGCTGTAGGGAGGACATCAGGGATAGCCCCACGGCTATCTCGGTTGCCTTCGGCAGTCCACCACAGGAGAACAGACATGAACAACGAACCCAGCGCACTTCGAATCAGCATCTGGTACAACGTCGGTGCTTGGGAGTACTACGTCCGAACCCTTGATGCGGAGGGTCTGACGGCAGAGGGATCACGCGGGAGTCTGATGCACACATGCCGCGATACAAGCCTGCGGGCGCTCCGTCGATCGCTCGCACGGTACTGGCCAGTGCTGCGCAATCCGCACGACTGCTGGCCAGTGCTCCCGCAGGCTGCCCGACATGATGAAGCTTGGGTCGCATCGGAAGAGGGCGACGGCTGGGAATACTCGATTGCCCATGGCCGATACGGGCCTGCGGATGCTCCGTCAGTCGCGCGGCTATCTCGGGCGCCGTCGGCGATCCAACCAGGAGAAACAAAATGAACACTCATAAAATCACCATCTATTTTGACGACAGTGACACCGCTAACATCGGATGGGCGTACTCCATCCGCAGTTATGACCAGTACGGCACTTATCTCGATGAATCGTCCGGCCCGCTGCCACAAAAGCGTCGCCATACGGGCCTGCGGGCACTCCGTCGGGCGCTGTCGCGTATCTGGCCAGCATTTCCCAGCGCGCTTCGCCAAGATGCGTCTTGGATCGATTCGGAGGCGGGCAATAGCTGGACAGGCTCGGCATCGCCGGGCACGGACTGGAAAATACACGTAATGCCCCATGGCCCCATGGTGGAGCCTGACCTCACCCCCGGCCCCTCGGGCCGGTCTCCCTCCCCGGACTCCATCCGCCAGGCGCGCGCGGCCTCTGGCCTCTCCCAGACAGCCGCCGCTGCCCTACTACACTGCTCGAGGTCCTCATGGGCGGCATGGGAGAGCGGCGTCACGCGCATGCACCCCGCGATGTGGGATCTGTTCCGGCTGTGCGCCCCTATGCCGCTGGACCCGTGATCGCATATGAGCGAAATTAACATCGTCGCGCGGTTCCGCTGCGGGATTTGCGAAACCGTTTACGCTAATCGCTGCGATGCAGTAGCGTGCTGGGTTTGCTGCGCGATTGACCACCGGCGCGATGCATACGGCTGCTATAAGGAGGGAATGACGTGAGCGAAATCGACGACTACAAGGCGGCCGATGAATGGTTCCACAGATTGCTCGATATAGCAGAGCCGACACCAGAATACGCGACCATCCGTAACCTCATCCGCTCCCTCGCATCAGGCGATGCGAGACTGTGCTGTGCACGGCCTATCCACCACCAGTACAAATATAAATTGTGGGTCGACTATGAGGATTTGGCATACGGTTTTGCATGGAGAAATACGCGGAGCACTGAACCGATAGAAACGCGTGCGTTGTACC
>JAWXCM010000425.1:0-2849 GCA_034408745.1 Bryobacteraceae bacterium
CCATGAAGCAACCGCACCCTTGGCCACCGCAGCGCACCGCACGCCGTTCGGCCTTTTCGATTGGCTGTTGCCGCAAAATTAAGTCAACGCCACAACTACCACACTCCTACTTTTCGCGCCCTTTCGCGTCTTTCGCGGTTAAATCTCCTCCCCCACTGCGTCTCCGCGTCTCCGCGGTAACAGCGGTTCCAACCCCGGGGCTTCTGAGGCGACTGACTTCGTGTATACTTTCACGAAGTCTTCGTTCCGGCAGCTTTCGCCACCCAATTCCCCGCGATTTTCCCGCCGATGGCCACTCAGCTCGACGATCCTCGGATCATTGAATTCGACGTCCGGACCGACGAAATGTTGGTCAACATGGGTCCCCAGCACCCCAGCACCCACGGCGTGCTCCGGCTCGTCCTCAGGACTGACGGGGAAGTGGTTTCCGAGGTCACGCCGCACATCGGCTACCTGCATCGCTGCGCGGAAAAGATCGGCGAGAACCTCACGCCGCGTCAGTGGATTCCGTACACCGACCGGATGGACTACCTGGCCGGCATGAACATGAATCTCGGCTGGGCGCTGACCGTCGAAAAGCTCATGAAGATGGACCTGCCGGACAAGGCCCATCACCTCCGCGTGATCATCTGCGAATTGAATCGGATTGCCAGCCACCTGGTCGGCATGGGCACCTACGGCCTGGACCTCGGCACGTTCAGCCCCTTCTTGTACGCCTTCCGGGAGCGCGAAAAGATCCTCGACCTGTTCGAGATGGCCTGCGGCGCTCGGCTGACTTACAGCTACCTCACCATCGGCGGCGCCACGCACGATTTGCCGAGCGGCTGGCTTAAGCAGTGCGAAAAGTTCCTCGACGAGTTCGTGCCGATCATCGCCGAATACCACGCCTTGCTGACGACGAACGCGATTTTCGTCCGCCGCGCGGCCGGCATCGGCATCATCTCTGCGGAACAGGCCATCGACTACGGCTGCACCGGCCCGGTGCTGCGCGGCTCGGGCGTCGACCAAGACCTCCGTCGCGACGGCGAAGTCTGGTACACGCGGATGTACGACGGCTACGCCTTCGAAGTGATCGTCGAGAAGAACGGCCATTACCCGAAGGATCACGAATACCCGGCGGTACCGCAAAGCGCTGTGCTGGGCGATTGCTGGCACCGCTTCTACGTACGGATGTTGGAAGTCATGCAGTCGGTCGACCTGGTGCGCCAGGCCATCGACCGCTACAGCATGGCGAAAGGCTCCCACGGCGAGCCGATCAAGCTGGCAGAAAAGCTCCCCAAGGGGGAAGCCTATCTCGAAACCGAAGCCCCCAAAGGCCAGATGGGCTTCTACATCGTCAGCGAAGGGGGCTCCATCCCCTGGCGCGTCCGCGCCCGCAGCAGCTCCTTCAGCAACCTCTGCATCACCTCGGAAGTCTGCCGCGGCTGCCTGATCGCGGATATCCCAGCGATCGTCGGCTCGCTGGACGTGGTGATGGGGGAGATTGATCGGTAGGGGGGTAGGCCCGTCTATGCCGATCTCGTCATTGCGATATCGGTGGACTCTATTGCCCCGTTTAGGCTGCTATAATTTGGGGTAAGACGCACCTTGGTTCCCAGCGGGAGTTAGGCTTCGATGCCCCACACTTTCACCATCCAGGTCAGCGACGCGGCCAAGGCCGCCATCGACGAGGCGGCGAGCCTAACTGGGCTATCTCCGTCAGATTTTGCTGCTTCCGCGGTAGTCTCGGCGGCTAAAAACGCGATTCGGGAATGGAGTGTTACCGAACTAAGTCCGCGCGATTTTAAGTCGCTAACGGAAATGCTCGACGACGAATCAGCAGAGCCGAACAGGGCACTTCAAGAGGCAGCCGCCATTTTCAAGCAAGGGAATAGCTAGCCGTGGCTGAACTGCGCATCGTGAGGCTGGCTTCGCAACATGACCGCAGCAGCTTCGACTGCGGGCATCCATTCCTAGACAACTGGCTAAAGCGTAACGCGGGTCAATTTGACCGTCGCGATCTGGCCAGGACGTTTGTTGCCACCTGGGAGGACGAGGTTCGCGTTCTTGGTTACTACTCGATGTCGAACCATCACGTCACGCGCGCACAAATGTCCGATGATGAATCGCGTGGCCTGCCAAACATCGACATTCCCATGTTGTTACTTGGTAGGCTCGCCGTCGATCGGGTGGCGCAAGGTCAAGGGCTTGGCAAACGATTGCTGCTTGACGCATTGTCACGTTCGCGCCGTATTGCTGATGAGATTGGCATACGCGGCCTCGAAGTACACGCCATCGACGATCGAGCCGCTGACTTCTATCGACATTATGGGTTTCGTTCGTTCCAGGACGATGATCGGCACTTATTCATTGCAATAAGTGCGATCAGAAAACTTAATCTGTAATTCTGGATTGCCAGTTTGTCATCTGCTGAATCACTTCCCCGGCAATCCCTCCACAAACCGCAAACTCCGGCTCACCCATTCGCGCAACTGCTCCGCCGTCTCCAGCCCCTCCGGCTCCACCATGACCCAGCCGCGCATCGGGCGGCCGGTGATGTCAAATTCGCGGACGTGGGGTTCTTCCAAGGCCGCCGCGTAGGCGTCCGGGCCCACGCGGGTCATCAGGCAATCCTTCCAGACGGCGACGCACAAATTCCCCGCCAGCAGAAACCCGAGACCGCCGAACAATTTCTTTTCGACGAGGTCGTGCCGCTCCCGAAACACGGCGCGGAGGCGTTCGGCGAGTTCTTCGTCGTAGGACATGGATTGAATTGGCGGGCTTGACGTGGATTCTGTCAATAAGCCTTCAGTTCAGCGACGTCGGAACCGCCCGCCACGGGTCATTGCGAGCACGGCCCGCCCTACGGG
>JAWXCM010000426.1:0-23599 GCA_034408745.1 Bryobacteraceae bacterium
AAACCATTTTGCACCAAGAATCAACAACTTACAGACTAGGCAATGTTCGTAAGTTGTTGATTCTACGTTCTGGAAAATCTATCTCCGACAGGCTCCTAGAGAGACGAACGGTTCCCTGGCCAGAAACCCATCGCGCTCAATCTGGGTGCGAAAGTCTGCCGCCAGGCGCTGCTGGCGCGGAGCAAACGTCGTGGTCAGAAGCTGCAGATAGTCGCGGCGAAGTTGTTCAGCAATACGTAATGGGTTCATTCGACAAAGCCTGCGGGATTTAGCCGTTTACGCATTCAATCACCGACAGAGCCGGGCGTTGCCGAAGAAAGACAACCGACTCCCGAACACCCGCTGCAGATACCTCATGCACCTGCAGGCCGAGCGCCAGAAGCTGGTTGCCCCACTCGCCCTTCAGCTCTTTCTCGAACAACACGTCTGGGACCGCCAGCGTGAAAGGAAGTTGAAACACCGGCTCGACCAGACCCGCGCGATCCAGATCCACCAGAACCGATGTGTCCGAGACCAGAACCGAATCAGGCACCGACGTGCTCAGGCTCCTCCATGCGACGGCTCAGTTCCCGAACGGACAGTCCCAGCAATTCCGCTGCTTTGGCTTCCGAGACCGCCTCCTCCGCAATAGCGCGGTAGCACAATCGTTCGAACCGCCGCGGCACTTCCTCCTTTAGGGGATGAGGTTCGTACTGCGGAGCACTACGATACCCAAGTCGAGAGAACTGACGGAACAGCTGTTCGGACAGCGACCGGGGAAAGATGCCGAGATCCGCACAGCGATATGCAACGGCCTGAGCACTTGCACCGAACAGCCGTTTCAGTTCGAACAACTCCGCGAAGCTGACAGAGCTTCGGTGTTTACCGACCTTTTCCCAAAGCGCCTCCGCAGGCATCAGGAACGCACCCGCGAAACGATGAGCCGCTTTCTCGCTGAACTTCTCGTCCCCTTCCACTTCCATCACCATGTGCCTGAGTTCGTGGGCGAGGCTGAATCGCTGGCGCTCGCCCTGCATGCCCTGTCGAATGACGATGAGGCGAACTGGCTCCTTGTCGCCCCGGAGGACATTCGCCGCCAGACCGTCGATGTTCTCCTCGGACGGGGCGATCACCACCTTAATGCCGCGCTCCTCCAGCAGTTCCACCAGACTGGGTATCGGATCCAGTCCGAGCCGCCAATGTTGCCGGAGCCGCTGCGCCGCTGCTTCGGCGTCGGCGAGTTCGCGAACGGGATATGGCGCTTCCCGGGGCTTGTCCCAATGAGCGCTGGGCAGCCCCAGAATCTCCTCCACCGTCAGATAGCGTTCGATCAGATGGAGCGCCCGTGCTTCCACCTGAGCCTGTTCTTTCTTGCTCGCAATCTGGCGCTTGCGGAACTCGATGCCCTCCAGCACCATTTCCTGCTCTCCGAGCAGGTAGTCCAGAGAGACGCCGAGCGCCACCCCGAGCGCGAGCAGCACCGCCGAGGACGGCATGTCCTCGTTGCGCTCGTACTTACCGACCGCCTGGGCCGTCACTCGGTTTCCAATTCGTTCCTGCAGGTCGCGCAGGGACAGTCCGGCTGCAGACCGCGCAAGCCGTAACCGCTGGCCAATCATGATTCTTTCACCTCTTGTCTTCGGTTTACAATGCTACTATTATTGACGTGAGATGTAAACCAGTAGTTTCCTAATAAGGAGGTACGATGGCGAAGAATGACCGTTTCGTTGTGAAGCACCCGGAAGGGTGGGCTGTCCGAGGCACCGGCCAAAAGCCGAGTGGCGTGTTCGACACGCAGAAAGTCGCCGAGCAGCGCGCGAAGGAGATCGTCGGCCACTTTGGCGGCGGCGAAGTGCGTATTCAAGGCCGCGACGGACGCTGGCGCGATTCAGATACGGTCGCCCCTGGGCGGGACCCACATCCACCCACCGATAAGCGCCACTGATTTTCGGCGTCTCGGCCGGCGTGCGTCAGTACGTTGCGCTTGCTGGTTCCTGCTGGAGGGGCTGATAAGGGCCGTTGGGAATCCCAACGTTTCTTCTGGCTCGGAACGTAGGCGACGGCGCCAGCTCGCCGATATGCTTCCACCCGTGCCACGAGCGACCGGATCGGCCCCATGTGGAATGGGCATGCGTCAGAGTCCATGTCGATGTTCATCTCATCGCGATACCACTCTGCGAGGTCTGCGGGCGGCTCGGGCGCTCTTTGCTCGGAAATAGGCGAGTAACGCTGTGTCGCGCGTTACGTACGACCGGGGCTCCGGCTTCGCTTTCCCCTTCTTGTCCCACCTCACGTACGCGTCTCCTTCGAGAGGCGGCTGGTCGCGGTCGAGCAGCGGGAAGGTGGTGAGGATAGGCCTGTGACGATGGCGTCGATCTCCGCCCGCAGTTCGGCACGCTCGCGAGGGTCAAGTGCTGGGGGGCCGAGCTGAATTTCCGGCGTTATGGACACCAAACGACCCGTGAGTTCAGCCAGCCGTCCAAACTTGATCGATGTGGTCAGCGGGCGCACCAGCGGCGTTGATTCCACGTAAAAGTAGTTCAGGTTAGTCGAGATCTTCTGCCGCATTAAGAAGTCGAACACCAAGGAGCATGAAGCGCCCAGCCAAGCCAAGTGTGCTTCGATTGTTGACGCACTTGACGAACTGATAGACACAGCAGCCATTGAGTTGCCCGTAGGACAGCTGCCTGGCACCAAGCTGGGCCGCCGCGACCGAGATGTGGGTGCCTCTCGACCTGACTACGATGCCGGCGTCGCGTCAGGCGAGAATGCTGCGCGTCTTTGGACGGCTGGCGCCGGGCACGGAGATGAAGAAGGCACAGTCGGAGATGGATGCCATCACGGCTCGGCTGTCGGCGGCGTATCCCGACAGCAACGCGGGGCTCAACGTGACGGTGCAGACGCTGGAGGAGAAGGCCGCAGGCTCGGCAAAGACGCCGCTGTTGCTGTTGATCGGCTGCGGCAATGTCGCGAGCCTGATGCTGGCCCGTGCGCTGGAGCGGCGACGCGAGATCGGTGTCCGCATGGCAATTGGCGCGTCGACGTGGCGCATTGTGCGGCAACTGCTGGGTGAGAGCCTGACGCTGAGCGCGGCTGGCGGAGTGCTCGGCGGGCTGATGGCGGCGGGCGGAATCGAGCTGCTGAAGTCGACACTCGCCGGTGCAAACACCGGCTCGGCGCGGCTGGCCACGGTGCAGGTGGACTGGATCGTGCTGGCGTTCGCCGCCGCGGTGTCTGTTGTCACGGGATTGATCTTCGGCATGGCGCCGGCGTGGAAGGCGTCTCGCGTCGACGTGAACAGCAGTCTGCGCGACGGCTCGCGCGGCACGTCGGAAGGAGCAGGCGGGGTGCGGCTTCGAGGCGCGCTGGTGGTGGCTGAGACGGCGCTCTGTCTGGTGCTGCTGGCGGGCGCGGGAGTTCTGATGCGCAGCTATTCGCAGATGCGGGCCATCGATCACGGGTTCGATTCTCGTTAGCGCTACCAAATACTTGCTTCAACCCCTTGTAGACATTATTTCTACGTACCAGCACACGCACATCACGAGCGGGCTGAGAGCCCGATAAGTACTGGTATTGGCTCACCTTACGGACTGTTTAATTTAAGGATCGCTCGATTCATCATACGAGCACGTTTGCTTGGCAATGCTACGGGCGGCGGCGCTCGCGCTGCGAGTTCGGTCATCCTGCGCCAAGGCTGGTGGTAGGGTGAATGGAAATGCCAGAGGTTGTAGTTGCAACACCACTCAACTATTCGAATGTCACTCGCCCGTACTCTTTCGCGGATGGCATCTCGATTCGCGAACTGTCGCCGATTCTCTCTGGGCCGTGTCCATTGTGAGAGGGTTCATCTCAGAACGGGGACGGGAGGAGATCGCGAGCAGCAAATACTGGCTATGTGCCAGCCAGGAGTACAAGAACATCTACGGCGATATTGGCGACGAGCTCTACACCCATGCCCGGAATGCCGCGTGGGCGCTCCAGATCATTTGCCCGACGGGTGCCAGACACGTCTTCCTTAAATTCCAGAAGACGAACACAGACTACGACAACATCGGAAGCACTCACCCGAAGCAGCTGTGCAGTACTCTTCTCGGACGCATCACGGCATTGGAACATCACGGCCTCGAGCGACACTTCGATACGGTTTACGGGGGAATACGGCGAGCCTTTGCTGAAGAAGTGGTGCGGCTCCAAAATCCCATCCAGTTGCTCGAACATGGCATGCAGATCGGCAACGTGAACCTCGGTGCGCTCATGTTCGTGATGGGCCTCGATATGCCTCTTTATGGCCGGAAATATCGACGGGTTCATGAAGCGGGTCGGTGGATTCCTTGGATTGGACACACTCGTATTCCCGCCCGACTCCTTGATGAACCGGGAGCCAAACACGCTTGTTCGCGACGTCTTGAACGACCTGTACGATTTCCGCAACATCGTCGCTCATGGCCAGGAGATCCCGGCAGAGCCTTATCGAACGAAGAAGGATCTGATCAGCACCGAGGGGAAGCGGGTCAACTGCGAGGACTACTACGGTGCCGTGTTGATGCTGGAATCCAGCCTATTTATCTTAACGACCGCACTTCGGCGAATTTTCACGGAGAATCTCTTCGACGATGTGGCTGACGCCGAAAAATGGTGGAACAAGATGGCGTGTCAGTGAGCACCGCTACAAAGATGCGGGCGGGCCAGAAGCCGTTAAGCAGCGTGGGCGCCAGATCGATTCGATGCTCTTTCCCGGTATGACCTACCTGGACTGCGTGAGCGACCGTGTAATGCTGGCCTGCCCATTCACGATGCCCGCCCACCGCAGCGCCAGGACCTCTCCGCGGCGCGCGGCGAGGCCGCTCGCCATCCTCACAAACATCGGTAGGCATAAGAAGCCCGTGGCGACCTCGGCTAGTAAGCGCGCTTTGGATACGAGTCTCACACGCGCTGATAAGGTTCTCGCAACTCTAAACCGGTGAAGATCTGAAAATGTTTGCGATTGAAAGTACAGAGCGTCGCGTCACGGGCAAGCGCCATCGCTGCGATCACGCAATCGGGGATTCCGACTCCGGTTGCCAGGCGATGCGCCGCCAACAACTCGTAAGCGCGCGCGAACTCGGAGGACTCAGGCCAAAGAAGGGAAAATGCCGTCAGGAATTTCTGAACACGCTGCTGCTCCGATTGGTTGCGACAACCAACCAGCAATTCCATCGCGACGATGCCGGGTATGCCGAAGGGCTCTACAGCCGAGTTCTCCAACCACGTTCTTGCGGCGGGCACACCTCGAAGACAATCGATCAGGATGTCGGTATCGAGCAGCAGCATCTAGGCGGAACGCTTCCATCCCTCAGTGCGCACATACCGCGCGAACTGGGCGCTATCTCCGATGTCGGAGCGGTCAGCCCACATTCCGAAGAATTCGGATCTTGCGAAATCGCCGAGCGTCCCAGTCCCGGCAGGCGCTGGAGAAGAGACGACCAGAACCATCTCGGCGGGACCGATCGGAATATCAGCCGGCAGCGTGATATGAAGTTCACGGCTCGCTGGGATTTCTGCGGTGAGATTGATAGTCCGGACCATTGCCTCCCTTTCTGTCCCGCTCTTGCCATTATAACCTTATTCAAAAAGGCCTATTTTCGCTCATGGCGTGAACGGAGCCGCGCACCGCAAATGCGCTGTGACCGCGCTGTGACGTCGGCGGTTCGTAGCGGCGCTCCGGAGCATCCAGGAATACCAACCGTACTGAAACCACAACCACTTAGACCCAACCGGCTTGGGCTGAACTGCCAGCCCTCGGGTTCGATTCCCGTTAGCGCTACCAATTTCCAGTCATACTACAACTCCACAACTGCGCCGCCGCTGAGGCTTCCATCATCCGCGACGACGTAAGGGAAATAGTGAGCGACCTCCTGCGTGAGGACCAGCACCGTCGGGTTCGGAATGACCAGGGACCACTGAGGCAGGTTGACTTTGCAACCTATGAAGAACTGCATGTTGACGGTGATGCTTTCCGGGATCGCGACGGCGGTAAGAACGTGACCAGGAGGGCCGTTCGCGGCCGGTGTCTCGTCGAGACGATGGAGAAACCGGTCAGGCTCTCCGGTCCCGTATCGGATGAATTCTCGTAACGGGCGAAACTCCGGTTCGTTTCCGACAATGGTCGGAATGTGCGTTAGGACGTAGTGAAAGCCGATTTTCGCTAATGCTCGAAAGTACGCGCTGCTGACTTCGCCCCTAAACGTCTGGGGACCGGGAACCGGGCCCGGTTCCCCTTTCGTGAGTTCGACCGTCCTTCCCCAATCGGACAACATAGCCTTGATTCTGTTCTCGTCTCCCGTGTCCCGTGCTGATTGCCGGCCGGAATCGGCACAAGACCGAGTTGCTCGCCTCCTTCGTCCAGAATCACGAACTGCGACAGAGGCTTGACGCTGCGTGGTACCGTATCCGGCTGCCAGAGAAGGACGTAGCCCGACTCGGGATCACGTGCGTGAAACTCGAGATGTTTTCCGCCGATCTTCCGCGGCTCGAAGGAACTCCGACGCTCGCGTGACTTTCTCCCGCCACGCTTCACCCAATTTGTGCTTCTCAAGACCGCCTCGGGGCTCTGCCGCGCGAACTCCTGTTCGACTTTGCCGATCTCTCCGTTGCACCGCTGGCAGATCCGGTCACGAAGGGGCTCGTAGCTCAGAAAACCGCCTAACGATCCCAGGCATGGCCACGATTCACATCAGCGCAACGAATTCGTCCACTGACATCCCAGCAGCCCGGATCAACGCGCGCAGCGTTCCCGGAGCTACTTCGCGATGTTGGGGCACGGATAAGCTCGCCGCGTGTCCCGGCTTGAAACTCGCACGGCCCGCTCCCCCGAGACGGAGGGCAAAGCTGCCATCTACGCAGGAACCTCAACTTCTCGGACTTCAATTGTCAGAGGCATGCCATGAGCCGCGCGTGTTTCGAGACACCCAACGATGGCCTCGCGGATATTATCCAGGGCCTCGGCCTCCGTGCGTCCCTGGGAGATGCAGCCAGGAATGGAAGGGCACTCCGCAACAAGCATGCCGGTCTCGTCGAGCTCCAGCGTCACGAGCACTTCATCCCTGGATTCTACTGCACCTTGCTCCCGACGATGGAGTCCCACACATCGGCGGCGCGCCGGTCGTTCGGCTGGCAGCGCGTTTGTCGTCCGCGACTGCGCTGTGATCGCGCTGTGACGTCGGCGTTTCGTGGCGGTGTTTCGGAGCATCCGGAATACCAGCCGTACTGAAAAAAACAACCACTTAGACTCAACTGGACTGGGCTGGACTGCCAGCCCTCGGGTTCGATTCTCGTAATTTGCTGACGATGACCATTTCGCTGGCTGGCCGTCCGGACTATACCGGAGAGCGTCGCGACGCGTTCTACGCGCAGATTCAGGAGGCGGTGCGCACGATTCCGGCTGTCGTGTCGGCGGGCATGGTGAACCATCTGCCTGTGGGCGGCGACACGTGGGGGACTCGCGTGGCTGCGGAAGGCGCCGCGCTGGCGAGGCCCGGGGAAGAGTTCGGGGCTGTGATTCGGGTCAGCATGCCGGGCTACTTTCAGGCGATGAACATCCCGCTGGTTCGTGGGCGCGACTTCAACTCAGGCGACCGTCCCGACGGAACCAAAGTGGTCATCGTAAATGAAAAGCTGGCCCGGCACATGTGGCCAGGTCAGGATCCTGTTGGCAAGCGGCTGACGCTGGATAATCCGGGAAGCAAACCCGACTGGATGACCGTGGCGGGCGTCATTCGCGACGTCCGGCAGAACGATCTGGTGGTGGATGCCGCGCCGGAACTGTACGTGCCGTACCTGCAGTCCGACGGTTCGCGCAACACGGCGTCGCCCGCTCGAGCCTACATGACGCTGGTGGCGCGGACCTCGGCGCCACCGATGCAACTGGCCGGTGCGGTGCGAGGTGCGGTGGCGGCCATCGACAAGGACGTGGCTGTGGCGCAGGTGCGGTCGGCCGACCGGATACTGGACGCCATGCTCTGGCAGGCTCGGATGACGACCGCGGTCACGGGTGTGTTCGCCGTGTTCGCCCTGCTGTTGGCTTCGTTTGGTATCTACGGCGTGATGACTTTCGTTGCGGGCAGCCGCTCCCGCGAGATCGGGATACGTGTGGCCCTCGGTGCAGACCGAGTCAGCGTGGTGGCCCTGTTTTTGCGACACGGGCTGGCCCTTGTCGGCAGCGGGATCGCGATCGGTCTGGTGGTGTCGGTAGTGGCGCTGCGCGCGCTGTCAACCGTGGTTTACGGCGTAAGCGCGACGGACTCGTTGTCCCTGGCGGCGGCTCCCGCGGTGTTGCTGGGCGTCGGCATGGCGGCGGTTTTGCTGCCCGCACTGCGAGCCTCCGCCGCCGATCCGGCGAGTTCCCTCAGGGCGACTTAACGCTCCGGCTGCTATGCTGGCGGGGTGCTCGGACTGGATGCAAGGGCGGCTAAAATCACGTGGACCGTGTTTCTGATCAGCTTTCTGCTGGCGACGGCCTGGCAGGTACGCAGCGCGATTTTAGTCTTTGTGCTGGCCCTGTTCATCGCGTATATGCTGCATCCGTCCGTTCACGCCGTGCACCGGCGCATGCGCGGGCGGCTGTCGTGGACCGGGTCGGTTGCCATCACGTTTACTGTGCTGGCAGGGCTGTCGATCGTGCTGATGGTGTGGCTCGGCGGCCAGATATACGACCAGGCACAGTCGCTGGTGCAGCAGTTTCCGGAACTGGTGCGCAAGGGCAGCAACCTCGACTCGCAGCCTGTTCCACCCTGGCTGGAGCCGTATAGAGAACGGATCATCGCGTTCCTGCGGGAGCAGGCGAACTCCGGATCGGAACGAATCATTCCCCTGTTGCAGCACGCGCTCGGCGGGGTGGCGGGATTCGTCAGCGGCTTTGTTTATCTGCTGATCCTGCCGATCCTCGCGTTCCTGTTTTTGAAGGATGGCACGGAGATCCGCGACTACGCACTGGGCTGGTTGCCGGACGGGAATCGAGGGTTCGCATCGCTCCTGCTGGAAGACGTGCACAAGCTGCTGGCCCAGTACATTCGAGCGCTCGCCTGGCTGTCGGTGGCCTCTGGCGTGGCGTATGCCATCTTTCTGGAATCCATCGGCATGCCCTACGCTCTCCTGCTGGCCATGGCAGCCGCTGTGCTCGAGTTTATTCCCTACGCCGGACCCGCCATGGCTACGGCGATCATCTTCGTGGTGGCGCTGTTCTCCGGCTTCGCGCACCTGTGGTGGATCGTCATCTTCTACGTGGTTTACCGGCTGGTGCAGGACTACCTGATCCTGCCGCACCTGATGTCACGTGGCGTCGAGCTCCACCCGCTGGCTGTGCTGTTCGGAGCGTTCGCGGGCGAGGCTCTGGGCGGACTCTGGGGCGTGTTTCTTTCGGTACCTGTGCTGGCCGCGCTGCGGATTCTGGCCGTGCACCTGGTCAAGAGCCGGACTGTGCAAGATGAGCTCGCAGCGTCGGACCAACCTCCCGCTGCGACGTGATCTGCAGCACGTCGAGCCCTGCCGCTTTTCCCGACGCCACGCCCGCCGCGGAATCCTCAATCACCAGGGCGTTGCTGGTTCCAATACGGCGGCAGGCCAGCAGATACGGATCGGGAGCCGGCTTGAGGTTGGTCACATCCGACCCGTAGACCGCGGTTTGAATCAAAGGCAATATGCCGGCTGATTCCAGAATCGGCTCTACTTCCACCCGGCCCGACGACGTGACAACGGCGAGCAGGTAGTCGTTGCGCAGTTCCTTCAGCAGGTCGATTACATCGTCATCGACAGATCCGGAAAGCAGCATGCGCTCGCGAAAGAGCTGTTTCTTGCGAGGGTAGAGATCCCAGAGGTCGGCGAACGGCACGGGTGGATGGCGCTGCGCTACCAGCCATTCCACCGTGCCACGCTCATGAACACCGACGCAGTTGGGCGCAAAATCTTCCCATGCGACGGTATATCCAAAATTTTCCGACAGCAGCTGATTCCAGCAACTCATGTGGACCGGTTCGCTGTCCACCAGAACACCGTCGAAATCGAAAAGAATTGCCTCGTATTTAAGGGTCAATCCTTAGAATCGCACGCTCTGCAGCATCTGCCCGAACACACTCTGCAACTGCGAGTAGTCCTTCTCGGGTGCGATGAAAATAAGGTAAAGCAGGCCCTGTGGCCGGTTGACCGTCACCAGCATGTCGATCTCGCGTCCGCCCAGCGGCGACTGGTTGACCAGCGTCGTGACAATGCCAGTCTGTCCGGCTACACGCGTTGATTTCTGATTGCCCTGGACCTGCAGGCCGGGGTTGTTTTGGCGTAGATTGCCGATCAGAACACTGGTCTGCTGGCGCAGATCGGCACGAGAGTTTTCCAGCGGCGGCGCGAAGCTCACCATCACTCCGTACGCCACAGCGACATTACCTGAACGGTCCTGAACGAGGCCGGATCGGGGTGCGATAGTGACCGCCGCTCCACCCTGATCGCCGAACGCTTCCCAGTTGCCGGGATGTTGAATAGCGAATGCGCTGTTGCGGTACTCGCGCGACTGGCCGCTGGGCCGCGGATCGCCCTGCGCGACCTGGCCATTATTGGCAGCGCGCGCTTTTGTCGGAGCGGGCAGTCCGCTCACACGAGCCTGAGCCTGAGCCAGTCCGCCGCTTCCGTTCTCGGTGTAGTTTCGTTGCGGCAGAGCCCGCACCTGCTCCTCGACATACTTGCTGCGATTGCCGGGATCTGGGTGGTCAGAGAAGAAGGACGAACCGCGCGACCCGCTCTGTGCCGCAAGTTTCTCAAAGAAGCGCGCCATCTCGATCGGGTTATAGCCTGCGTCGGCCATCATCAGGGCGCCCATCAGATCGGCCTGCTTCTCCGCATCGCGCGAGTATCGCAGCAGCACGGACTGCGCGCCCAGCCCGATACCCACCTGTGCAAGCTGTCCCAGCAGCGAGCCGTTGCCGATCACCGCGCCTGCCAGCATCGCAGGCAACTGGATCAGGTTGGCCTTCGAGGCCTGGTTGGTTCCATGGCGAAGCGCTACGTGGGCGATTTCGTGCGCAATTACGCCCGCCAGTTGCGCTTCATTCTCAGCGGCCTTGATCAGACCGGTATGGACGAACGTGGGGCCGCCAGGCAGCGCGAAGGCGTTGATCGACGGGTCGTTGATTACCTTAAAGCTGTACGGGAACTCCCCGGCATATTTCGACCGTGCGAGCTTCCTTCCGATATCTTCGACGTAGCTCTGCAGTTGCTGGTCGCGCAGTACGGGCATCTGCTGTTCCACCTGCGCCGCGGCTTCCCGCCCCAGTTGAACATCCTGCTCTTTGGAGAACAGGTTCCACCCCGGTTTGTACTCCTTGACCGGCGCAGCCGTTGCACCCACCGCCGCAAAGGCAAGAAAAAAAGACAGTTGACGTAAACTTCTGAACACGGTTTGTGCTCCTCGCTGAGGAAGATGCCACCACCGGCTAAAGCGTTACAAATACTGAGTTAAACTATACTAATACACCAGCGGGCCCCTCAGCCCGCAAAAGAGTACTGCTTATGACACCCACTGAAAAGATCTGGCACAATGGCCAACTGATTAACTGGCAAGATGCGAAGATTCACGTACTTAGCCATGTAGTCAGCTACGGCAGCAGCGTCTTTGAAGGCCTGCGCTGTTACAAAACCAATCATGGCCCGGCTGTGTTTCGCCTTCGGGAACACATGCGGCGCATGATCGACTCGGCGAAGATTTATCGCATGGACATTCCGTTCTCGCTTGACCAGCTTTGCGACGCCGTCGTAGAAACGGTGGCGGCCAGCGGGCTTGAGTCCTGCTATGTCCGTCCGATCGCGCTTCGGGGCTACGGTGTCATTGGTGTACTTGGGGTCAACAACGCGACCGAGACCTACATTGCCTGCTGGGAATGGGGCAAGTATCTGGGCGACGAGGGTCTGGCGAAGGGCGTCGACGTGTGCATTTCCAGCTGGAATCGCATGGCTCCCAATACGCTGCCGGCGCTGGCCAAGGCCGGCGGCAACTATCTGAACTCGCAACTGATTCGGATGGAAGCCGATGTCAATGGTTATGCCGAGGGCATTGCGCTCGACACGCAGGGCTTTATCAGCGAAGGCTCGGGCGAGAACATGTTCGTAATTCGCGACGGCAAGATTCACACGCCACCGCTCGGCGCGTCGGTTCTCCCAGGCATTACGCGAGACAGCATCCTGCAGATTGCCCGGGATCTCGACATCCCCGTGGTGGAGACCATCATCCCGCGCGAAATGCTGTACATCGCCGATGAAGTGTTCTTCACGGGAACGGCTGCCGAGGTGACTCCGATCCGTTCCGTGGATCGGATCCAGGTCGGCGAAGGCCGCCGAGGTCCGATCACGGAGCGGCTACAACGAGAGTTTTTCGGGATCGTGAATGGGGTGCTTCCGGACCGGTATGGCTGGCTCACGCCGGTAGAAACTCGGAAGCCCGTGGAGGCCGTTCAGTAGTTGAACAGAACCTGTGGGGCGCGCCATCGGTTACCTCCCCCGAGATCGTTCCGCCAGCGCGCCTTTCAGGATCTTCATCGTTTGTACCAGTGCAACGCTTCCGGGTCCAGTGGAAACCAGGCGAAACCCACGCCTTTTCCGCAGCTTTATCTGTCGAGTTTTCATCGTCCTGCAGAGCATGGCCTGTCAGTATCCTGTGAATAAAACGGCAGCTCCGAAAAATGTTTGAGTCCAAATGCAACGTACCGCCTTCGATCCCGTCAGCCAGCAATATCTAAGCGTCAGCTTCGATACCGTCATCAGCGGCGTTGATACGCTTATCTCTCCAGTTCTCGACGCCCTGTGGATCGCACCCGCGTGGATCGACCTGCAGGTAAACGGTTATGCGGGTGTCGACTACAACTCGCCGACTACACCGCTTGTGGAAATCGCACGCTCGGTCGCGGTGCTTCACTCTACCGGCACGGGCCGATTTTTCCCCACTGTGATCACCGGCTCGTTTGAGAACATGTCGGGTTCTTTGCGCAATCTGGCCCGTGCGAAGGAACAGAACCCGTCGATTGAGGCGTTCCATGTGGAGGGTCCGCATATCTGTCCGGACGACGGACCTCGCGGCGCTCACCCGGTACAGGCCGTGCGTCCGCCCGACATCGACGAGTACAAGAGGTTGCAGGAAGCTGCCGACGGCAACATCCGGCTGATCACGCTGTCGCCCGAGTACGACGAAGCGCCTCGCTTCATTGAGGCCATCGTGCGCGACGGTGTGGTGTGCAGTATCGGTCACACGAAAGCCACGGCGGAGCAGATCCAGGCTGCGGTGTCGGCTGGCGCGACGAAGTCGACTCACATCGGCAACGGGGCTCATGGCGAAATGCGGCGGCACCCAAACTATATTTGGGAACAGCTCGCCGAGGACCGGCTGGCTGCGGGCCTCATCGTCGACGGCATCCATATTGGTGCGGCGTTTCTAAAGGTCGCGCTGCGAGCGAAGACCGTCGGCCGAGCCCTGCTGGTGACCGACGCGTCGATGCCCGCGATGGCCCCGCCTGGCGACTACATGCTGGGCGAAGTGGCCGTGACTCACACGCCGGATGGGCGTGTGGTGCTACGCGGCGGGGACCGTTTGGCAGGCTCGGCGCTTCGCATGGACGACGCGATTGGCAACGTGATGCGAATGGCTGGCGTCTCGCTGACGGAGGCCCTGACGATGGCCACGAAGAATCCTGCGCGCGTGGGCCGCATCGGTGGACGCCAGCGTGGCCTGGTCCCGGGTGACCGCGCCGACCTCGTGCTGTTCCGGTGGGACGAGGCCGCGAAGAAGATCCACGTGGTGGAGACCATCGTCAGCGGCAAGTCCGTGTTCACTCAGTAGTACAGTTTCAGTCCAAACTGCTGGATGCGTGCGTTGCCGGCCGTGCCGGTGATCAGGCCGAACTGCGGCTGACCGAACGAGGTTGCCGGTCCAGCGAAGTTCGTTTTGTTAAACGCGTTGAAAATCTCCCAGCGGAACTGCAGCCGGACGCGCTCATGGAACTTCATGTCCTTGAGAACCGAGATGTCCCAGTTGTGATAGCCGGGCTCTCGGTTGTCGGGCAGCACGCGGCCCACTGTCCCGAAGCGATAGGGTGCCGGATTCACGAACGCCGCAGGGTTGAACCAGCCGTCGATACGGTCTTTCGCGCTGCCTGGGGTTTGGCTCTTGATTCCAGTCGAGTCGGGCCGCTGGTCGCCTCCATAGCTGCTGGTGGTGTTCTGCGCGGAACCGATGGAGATGGGGAAACCGCTCTGCAGTGTGCCCACGCCGTTCAGGCGCCATCCGCCCACAATCGCGGCCGGGATTCCACCGGTCACCCACTGCTTGCCTTTGCCGAACGGCATTTCATACTGGAAATTCGTGACAAATCTGTGCGGAATGTCGTACGTGGACAGCGATTTATCCAGGTCTTTCCGGTTGTTATTCGTGTAGTCGGGGTTCGCGAGCCCAAGGAACCCCGCAACGGACGACGTGTCGTCGATCATCTTCGACCACGTGTACGCCGCCATCATCTGCAGTCCCCCGCGATAGCGTTTGCGGAACTTGGCCTGCAGCGAGTGATACGACGAGTGCGCCTGCGAGCCCCATACGTGCGTGATGCCCGTGAACTGGGGATATGGGCGAAGAAACTGCCCACGTGTGGTGGTCCGCGCACCGAGGCTTGAAGTGGCGGGGAATGTTCCGAAGAACGGGTTGTCAACCACGTCCTGAAGCCGGTCGCCGAGAGCCAGATACTGATCGGGCAGCTGATTCAAATCGGCCTGCGCCTGTAGTTTCACACCCGCATTTCCCGCGTACGCAACGTCGAAAAGCATGTTGTTTTTCACTGCGTACTGCACGTCGAAATTCCACTGCATGCTGTAAGGAGTGCGGTCGCCGCGGATGATGGCGTTCAGTGCCTGGCCTTCGAACGTCCGCAGTCCAAGCGCTCCGCTTTCCGGCTTCTGGAAGCCGTCCGGGAAGGGGTTGGAGAGCGTGGCGTATGGCGTTCTTCCACCATCGATGCTCGTGTTGACTGGCGTCACTGCGTTGTAGCTCAGCGCCCCCTGGTTGGTGGCGTTCGGACCGTTGCCCGTGGTCGGGTTAAAGAACAGCCCGAATCCCGAGCGCACCACCATACGCTCCGACACCTTGTAGGCGAGCCCTGCACGCGGAGCGAAGTTGTTGTTGTCGGGGTTCTTGTTATTGCGGCCTCTGCCGTCGCGTCCCGCAAAGACAATCCCTCCGCGCAGTGGCGGCAGTCCGGCGATCTGAACCGGGAAAGCCGCTTCGGGGTCGAACCACGAGGTACGGTTGAAACGCTCCGTAGTGGGCCGGTCGGAATCCCAGCGCAGGCCGAGATTCAAAGTGAGACGGTCGAAAATACGCCAGTCGTCCTGAATGTACAGAGCCCAGTAAGGAACCGTGAGCGCGAGTGACGGCTCATACTGAATGCGTCCGCCGCCCAGCGTGCCCAGCAGCATGGAGGCGATGGAATTTCCTCCACCCGCCCGGTTAAATGCCTGCCGCGTGAACGTCTCATTAAAAGTGTAATATCCGGCCGGCGCATTGCCACGGAAATTCGAGACCTTGTTGCTGCGCCACGTGCCGCCCATTTTCAGCGTGTGCCTTCCCGCGAGCCGTGACGCATCTCCAGTTCCCGTGTAGGTCTCGAATCTGTTCCCGATGAGCCACGTGGGGTCGCCTCCCATGGCTCCGTAACCTGCGGGCTCAATGCGCGGGAAGATCTTGAACTGCGACACTGCGTCGATGGAGGCAGGCATTCCGAGCGATGCGGCCGTCACTTCTTCCGGCGGTGCCGTTCTTGGGTTTGCGTGATACGAATAACCAAGATTGGCGTGGAAAACCCAGCCGCCCAGCAGGTACGAATCGTCGATAGTGGCGCTGCGGTTTACGCGCCCGTCGACACCTGTGTTCGGGGCCGCGACATTCCCGTAATGATTGGCCACCGCGTTGGTGAAGGTGTTCCAGGAATAGCGGCCGAACAGGTTCTGGCGGTCCGAAACACGGTGGTCGACGCGAACAGAATAGTTATTGTTCTCGGGCCGGCCGCCGTTCTGTGAGAAGTAGTTGGCGACGACGCCGGGACGGTTCGGCTCAGGGTAGAAGCTGAGGATCTTTTTGGCGACCGGGCTCAGGCGGCTTGCCGGAATCGTGTTTGCCGGGAATGCAGTTCTCACGCCAGCGGCGTTGATGGTATCGGGATCGTAGATGATGGCCGCGATCTCGCGGAAGTCGCCATTCCGCATGGCGGTGGTGGGAACCGCGAACGTGCTGCTGCCCGGCGACACCTGCCGCAGTCCTTCATAGCTGAAGAAAAAGAACGTGCGGTCGCGTTTGGGATTTACCGGACCGCCCGCTGTCGCGCCGAACTGGTTGTAGCGAAATGGCGCCTTACCGCGGCCGTTCCGGTTGTTGAAGAACCCGTTGGCATCGAACGCGTCGTTTCGAACAAACTCATACAGCACGCCGTGAAACTCGCGCGTGCCGGAGCGGCTGACAGCGTTAACTACCGCACCCCCGGTCCTGCCATACTCGGCCGAGAGGTTGTTTGTCTGAACTTTGAACTCCTGAATGGAGTCTGGGTTCGGCACATAGGCGGGTTGGTTGTAGCCCATCACCTCCTGCGGCGAGCCGTCGACCATGATGCTGTTGCTGGCGCTCCTGCCGCCGTTGGCAGAGAATCCGTTGACAGACGTTGGTCCGTTGGAATCGGTCGCATTTCGATAGCTGGGCGACCCGCTGATGCCAGGTGTCAGCGCCACCAGCTGCAGCACGTTGCGACCGTTCAGCGGGAGCGACTCCGTGGTCAGCGAATTGACCACCTCGCCGAGCGCTGAACTGGTCGTCTCCAGCAGCGGAGCTTCGCCAGTCACCTTCACCGTCTCACTCAGGCTGCCCACTTCCAGCTGGATGTCGAGCCCCAGCATCTGGGCGACCTCCACGGTAAACACATCTCGCGCAAATTTCTTGAAGCCCGGCGCCTCTACCGCAAGCGAATACCGGCCTGGTGGGATCTGGAGGAACACGTACTCCCCGTTGTCGTTCGACGTGGTCTTCCGCGGCTGGTTCTGATCGACGTTCGTCAGTATGAGTGCTGCCCGGGGAATGATGGCCCCGCTGGTGTCGGTGACCTCACCGCGGACCGTTGCCGATTGTGTTTGCGCCAGGCAGCAGGATGCAGCGAGGAGGGAATAAGAGACCAGGTGCAGGCACGGTCGAGACATTACGGGATTACCTCCGGGAGCGAAGTGAGCAGATCCTATCACATGCTGCCGGCCGTCCGCTCCACTGCGCGCATCACTCGCAGCGTATTGCCTCCGTATATTTTGTGGATCTGCGCGGCGGTGTAGCCTTTCTCCAGCAGAGCCCGCGTGAGGGCAGGGAACTTTGAGTAATCTTCCAGCCCGGCGGGCGTGCAGTCGACCCCGTCATAGTCGCTGCCAATACCGACGTGATCGATCCCGCCGACCTTCACCACGTGATCAATATGTGCCACCACATCGGCAAGCGTGGCTCGCGGAAAACGCTTCTCGCTCTCGATGCGCAGGGCGTCCATGTTCTCGCCGAATTTCGCGCGCACTTTCTTCTTCTCAGCCGCGTTGCCCGTTCGCACCGATTCATTGAGGAAGTCGCACGCAAAGTTGATCTGCACCACCCCGCCATTCTTAGCGAGAGCCCGAATCATATCGTCTGTCATGTTGCGCTTCGCCTGGCTGATGGCCCGGCATGATGAGTGCGACGCGAACACTGGCGCCTTGCTGATCGCAATTACGTCGCGAAACGTCTCGTCAGACACGTGGGAGATGTCGACAATCATGCCCAGCTTATTCATCTCGCCGACCACTTGCTTTCCGAACGCCGTCAGCCCGTGGTGACGGGGCTTGTCGCCGGACGAATCGGCCCAGTTGTTGGTGTTGGAATGCGTAAGCGTCATGTAGCGAGCCCCCATGCGGAAGAACTCGCGGAGCTTGTCGAGGCTGTCCTCAATCGCATGGCCGCCTTCAATCCCAATGAGAGCCGCCACCTTCCCCTGCTTGCGGGCGGCCTCGATCTCAGCTGCCGTCGTGGCGAGTGCGAAGTCGGCGGGATGCTTTGCGACGATGCCCTCGCGGATCGCGTTAATGGCGCGGCGGCAGTACTCGGCGGACGTGCCCGTTTTCACCTTCTGCTTCGGTACATACGCCGCGAAGAAGATGGCACCTGCGTTACCGGCACGGATGCGAGGCAGATCCGTACTGGCTTTCGGGCTCGACACGCTGATGTCGAACCCGCCGATCACCTTCATCGGGGTGTCGTTGTGACTGTCGATGATGAGCGCCGATTTGTGAACCTGCGCCACCTCGGCATCCGTGACCGCGAACGCCAGTGCTACAGACAGAAGTCCTGCCGCCGCGAGCCTCACTTCACGCCCTGCTGCTTCATCGCCGTCGCGTTGCTGGCAGCCTTGGCCTGAAACGGCCCCTTAATCGCAGCCGACTGCTGCATGAACTTCAGTGCTTCTGACATCTGCTGTGGCTTCCCCTTGCCCGTCTGGTAGTTCATCAGTCCCAGATAGAAGAGCGCCGGTCCCATCAACGCATCGTTGCCCTGTATCAGCGGCAGTGCGGCCCTCATCGCCTTGTCTGTCTCGGCAGCTTTACTCTGGGCGGCGTACGTGGTCCCCTGCATCCAGTATGCGAGCCCCAGCATCGTGTTCTTTTTCTTGTCCCAGTCCGCTGGTGCAATTCCCTGCGGAGCCGCCTTCGCCGACAGATGCGCGGCCAGCTTGTTTGAGTAGGAGATCACCTTCTCCGGGTCCTTCTGCTGGTTCATGTGATAGTCGGCCATGATCAGCAGCAGGTCCTCGTTCACCACGTTGTTGGCGAGTGCCTTCTCCCCAAACGCGACCGCGGCGGGAATGGCGTTGGCCTGGCGCGCTGCAAACGCATACTTCGGCAAGGTCGCGTCAAGATACGGGCTCTTAGGGTTCTGAGCCGCCAGCGCCTCAATGATCTTCATCGACAGCGCGGCATCCGGTGTGGCGAAGGCTGCTGAGGAGAGAGCGTACTCGGTGTAGATGTCGGCCTTTGACGCCGCGTCGGTGGCGTACTTATGGTCCTCGTCAGATTCGTCGGCGCCCTTCGGCGCCGCAGCCGCCTTACGAGCCAGCGTCGACGCCGTGGGAGCCCACTTCAGGATCAGCGCGGCGTCTTTCTTTCCTTCGGCGGCCCTCAGATTGGCGAACGCCGCCTCGTTGTCGGCAGCGTCCATCGCCAGCAATTTCTCCCCGGCACTGAGCGTCTTATCGAAATCGCCGGCTTTCAGGTATCCGGCCTGCATCTGCGAAAGGACCCAGCCGGCAGCGGCATGTTGGCCCCCTTTCGCCACAAATGTCTCCATCAGTTGCAGCTTTCGTGCGGCGTCTTCCTCCGTTCCGATCGCCTGCAACATCTTTCCTTCTTCGGTTTCTGTGTTGATTTCCGCGAGTTTGTGGCGTTGCGCGGCCGCGGGCACTGCGGCCAGGGCCACCACCAGGGCAAGGGCAAATGGCTTCATTCCAACCTCCGTCAGGACGCCATTATATTCTGGCGGCGGGCCGTGGCGCGATGCTTTTTAGATATTTCGATGCAACGGCATGCCTTCATGGCGGCGTCGTACAATCGTGCACGTGTTCCGCACCGCCGCAACAGCTTTGTCGATTTTGGCCCTGACAGCGCCAGCGCAGACGCCGCCACGTCGACCCGCCTCACCCCCTGCGGCGGTGAAAAAGAAAGGTCCCGCCGCCGCTCCCGCCAGGCAGGAGCAGCAAGTGATAGTGGACCCGTCGGCCCCGTTCCCCGTCGAGAAGATTCTGGTCACGGGAAACAAACAGTTTTCCGACACCGAAATCATCCGGATGACAGGGCTTCAGCCCGGCCAGCTGGTACGCAAGCCGGACTTCGACGCAGCGCAGCAGCGGTTACTGGAGTCGGGTCTGTTTGAAACCGTCGCCTACCGATACGCGCCGCAGCCCGGTTCGAAGAGTTATCTGGCCACCTTCGAGGTGAAGGAAGTCGGCCAGGCATTCGTCTACAAGTTCGAGAGCATCGAACTCCCCGAAGCCGAGATGCGCGCTTATCTGAAACAAGCCGTGCCCATGTTCGGCGACCGCATCCCCGCCACCGCGCCTGTGCTGAAACGATTCACCGACGCACTGGAAAAATTCACCGCGTCGAAGAATAAACCGCTGGAACTGGTCGGCAAGCTCATGCCCGACAGTAAGGGCCAGCTGGAAATCGTGTTCCAGCCGTCTTCGCTGCCCTCCATCGCGCAGGTGAATTTCGCGGGCAACAAAGTGATTTCCACTCCCGCGCTGCAGCAGGCTGTCGCAGGCGCGGCGGTCGGCGCCATTTACACCGAGCCTCGATTCCGCCAGATTCTGGATGCCAGCATCAGGCCGTTGTACGAAGCGCAAGGCTACCTCAGCGTCAAGTTCCCGAAAATCGAGACCACGCAGGCGCAGGATGTCCGCGGGGTGAACACAAAAGTCGAGGTGCAGGAGGGTGCCGTCTACAAGCTCCGCGAAGTGGTGATCGGCGGGGAGATGGCGGACAACGCGCGGCTCGCCAAAGAGGGTAGTTTCCGCATCAACGAAGTTGTCGACATGAACGCGGTCGGCGAGGGCGCAAAACGCATCGAGCGGTACCTCAAGCGCCGCGGCTATCTGAACGCCGAAGCGAAAATCACGCGCAAGCTGAACGACAAGGACCACACGGTCGACATCACGGCAGACGTCGACCCAGGCCCGCAATATCGGATGGGCCGGCTCGACCTGGTGGGGCTCGACATCACGACGGAGCCGCATATCCGCAAAATGTGGGCGCTCGGCGCAAAAGCACCGTTTGATTTCGAGTATCCGGATATCTTTATCAAAGAAATGCCCAACGTGCTCGATAGTACAGGGCGGATGAGACCCACGGTGAAGCCTGATTCCGGGACCCTCACCGTGGATGTCATCATCACGTTTTCGCCCGAGGAAAAGCAGCCTGGTCCCTCAAAGCGCCGCATTCCCGATCAGGGCGAGCGCGGCACTCCCGCCGAATTTCCTCTTTAGATAAAGAAGGGGTACCCTGACATCGCGTAGCATACTGTGAAAGGAGAAGGGAGGGTCAAAGCCATGACTCTGAACTCGCTGGAAGAGATTGAACGCGCTATCGAGGGGCTGACGCCCCAGCAACAGGCAGAGCTATATGGGTGGCTCGCCCTGCGCATATGAGCCGTACCGATGCCAGCGTCTTCGACCAGGGGCCTGGCCTGTTCGGCAGTGTCGACGATGCCGCCTTGCTCGATGAAGTGGTCCACATGGCTTACGAGGAAAGGCGACGCCCGAGCGAGCCTGCGGCCATCCTCTGAAATGGCCAGGGTCATTCTCGATACGGATATCCTTTCCGAATACCTCAAAGGCCCCGCTCACAGGCGCGGCGAGCGCTGCACTCCCGCCGAATTTCCTCTCTAAATAAAAAAAGCGGCCGCGCTGCACGAATGCAACGCGACCGCTTTTCTTCCCGATTTACTGCACTGCGACAGTTACAGTCGACTGGTTGCTGGCCGCCCCGATCTGCACGTCGACCGGCACCTGACCGGCGGGGATGTTGGTTGGGATGCGCACGTTGATCTGCAGCGCACCGCCGATCGCACCGGGCAGCGAACCGGCATACAACACTTCAGCCGGCACACCAGCGATTCGGACGGAGACAGGTGCGAGGGGACGTCGCAGAGATCCGCCATCGATCACCTGACCGGTAACACCAGACGGAGTCGTCTGGCCTTCACCGGTCCCGAACAGTACGATGATGTTGCCGCGAGCCTCAGCGTTGGACGCCGAATTGACCGTGCCGTTCTGGTTGAGAGCCGCGGCCGGTCCCGTGCCTCCGCTGTTGAGCGTGAAGAGAGCCGGAGCGGTCTCACCAACCCGGAGTTCGATCTCCTGCGAGGACTGACCCCCCGCGGTGATCACCACGCGGGTCGACAGGCGATTGGCCACTTCGTACGGGGCCACCACGTTAATCTGCGTGGCCGACACGAAGAGGAGCGGAGCGGGAACGCCGTCGAAGGTGACGGTGACGCCGCTGACGTTGGTGGCAACGAAGCCGTTGGCCACACCCCCGGAAACACCGGGAGTGGGTCCCAGGTTCGAGCCGCGGAGCGTGAGGATAGCGCCCGGCGTGGTGACGCTCGGGGCCAGGGAAGCTGCGCTCAGGACGGCTGTTACCAGCGGTATCGCCGGGCTCGTGACATTGAGCGTGACCGCCACGGACTGCGGGCTGTTAGTCGCGCCGGAGCTGGTTACGCTGATGGTGCCGGCGTAGGAACCGGCTGTGAGTCCGGCCGGGTTGATGTTGACGCTGAAAGTCCCGCCGGAAGTGCCGGTCGTCGGGTTCACCGACAGCCAGCCGCCCGTGGAGTTCGCCGTAGCAGTCCAGTTGAGCGTGACGCCCGAAGCGGAGGTGTTTACCTGAACCTGTTGCGCGACGGGTGGGGCCGAGCTCGACGTCTGATAGTTGAACGTCAGGCTGCTGGCACTGAGCTGCAGCGCGGCTGGCGGATTCACAGTGTAAGTGACCGGGATAGTGGCCGCGACTGCGCCCTGTACCTGGATGGTGATGTTGCCGGTGTAAGTTCCGGCACTCAGGCCAGACGGGTTCGCGCTGACCGTAATGGAAGCGCCGAGGTTCCCGCTGGTGGGATTGACGCTGAGCCAGTTGCCCGCGCCCGTTACCGAAGCGGTGGCCGTGAAGGCGGCAGTCGAATCGCCCGATACCTGAATGGCCTGGGTTGCGACGGCGCCGCCAGCGACGCCGCTTAGATTCACCGCGCTCGGATTCGGCGTGACGCGAACTGCCTGAGTCACGTTGACCGTAACCGGAATGGTGGCCAGAATCGTACTGCTGCTGAGTCGGAGGACCGTAATGGTGCCAGAGTAGACACCGGTTTGCGTAAATACGGAAGGATTCACACGAGCGGTGATCGTGGTCGGCGTTGTGGACGAGGACTGCCCGATCGTCAGGAAGCCGTTCGACGACGTCACGTTGATGGTGATGAAATCCGTGATGTTGTTCGGATTCGTTACCGTCACCGCCTGTTCCGGCGGCACTGCTCCGCCCAACTGCAGGTTGAAGGTAAGCGAGGCGGGAGTGGTGGTCAGACTTCCGCCACCGACTCCGCTGCCATTGAACGTCACCGGAATTGTGATCGGGGACAGGGTGGGGACGCTCGGAGTCAGCGTGAAGAAGCCCGTGGTGCCGGTTGGAACCGACTGCGGGAACGGCAGGACAAATGACACCTGCTGGCCGCTGGAGGCACTCGCCGGGTACTGGATCAGGCCGACCAGACTTGACGACGGAGTAATGGTCACCGAAGTCGGTACGGGCGCGGTGATCAGCAGCGACAGCGTCTGGCTGGCTGTCGTGCCGGCCGCGTAGCTGTAGTTCAGGGCTGACGGCGAGGTGGCCAGGCCAGTTCCGCTCGTCCCGCCCGGATTAATGGTGATCGGAACCTGCAGTGTGTTCAGACCGCTGCCAACCGGGGGAGTCAGCGTGAAGAAGCCCGTGGTGCCGGTTGGAACCGACTGCGGGAACGGCAGGACAA
>JAWXCM010000427.1:0-23702 GCA_034408745.1 Bryobacteraceae bacterium
AAAGGTCGAAGTCACACGGATTTCGTTGACCTCCACCCAACTCGCCTGCGTGATACCCGTTCCCGTGACCGTGATGGTGGTGCTGCCGGCGCCGGCAGCGAGTGACGCCGGGCTGACAGCCGTCGCGTCCGGAACCGCTACCGACGTGACAACCACCGGAATGCGCACGCTGTTCGCGGTCGACTGAATGACTACCTCGCCGCGGTTCTCGCCCGCGACCAGCAGGTTCGGATCGACCGTGATGGTGATATTGCCGGGAGCGGTGCCGCTCACCGGGTCGACGCGCAGCCAGGAGGCGTTGGTTGAGGTGGTAAAGGTCACCGAGCCCGCCGTGCCGGACAGCGAAACGGCGGTGCGAATCGGCTGCCCGTCAGTGGAGCGAGTCGTCAGATTGAGCACGCCCGGATTGGCGCCGAGGAAGCTGGCCGCCGTGTCGGCCGAAAGTCGAACTCCTGTGCCGTCATACAGAGCGGCGGCGCTGGATCCGAACGCATTGACAGCACCCGGCAGGTTCGTGGAAGTGGTGCTGCCGGCCAGATGGATATTGCCGCTCCGGTCGAGCGCGATACCGTAAATCTTGTCTTCCCCCGAGCCGCCCAGGTAGGTGGAGAACAGGAGCGAATTCCCGGAGGGGCTGAGGCGGGTGACGGTGGCGTCATACTGCTGCGTCGCGTAGTTTCCGCCCTGATACGTAGACTGGATCGGCGACCGCGTGGGGAAATTCGACGAGTTGGTCCACCCGCCGACATACGCACTCCCGGCGCCGTCGACCGTAATCGCACCACCGAAATCCTCGCCGGTGCCACCAAGATAAGTGGCCCAGTCGACGCGGCCTACGGTGATCTTGACCACGAACATGTCGTTACCGCCCCGGATGGACGGCTGGGACGCCCCGCTGGTCACGGGGAAGTTGACCGAATCCGTATAGCCGGTAATATAAGCGCTTCCGGCCGAATCCACCGCCACCTTCTGGCCGACATCGTCCCCGGTGCCGCCGAAGAAAGTGGAAGCGACAAGGTCATTGGTGTCCGGGTTCAGCTGGAAGAAGAACATGTCCTGCTTACCGGCCAGTTTCGGCTGGGCCGCTCTTGCGGAAACGGGAAAAACGGTCGATGTGGTGCTGCCGGTGACGTAGACGTAACCCCGACTGTCGACGGCGAGACCGCCGGCCAGATCCTGACCGTTGCCACCCACATACGTCGAGTACAGAATCTGGCCTCGGGCCGGGTTAATTTCGGTGACAAAAACGTCGCCGCCGCCCCCACCGGGGCCGCTCTGATAGCCGCCCCGCACGGGGAAGTTGGTCGACGTGGTCCAGCCGGAAACCCATACGGAACCGGATGGATCCACGGCGACTCCGTTCAGGAAGTCGTAGTCGTTGCCGCCGAGATAAGTGGAAAACAGCAGATCCGTGCCCGACGCGCTGATTTGCGAAACGAACCCATCCGCCTCGCCCGTTGTGCTGGCGGACGCCTGCACCGGATTGCGAGTCGGGAAGTCTTTGGAAGCGGTGGTACCCGCGACGAAGATGTTGCCCGACGGATCGAGCGCCACCGCGCGAGCCGTATCGGGACCGTTTCCGCCGAGGTAGGTCAGGAAGAGCGCTTCGCCAGTCGGCGATACTTTGGCGACAAACACTTCGTTGTCAGGGTTCTTGATGCGCTGGACCACGGCCCCGACGGCCAGTTCCTCAGACGTTGTCTCGCCGACGTAGATCGCGTTTCCGGCGGCATCCACGGCGACTCCCGTGGCCGATTCCTGCCCCAGCCGCCCGATGTAGCGGGTGTACTGAATCACCGGGTCGATGACCAGCTCACGGCTGTGATCGTAGTGGCCGATTTCAAAACGAACCCGATTGCGGCCGGTCACCCGGTAGCGAGCCTCGATCTTTTCCCCGCCCTTCTGATACACCACAGGCCGCAGCTGCCTGATGGTGGTCTTGCCAGTGGCGATCAGCAGGTTGCCCCCGGCATCGGTGCTGAGCCGGGTCGCGCCGTCGACAATCAGATCGATACTGCGCGCGTTGGCGCCAGGAGCAACCACGAAATCATACTCGAGTTCGCCGTCCTTACCGTAGTAAACAACGTCGATGCCCGGGTACACCTCACTGCTTCGAACTTTGGCGAAGTGTGGGATTCCCCGACGCCACGCCGCCGGATCATTGCCCGTGAGGTAGTTGGAAACGCTGCGCAGCGGATTCTCGGCCCGTGGCTGGCTGGCGCGAGCTCCAGCAAAACGCAGTCGAACCGACCCTTGCCGGGTGCGCAACAGAGCACCGTCTTTGGAAACAAAAACCGAGCCGCCGGCCGTTCTGGCCAGGCAACCCGTTTCATGTTGTTCAAAGAGAAGGGGAAGCGACGGAACGCCGCCACGCAAAATGCCGCATGCCAGCAGCAGAGGGAACGTCAAGTAAAGGCACTTCATACTACGCGGCAAGAATAGCACGCAGGCAAAGTCACCTGTGGGAGTAACTGCGTCCTCAGGTGAGTTTTGCCGCGGCCGCTTCGTCGAGAAACCATGAGGCTCTCCGGGAATGGTGCGCCACGATCTGGGCCGGGAACTGCCGGGGTTCGTAGGGATCGCGGAGCACCTGGTGCATCGCCTCTGCCTTGTCGGCTCCGCACACCAGCACCGCGGCATGGCGTGCCGCCAGCAGGACTCCGGGCAGCAGCGTGATTCGGTGCTGCTTCAACTTTTCTACCCAAACGGCTCCGACCAGTTGCTCGCGATTGTCGATCAGCGGTTCGCCCGGGAACAGGCTCGCGGTATGTGCGTCCGGGCCCACGCCGAGATGAATCAGGTCGAAATGCGGCAATTCCCCGTCGTCCAGACTGAAGAATTCCCGAATCTCCGACTGATAGTTGCGCGCCGCCACGTCCGGAGCCAGTTCGGCGCGGACTCGGTGGACGTTGCGGTGCGGAATTCTCGCCGGCTTTATCAGAAATTCCTCGGTCATCCGGTAGTTGCTGTCTTCGTGGGTGGCGGGAACGCAGCGTTCATCGACCCAGAAAATATGTACCCTGCTCCAGTCGCTGCCCGCCCTTGCGAGATGGTTGAACATCAGCTTCGGGGTGGACCCGCCCGACAGCGCGACCGTCACCTCGCCACCGCCCTGCATGGCGGCATCTATAACCGAAAGCACGTGAACGGAGCACGCCTCTGCCGTTGCTTCTACACCAGGGTAGGTCTTCCAGTGAGCGCTCACTTGTTTTCCCGAATCTTCACAGCCATTCTCACCACAGTCTCAAACATCGGATCGCGTCCGGCGACCGATAATTCCTGTCTCAGCGCGTATGTATCGTCAGCCACCGGGAACACCGTCAACTCCAGACCCTGCCCGTCCACCTGTGTCTCCGCCGTATTCCGGTCACGTATCGCAACCGAGGCACGCAGAGCCGGGCCTTCCAGCGTCACCCTCGCAATGCCAGCATACTGTGGTCCCGAGCCCGAACTCACAGTGATCTTCAGGCTGTCGCCGAGAAGCGCCCGGAACCAGCCGGCCAGGTACAGAATTGCCGACGGCGGCTCGGCCGCGGAATACTGCAATTCCACGTTCGTAAGCTCGCCGACCCTCCCGGCCCGGGAGCGGTCTTCAAAGATGCGTGCGATGGCCTGACGCCACGGGGTGAGGCGGCTCCAGACGAGATCGGCGTGCTCGCCGAAAGTGGCGCCGGTCGACGTCCAGAAGTCCATCACGCGCGCCGAATCGTGCATCCCACAGGAGTCCAGAATCAGCTTGCCGGCAAGGGGCACCAGTGCGCTGAACTGCGGCAGCCACCACAGATTCTCGCTGGGACAAAACAGGATCGACGGCAAATCCGGAACGATGACGCCGCGAACTACGGACGCCACGTCAGCGAGGCTGGTCTCAGACGCCGTGATCTCCACCTGTTCGCAGCAGATCTGCTGACGCCGTCCAAACGGCATCCAGCACTGGGCGAGAACTCGCGCTTCGACGAGTTGCTCCCGGCAGTGCCGGACGCGGATTACGATCGCGCGACTGGGGTGTTCGTGCATCAGCGTCGCGATCGTCTCGCCGATGATGTTGGCGTCGGTGGCTTCATCAATCACCACGATCAACGTCATGGCGCAGGCACGCAACACTCCGTTGGCGTCCTGTTTGCCGAGGTCGCGCCAGAGTACCCGAAGCTCTTTGAGGAGCCGTTCGGGATCGACTGCGGCGGCAACGCTCATGGCTGCCTCCAGGTGTGCCCATTCCGGGCGAGCATCTCGTCAGCGGCCCGCGGTCCCCACGATCCGGCGCCGTAGTTCGGGAAGTCGCCAGGCTGCGCTTCGCGGTAGTCGAGGATCGGCTGAACGGCGGCCCAGCTGGCCTCCACCATGTCCTGCCGCGTGTAGAGCGTAGCGTCGCCAACCATCGCGTCCACCAGCAGGGTCTCATAGGCCGACGGAGACCGCGTGCCGAAGCTGGACCCGTAGTTGAAGTCCATCGAGACCGGCCGCAGCCGCATTCCTTCACCTGGGTTTTTCGACAGGAAGCGCAGCGAAATGCCTTCCTCGGGCTGAATGCGGATGATCAGCAGGTTGGGCTGTGCCGCGGGGGCATCGTCGTGGCCCCCACGCGAAAACGGCGAATGCGGCGGGGCGTTGAAATGGATAGCGATGTCCGTAACGCGCTTCGGCATACGCTTGCCGCTGCGAATATAAAACGGAACGCCCGCCCAGCGCCAGTTGTCGACGTAAAAAGTAACCGCCGAATAGGTGTCGGTCTGCGAGTTGGGAGCGACGCCGTGTTCCTGCCGGAAACCCGGCAATTCTTCATTACCGACCCGCGCCGGCCCATACTGGCCAGCCACGCTGATCAACGGAACCTGTTCGGGCGTCGGAACCCGGACGGACCGCAGGACTTTGGCGCGTTCGTCCCGCACGGTGTTCGGTTCGAACACAGCCGGGGGCTCCATCGCAATGGTCGACATCACCTGAAGCAGGTGGTTCTGGATCATGTCCCGCAGCGCGCCGGCTTCCTGGTAGTACGAGCCGCGGCCTTCCACGCCGATGGATTCGGCGGCGGTAATCTGCACGTGCTTAATGTATCGTCGATTCCACAGCGGCTCAAAGATCCCGTTGCCGAAACGGAACGCCATCACGTTCTGGACTGTTTCCTTGCCCAGGTAATGGTCGATGCGATAAATGGAGGATTCGGGGAAGACTTTCTGCAGCTGAGCGTTCAGTTCACCCGCGGTCGCCAGATCATGCCCGAACGGCTTCTCCACGACAATCCGGCGCCATCCCAGCCCGTGCTGCAGTCCCGCGGCACCCAGTTGCCCGATCGTCACCGAGTAGTAGCTGGGCTGCGTCGAAAGATAGAACAGCACGTTGCCTTCGGTTTTGCGCTGCGTCTCGATTTCGTCGAGCTGCCTCGCCATGGCCTGGTACATCTTTGGGTCCTGCAGGTCGCCGGCGCAGTAGAACAGGTGCTCGGCGAAATCGGCCCACAGCCGCTCATCGAACGGCGTATCTTCTGAAAACTCCTGGACAGCTTCGCGCATTTTGACGCGGAAGTCGTCATCCGACATCTTTGTTCTTGAGTTTCCGACAATGGCAAAGCCCGGCGGTAAGCGCCGTTCATAGGCCAGACGGTACAAGGCTGGGATCAGTTTTCGCTTGGTAAGGTCGCCATTGGCGCCGAAAATCACGATGGCGCAGGACGGGACACGGCGCTCGAACCGCAGCGGGTCCTGAAAGGGATTCGCTTCGGACATGCTTAATGAGAGTAGCAGAGCACGCTAAACCGCGGCCGCGAGCACTTCCGCCGGATCGGGTTTGCCGCGTTTTGCATACCGAATCTTTCCGTCGGGCCCAATCAGGTAGACCGTGCGAGACGTCATGAAGAGCCCCTTGCACCGATAGGCGTCGGCGACGCGTCCGCCGTCATCGACCAGCAGCGGGAAGCCGAGGTGGTTCTTTTCGCGGAAGCCGGCGTGGCTCTTCGCTCCGCCCGGGTTTACTCCGAACACCACTGTGTTCTTCGCCTGCCACACCTTGGCCTGGTCTCGAAACTCGCACAGCTGTTTGCGGCACACCGGAGTGTCGTCGCCGGGGTAGAACACCAACACCACATTCCTGCCGCGGAGGGCGCGCAGGCTTACCTTCTTTCCGTCCTGGTCGGGCAGGGTGAAGTCGGGCGCCTCGGTCCCTGGGGCAAGCGGCGGTCCGGAGAATAAGGAGAACATGCACTTAGCAGGATGCCTGAACCCGCTACACTGATTCTTACTATGCGGGAACTGGCGGAAAAAGCGCTGGAAGCGGCAACACGCCGGGGCGTAACTTACGCTGACGTGCGCGTCGAACAGTCGCGCGACAGACAGATTTCCACCCGCAACGGGCGGCCTGGGCAGATCGCTTCCTGGGACTCGCTGGGAGTCGGCATTCGCGTGATCGCCGGCGGGTGCTGGGGCTTCGCCGCCACCGACGATCTTTCCACCCGCGGCCTGGGACGCGCCGCCGAACTGGCAGCCGACATCGCCCGCTCCGGCGCGCTGGCCAAAAAGATCGATGTCGCACTGGCGCCGGAGGAGTCGTACACAGCCGACTGGACCTCAGTCTGCCGCATTGACCCTTTTTCCGTTCCTGTGGAAGAGACGATCGCCCTGTTGATGCGCATCGACGCGGAACTGCAGCGTATAAACGGCATCACCCTGGCGGAAGCATCGTTTGCCTGCTCACGGAAATCACAGTATTTCGCATCGTCGCCAGGCAGCCGGATATCGCAGACACGCACCGTCACCGGCGCCGGATTTAGCGCGCTCAGCTACAAAGACGAGGAACTGCAGAAGCGGTCGTACCCGAACTCCTTCGGCGGACAATACCAGTTGAAAGGCTACGAGCTTCTCGACGAGCTCGATTTGCTGGCACACGCACCGCGGGTTGCGGAAGAAGCGGTGGCGCTGCACTCTGCCCCGCCCTGCCCGGAGGGCGAGTTTAACCTCGTGCTGGACAGCAGCCAGCTGGGGCTGCAAATTCACGAGAGCATCGGGCATCCGATCGAACTGGACCGCGTACTGGGGTCGGAAGCGAACTATGCGGGGATGAGTTTTCTTACGCTGGATCAGCTCAATAATCTGCGATACGGGTCGGACATTGTGAATGTGGTCTGCGATGCGCGTGAGGCGCACGGGCCGGGGCTCGGCACATTCGCCTTTGACGACGAAGGCGTGCCGGCGCAGGGTGTCGACATCATCCGCGACGGGGTGTTTCGAGGCTACATGACGTCGCGCGAGACGGCGGCCGCAATCGGGGCCACGCGCTCCAACGGCACCATGCGCGCCGAGGCGTGGAACCGGCTGCCGCTGATCCGCATGACCAATGTCAGTCTGATGCCGGGAACGCAGTCGCTGGATGAGGTGTTCGATACCGACGGCATTTACATGGAGACCAACCGGAGCTGGTCGATTGACGACAAACGCTACAACTTCCAGTTTGGGTGCGAAGCAGCGTGGGAGATTCGAGGCGGGCGGCGCGTCCGGCTGTTAAAAAATCCGGTTTACAGCGGAATTTCCACGGAGTTCTGGAACGCGTGCGACGCTGTTTCCGGACCGGAGCACTGGACGCTCTGGGGCGTCCCCAACTGTGGCAAGGGGCAACCTGAGCAAGTGATGGGCACAGGGCACGGCGCCTCTCCCTCACGCTTTCGAAAGATCAAAACCGGCAATGCCAGACCTGACTGAATCCGATCTTCTTCCTCGGCAGAAGTGCCAGGAGATCATGCTGGCGGTGGAGGCGGCGGCGTACCGTCACGGCGTGCGGGATGTCGAGATCCTGCTCTCGGCCTCGGACGAATCGCTGACGCGCTTCGCCAACAACGCCATTCACCAGAATGTCTCCGAACGTGGTGTCAGCCTGTCAGTGCGGACCATCATCGGCGACCGGACTGCGCGGGCGACCACGAACCGGCTGCACCGCGACGGTATTTCCGCAGCGGTCGACGAAGCGATCGCTTTGACGCGCGCGGCCGATCCCACGCCCGACCTGCAGCGGCTGTACGAGAGCAGCGAACCGGCGGACGTGAGCCGGTGGTCAAAGGCCGGTGCCAGCTGCACGCCGGCGGAACGCGCGGCCGGAGTCGCCGAGGCGATCCACGTTGTGGAATCTTTGGGCCAGACCGCGGCCGGAATCTACGCGACGGCGCAAAGTGTCGAGACAATCCTGAATTCCCGAGGGCTGTTTCGCTATTACGCCGACACTCTCACCACGTTTTCCGTTACGGCGATGGCGGGCGATTCCTCGGGATGGGCCAAAGCAACGTCGGCCAGCCATGAAGAGATTCGACCTGTGGAACTGGCAAAGCGCGCAGCCCGCAAGGCGCGTGAATCAGACCATCCCCTGGAACTGCCGCCGGGCGCCTATACGGTGATCCTGGAGCCGGCGGCGGTGCTGGATCTGGTGGGTCAGATTTTCGGCGATTTCAGCGGTACCGCGATGGAAGATCAGCGAAGTTTTCTGAATGAGCGGCTGGGCGAGAAGCTGTTCGGCGACAACATCACCGTCTGCGACGACTGCCACTTTCCGCTGCAGACAGGCGCGCCGTTCGACGGTGAGGGTGTGCCGCGCAGTGTGCTGACACTGATCCGCCGGGGTGTTCCCCAGCAGGTGGCGTACTCGCGGGAGGCGGCGGCAAGAGCCGGGGTCGACCCGACGGGCCATGGCTACCCGATTCCCAACGAAGTGGGCGAGGCGCCGATAAACATCGTGATTGCGGGCGGAAAGTCGAGTCTGGACGAGATGATCGCGGGGACGGAGAACGGGATTCTGGTGACTCGATTCTGGTACATCCGCGAAGTGGAGCCGAGAGCCAAAGTGATGACGGGAATGACTCGTGACGGTACGTTCCTGGTCCGCAATGGCGAGATCGCGGGCGGTCTGCGTAACTTTCGCTTCAATCAGAGCGTTACAGAGATGCTGCGGAATGTGGAATGTCTGGCCGCTTCAGAACGGGCCAGCGGTGAGGAAGCTTTCGACATGGTGGTACCCGCCATGAAAGTCCACGGCTTTCGATTTACCGAAGTTACGAAGTTTTAAACGCTGAGGACGACCGGAATTCCCATCCCGTGAAGCTGGGTTTCCACTTCCAGCGAAGACAGGCGGGAGGCGTCGTATTCGACCGTGAGCCGGGTGAGCGAAGGCGACAAAGCCACGCGAATGATTCCATAAACACTGTGGGCTTTGGCGATCTGAAGCATCAGATTATCGTCGAGCGGCCGGACGAGTTCATACTCAAGCTGGACCCTGGTCATCGGCGTCAGGATAGCACGGAGGGCGTTGGAGGCGGAGGGCGGAGAGTTCCGGAAAAATCCCGGCCGGGGGGAGGAACGACCGGTTGATTAGCGGAACCACGAACAAAATCACCTGGAAAAGGGGCCGGCGTCCGGAGGAAGCCCGGAAGCCGGCCGTTGAGACGCGCAGGTCAGGCGGCGCGACCAAGTGGGAGAGGCCGAAGTCCGGAGGTGGCGGCAGTTTGCGGACGCAGCGCGACTACGCTGCCAGCGGGCCGCCGGCGCATTCCGGGGGAGAAATATTCCGACAGCGGATACAGCGAATACGGCTGCAGTTCCCGGAAAACCTTCCCGAGTTTCTGCTGAATGTTGTAGAGTACGTGGTAAAAACGATGCTTGTCGACGTTCAGCTTGCGGCAGCAAAGCCGCCAGTCGGCACCGAGTATGTACCTGTATCGGAAGATGCGATGTTCGTCAGGGGTGAGGGTGCGCTTTGCAACCAGGGTGAAATCCGCGGCGTACTCTTCGTTCTTCCGGCTAAACTCGCCGGGCAGTTCGCGATATGCGGCATTCTCAAGCGAGCAGCGCGTTCCTTCAACACTTGCTACCGTGCATTCCACAAACCGCGCATAGCAGAGGCGGAAGATTTTGCGGAGAACGCATTTGCAGGGCTCGTTGGGGGTCTCCCCATCGATTCGCAGTCCAGTACCTTCGCAGGAAGGGCATTTGACTGTGGCAAGTCCCAACGTTTCGGATCGGTTCCATTCCATTTTGTTTCAGTTCCTTTTGTTTTTTGCGGCCTTTTCGGTTGAATCCGGAGGCCGTTCTCTTTACTTCTGTTCCGATATTAGGATGCGCTTTCATTTCGTCTATAGAGTTTTTTACTTAGTTTAGGCTCCAGGGTTTCAAGGACCCTGAGTCACAGCCGGGGTGACACCGCGTTAAGTCCTTGCCTGCCAGTAAATAACGATGAGAATTTTGGGCCGTACTCCTGGCGTTTTCAGGAGGTAAACACGGGTACGGTAAGATTTATATGATTCGTTAAGGACGACCTATTTCTTTCTGAAATAGAGTAAGCTATCTAACGCCCCACAAAGGTGGGTGTATGTTTCTTTACGAAATTCAGGACGCTTTTGTCGAGCTCTTGCGAGCTAAAGTGCGAAACGGTGAGATCACTGAGCGAGCTCTGGCCAAACTCGTGGGCGTGTCTCAGTCCCACCTGCACAACGTGTTGAAGGGGATCCGACGTCTCAGCCCGGCGGTGATGGACAGGTGCCTGTACCAGTTGAGGCTGGGCGTGCTCGACCTGATAGACCGAACGAAACTGATCAGCTACCTCGACTGTGAGCGCCCGGAAGCCTCCGACTATGCCTATCTGCCAGTGCTCGCGGGACGAATCGGTCCTACCCACGCCTGGCCTTCAGAAGTAGAGCGGCATACGCGATTTCCCGTACCGAACCGCGTCCTTCGCCTGATGTGGCACCCGATAGTGGCATTGAGCGCGTTTGATGTCCGCATGCACCCGACGTTCGGGGAAGGCGACCACCTGCTGCTGGACCAGTCGCGCACGGCACGGCTCGACGTCGATCCCAACGCCCTCTATCTGATCAAGCGCGGCCGTGTGGGCCTGGTGCGCCGGCTCCGGACCATCGCCGGGGAGGTGCACCTGGTCACCGAGGATACGGTCGACCGGCCCGGTATGTGGGAGAAGCTCCCGGTGCAGGGAAGTCACCTGCTTCACTACGTCCGGGCGCGAGTCACCCTCATCGCTCTGGAGCACGACTGGGTCTGATCAGCGCTTATCGCTAATTTTCTTGTAGACTTCGAGCACGTCCTGCGCGGTTCGCTTCCAGCTGAAGCGCCGGGCCTGTTCGAATCCGGCGGCCACGAGTCTGCCGCGGATCGCCGGGTCGAGCAGCACTTCCCGAATCCCGCGGGCGATGTCGAAGACGTTCTCCGGATTGACGATCATGGCCGCGTTGCCGACCACCTCCGGAAGCGAGCTCACGCTGGTGGTGACTACCGGCGTCCCGGTGGCCATGGCTTCCAGCGGGGGCAGGCCGAAGCCCTCATATAAGGAAGGGAACGCGAACAGGTCGGCCGCCGCGTAGAACATCCTGAGCGTTTCGAAGGGAACGAACCCGAGAAAGCGCACCACCTGCTGATTTCGTGTCGACACCACAGCGCGCCGGACCTCAGGGTGCCTTGAGATCTCGTCGCCTATGATGATCAGCCGGAGGTCCCGGTAGACGGGGTGATTCTCCAGATCGGTGCGGACCACGGCGAAAGCCTCGATCAGCCTCGGCAGGTTCTTGTGGGGCCGGATGCGCCCGGCGTAGAGGATGAACGGCTGCCGGATCTGGTACCGCTCCAGCAATTTCTGCAGATCGGCCTCAGAGGGACGGGGCTCCAGAAATCTGGGATCGGGTGCGCTGTAGACCAGTTGCAGGCGCTCCTGCGGGATGGCGAGGAGGTTCTGGACGTCGCGGCGGGTGGCCTCTGAGACGGTGATGATGCAGCGCGCCCTCAGCAGGCTCCGCCGAAACCGAAACAGCCGCACATTGTCCCGGAACGTCAGGTGAGAACCGAACAGGAAGCTGCTGACGTCGTGAATCGTCACCACGTACGGGCGCGGCATGAAGAACGGCATCAGATTCACGGGCATGTGAATCAGGTCCGCGTGAAGGCTGCGCAGGAACCAGCCGTAGCTGAGGTTGGCCCAGATTCGGCGCTTCGGGGGGATGTGGACCGCCACCTCGAAGTTCGGCGGCAGGCCGGCGAACTCCGGGACTTCCTGGTCGGTTGTAGCCAGGATGTAGTGGTTTTCAGTATCCACTTCGGCCAGCGCCTGAACCAGGTTCCGGATATAGGTTCCGATACCAAAGTCCCGGATGTACCGGACGTCGATGGCGATCCGCAGTGGCACGCGATGCTGACTTTTACGCGATCACCGCGCTGGACTTCCACGGATACAGCGGGAAGCGCGCAGTCAGTAAGGCGACGCGGCGTCGCACGTCGGCGAGGTTGGCGTCAGACGCCGGGTCCCGCAGCACCTGCGTAATGCAGGATGCCACTTCCTTCATTTCCGCTTCCGCGAAGCCTCGGGTAGTGACGGCGGGAGAACCGAGACGAATTCCGCTGGGATTCATCGGCGGGTTGGTGTCGAACGGAATACCGTTCTTGTTGACGGTGATGTACGCCTTGTCGAGGGCGATCTCAGCTTCCTTGCCCCGGAGCCCTTTGGCGAAAACGTCCAGCAGGAGCAGGTGTGTGTCGGTGCCCCCGGAGACGATACGGTGACCTTCAGCAGCCAGCCCGGCCGCCAGCGCCTGGGCGTTGGCGACAACCTGCTTTGAGTAAGTGACGAACTCGGGCTGCAGCGCTTCGAGGAAACAGATCGCTTTGGCCGCGATGATGTGGACCAGCGGGCCACCCTGCGCGCCAGGGAACACCGCGCGGTCGATGGCGGCGCCGAACTTTTCCTTCGCCAGAATGATTCCCGAACGCGGACCGCGCAGGCTCTTGTGAGTCGTGGAAGTCACAATGTCGGCGTACTCACACGGGTTGGGGTAGACACCCGCGGCCACCAGACCCGAGAAGTGCGCCATATCGACCAGGAACACCGCGCCGACCGCGTCCGCCACTGCGCGGAATTTCGCGAAGTCGATGATGCGGGGGTAGGCGGAAGCGCCAGCGATGATCAGCTTCGGCTTGTGCTCCTCGGCCAGCCGTGCCACCTCGTCGTAGTCGATAATCTCGTCGTCACGCTTCACGCCGTAGCCGACCACTTTGTACAGCTTGCCCGAGAAGTTCAGATGGTGGCCGTGGGTGAGGTGTCCGCCATGAGCGAGGCTCATGCCCAGAATCGTGTCGCCGGGCTGCAGGATGGATGCGTACGCGGCCTCATTGGCCTGAGAGCCGGAGTGCGGCTGCACATTCGCGAACTCGGCGTGAAACAACTGTTTGGCGCGGTCGCGCGCCAGGTTCTCCACCACATCGACGTATTCGCAGCCGCCGTAGTAGCGCTTGCCGGGGTAGCCCTCCGCGTACTTATTGGTGAACACGGTGCCGGCCGCCTCCAGAATCGCCTCGGAGGTGAAGTTCTCGCTGGCGATCAGTTCCAGGTGGCTGTTTTGGCGTTCCAGTTCGTGCTGAATGGCCTCGTAGATGACGGGATCGGCCTCGGCGAGGGAGCGGCTCATTCTGGTCTGTGGGTTCATACTTTTGACTCGAGCGCAGGGGGTTTCCCGCGACAAGTCAGTAGTTTAGCATGGTACACTCGGAGCTTATCCTCATGCTCTGGAGCAAGCTTTTTATACCCACTTTGCGGGAAAATCCCGCTGAGGCGGAGGTCGTCAGCCACCAGCTTCTGCTGCGGGCTGGCTACATCCGGCAGTTGTCGGCCGGCATTTACAATTACCTGTACCTGGCTCAGCGGTCCCTGCTGAAAATCCAGGCCATTATCCGGGAGGAAATGGACGGTATTGGAGCGCAGGAAATGCTCCTCCCGGCACTGCATCCCGCCGAATTGTGGCAGGAAAGCGGCCGCTGGGACGTCATGGGCGACAACATGTTCCGGTTTAAGGACCGGTTTGGGCGCGCCATGTGTCTGGGCATGACGCACGAAGAGAACATGACCGTGGTGGCTCGCGGGGAACTGCGCAGCTATAAGCAGTTGCCGCAGATCTGGTATCAGATTCAAACCAAATTTCGCGACGAACCTCGGCCGAAATCCGGGTTACTTCGCGTCCGGCAGTTCATCATGAAGGATTCGTACTCCTTCGACATTGATGCCGCCGGGCTGGACGAATCGTACGAAAAGCACTACCGTGCCTACTGCCGAATTTTCGAGCGCTGCGGACTGAAGTTTGCCGCGGTGGAAGCGCACTCGGGTTCGATGGGCGGGAGCCAGTCGCACGAGTTCATGGTGGCCTCCGACGCAGGTGAGGATTTTGTGGTGTCGTGCCCTGCAAACGGGTACGCGGCGAATCTGGAGAAGGCCGTTTCCCTGCCCGTTCCCCCGGCAGGTCCCGATCCGGAAGGCGATCTGGAACCGGAAGAATTCCACACTCCGAACGTCAAGACGATCGCTGAGGTTTCGGCCTTTACCGGACTGCCGGCCACCTCGCAAATCAAGAGCCTGGTGATGGTGGGCGGCGATAACAAGCCGGTGCTGGCTTTGCTGCGCGGCGATCATCAGCTGAGCGAAACCAAGTTCGCAGCCATCTCCGGTGGCGGCGAGCCCCGGCCCGCGCAGGCCGATGAGATGCGTCAGCTGCTCGGCGCCGATGCCGGGTCACTTGGCCCGGTGGGCGTGAAGAACCTGCGCATTGTGGCCGACCTGGCTCTGCAGGGCCGGCGAAATATGATCGCGGGCGCGAATCGCAACGACTATCACCTGAAAAACGTGACCCCGGGCGAAGATTTCCAGGCGGAATTCGTCGATATTCGTCAGGTTGCCGCGGGCGATACGCATCTGGAAACAGGCGATCCGCTGGAAATTAACAAATCCGTCGAGATCGGGCACATTTTCAAGCTCGGCTATAAGTATTCCGATGCGATGGGCCTGAAAGTCACCAACGAAACGGGCGAAGAAATCACCGTGATTATGGGCTCCTACGGGATCGGTGTGGAGCGCATTCTGGCGACCGCGGTCGAGCTGTACCACGACGACAACGGCATGGCCCTGCCGGTCGCGATCGCTCCTTTTGAACTGGTGGTGACGCCGGTAAATCTCGCCGATGAAAAGCAGCGAACCATCGCAGCGCGGCTGGCGGCACAGGCGAGGTCGGCCGGCCTCGACATGATCTTCGACGACCGCGATGAGCGGGCTGGCGTGAAGTTCAAGGATGCCGATCTGGTGGGCATACCATGGCGGATCACGGTCGGCAAGAAGGCGGCAAACGGCGTGGTCGAGGTGGTGGAACGCCGCACCAGAACGATGACCGAAGTGCCGGTGGAGGAAGCCGTCGAGTTCGTTCGTTCCAGGGTCCGCCCCAGCGATGCCTGAGGGGAACTGGGAGGAGATTCGGAGTCGGTTTCCGGCGCTCGCCCAGGTCACGTACCTCAACACCGCCACTTACGGCCAGACGTCGAATGCGACGTTCGGTGCAGTCCGCGCTCACTTTGACCGCCGAAATGCCCACGCCTGTTCCGATTTCCTGAGCTGGTTCGCCGATATTGACCGAATCCGCGCAAAAACGGCTCGACTGATCAACGCCCCGTCGGGGGATGACATCGCTTTCTGCACCACGGCGTCCGCTGCGTTGTCATGGCTGATCAACGGACTCGAGTGGAAATCGGGAGACCGCGTGATTGCGCTGTCGAACGAATTTCCGAACAACTCGTACTTCCCTTCGACGCTTTCCCGCTTTGGCGTGGAATATATCGAGTCGGACTGGGAAGACCTCGACCGGCATTTGAACGCGGGTCCGGTGCGCGCTGTGTTTCTCAGTACGGTGAACTACGCGAATGGTTTCCGGCCGGTGCTCGACGGACTGGCGGAACGGGTGCATCGGGCAGGCGGCCTTCTGTATCTGGATGGGACGCAGAGTGTCGGCGCCGTACAGTTTGATGTGGAGCGCTGGCGGCCGGACATGCTGTCGGTCAATGCCTACAAATGGATGAACTCGCCCAATGGCGCCGGATTCGCGTATGTGGCTCCTGCGCTGAGAGCCGCGCTGCATCCCTCCGTGGTCGGCTGGCGAAGCGACCAGGGCTGGCGCAGGGTGGACCACCTCCATCACGGCGAGCCTGTTTTCGTGGAAGCCGCCGAACGCTTCGAAGGCGGCATGCTGGATTTCCCGAGCCTGTACGGATTCGAGGCGTCTGTCGATCTGGTGCTGGAACTCGGCGCGGACCGGGTGGAAGCGCGCGTTCTGGATCTGGCGGCGCAGTGCTGCTCACTGCTGGAGGAATTCGGCGGCAATATTGCTCACCAGGATTCGGCGATTGTCGCGGCGGAGTTTCCGGGCGTCGACGCGTCAGCTCTGGCACGGGAGTTGAAGACAGCCGGGATCCTGGTGTCCGCCCGCCACGGCAGACTGCGTGTTTCCACGCATTTCTACAACAACGAAGCCGACCTGTCCCTGCTGCGAAGCGCGCTTTCCGGCCTGATTCGCTAAAACGAACCGATTTTACAGACGGCGCAGAAGCCGTGGACCTCTACCGCCACAGTCTGGAAGCAGGTCAGCGGCCCCGCTCCTGTGAAGATCCTGATGGTAACCGGACTCGACGACTCGCGGAACCTGAAGAACTGGTTACAGTTCAGCGAGTCTGAGTCGCCCGCGGCGCGGACGCGGCGGACGATGTCTGCTGCGAATCGCCACCGAACACGATCAGGAAAAACGCCAACAGGAACGGCAGGGCCAGTCCAGCTACCGCAAGGAGGCGGGCCGACAGAATCGGCGTCGCCTTCGAAGTCGGCTCCAGGGTTCCGGTTGTACGAGTAGACCAGTGCAAACTCTTAGACCTCAACTAATAGAGCGTGAACGGACTCGTTTTTGCTCAGAGTACGGACATAGACTGGTACCAGTACTAAAGGCTGACGGAATTCCCCCTCGCAGGTGATGAAATCGAAAAAGTAGCGGGAATAGACTAGAATCCAGAACGGATCGGGTGTGCGTAACATCTCTATGAACATGACCAGAGCGTTCTCGATTCTTCTGCTGGCCACCGGGCTCAGCAGCCTCGCCGCATTCGGCAAAGATCTCCCCAACCCGGCCACCGACGTGCCGGCGTCCAAAGGCCTGAAAAAGGCGGTGTTTGCAGGCGGCTGCTTCTGGTGCACAGAAGCCGTCTTCGAAGAAGTGGCTGGTGTCACCAGGGTAATTTCGGGTTACGCCGGCGGTACGAAGGGATCGGCGCAATACGAGATTGTGGGCGCGGGGCGCACCGATCACGCCGAAGCGATTGAGATCACCTACGATCCCCAGAAGATCAGCTACGGTACGCTGCTGAAGGTGTTCTTCGCGGTGGCGCACGATCCGACTCAGCTCAACCGTCAGGGTCCGGATTACGGCAAACAGTACAGGTCGGAGATCTTCGCCCAGGACGCGGAACAGAAGAAGGTCGCGGAAGCGTATCTGAAGCAGCTATCGGATGCGAAGGTGTTTTCCGCGCCGATCGCGACGAAACTGAGCGAGGGCCATCCCTTTTATCCGGCCGAGGAGTATCACCAGGACTTCGTGAAACTGCATCCGAACCACGGGTACGTCATGGTGAATTCAAAGCCCAAGGTAGAGAAGCTGCGCAAGACGTTTCCGGAACTGCTGAAGAAACGCGCATCCTGAAGACGGTAAGCTGAGAGCAAATGCTCTCTCGCCGACTTTTCGCCGGATTGCCGCTTGCAATGTATGCCGCGGCTCCGAAGCTCCCGCCGTTTGGCGGTGCCGTTCGTGCGTTTGGACAGGAATGGGACGTGTTGAATCCGGCCGAGTGGTCGGGAAGCGACACGTCTCTCGAACTCAAGGTCGCGCGGCCACAGGAAGCGAACCCGAGGTCGCCGACCCAGTACGCTCTCGCGAAAACCATGCCGCCCGAGCGGTTCACGCTGGAAGTGGAAATGAAGCCGGACGTCGACGCCGGCGCCAAGGTCGGTTCCGCAATCATAGTCTACGGGTGGCGCGACAACCTGCACTTCGACTACGTCCATCTGTCGCCCGACACAGCGGTGGAGCAGCCAGTCCACAACGGCATCTTTCACGTCTATGGCGGCGATCGCGTCCGCATCAGCGATCAGACTGGGCCTCGCGTGTGGGCGAAGGCGGAATGGACACCCGTCCGAGTGGTCTACGACGCATCGAAGAACCTGGTCGAAACGTGGGTGCGTGGCGAGAAGAATAGCTCGCTGCGAGGAATCGATCTGAGCCTGGCGCACGGGCGCATCGGTTTGGGCTCGTTTTTCAATACGGTTTCCTGCCGGAATTTCCGGCTTCACAAAGCCTGACGCGCTTCGTATAGAATGCTGTAAGCGCATTCAGCCATGACACCTCGACGCTGTCCCGCCGCTCGTTCTGCTCTGCTTTGACGGCAGCTTCTGTGGCTTCGGTCTGATTTGGGCTTGTTCTCGCGAAGAAGCTTACTGCTGTTGTTACGGTCGCATCGATTCCCATTGAAGCTGCTTGTTGCTGTGGTGCCAGGATCACTGCCAACCGGTGCACGCGCCACAGCAGCCACGCACAAGCTCCGATCAACCCGACCAACAGCAGGCTGGCACCACCAATCCAGGGCCAGTAGTACTGCCAAACTAGAGAGGCACGGTCGATCTTGCCGTCCTCATGGATGTATAGGATTTGCTTCGTGTCGTCTGAGTTTGTAACCCGTAGACCATTCGGACCTGCGGAGAAAACTAGATGGCCATTTCCAAGCGAGTCGCGCCAGATGCTGGCATCGCATTTGCCCTTGTCTCGAAAGACAATTCTGTTTTCTGGGGACATCAGCATCGCTGAATCGCTGAACTTAGAATTCTCGAGATTGATTCCGATTTTTGCGTTTTGGGGTCCCACCCCAATCAGCGTGCCGTTCTTGGTAAGGGAATCTGGATTGAGCAGCAGGAAATGCTCGAATCTTCCACCTCCTGGACCCTTATGTTCCGACTCGGCCATATATGCCGCGGTGATGGTGTTGCCGAAGCCTACTACTTCGATCCCAACCTTCGAGGCGTTTGGGGCGACTCCGGGCAGCGATGCGTTTAACACGTCGACTTCCAAGCCGAGTAATTGAGCATCACGTGGCACTGGCTGGCCCAGGGAAACTGCCTGAGCGCGCCGAGAAAAACCCTCCCCACACCTTCGCCTTATCGGCTCCCGCAGCAGCATCTCCCCATACCGCTACTGCGTTCGTATCCGCGCGTAGGCTGATGAGTTCTGAAAGCAACGTCTGATAGTGAATCAGCGGCGGACCTGGCGGCAGCACCTCGGCGAAAACCGCGAAGTCTTTCAGGTTACCAGGTTTAAACTGATGATAACTATAGCTTCCTGGTTGCGCGTCGCAGCGCGGGTGACCTCCTTTGCAAACGTACATTCGCTCCGTTATAGTCACAGGCGTCTGCGTCTGCGCGCTTACGGTCATCGCAAGCGCCAGAACAACCAAGTTGTATCTCAACACTTTGCCTTCTCCTTTGTCCTTCTCCCCAGTCTGCTTTTTGTGCTACGTGTATAGGTCGGGTTGGCGACAGGTCGCTGGGGATTAAATCATCATTGAATCATTTTCGGAGCAGCATTCCCAGACCACAGGGATTAGGCCAGACAGGCGGTTCCAGCGACAGAAACTGGAAATGCGCTCCATTCTTTTGCATCCATTCTTGAACGGCACGCGGGACGCCGCCTTCACCGGTCGGATCGGACGATGCCGCTGATCGCCCAGCGTCATGCATGAATATGGCGGTCGCGCTCGAGGAGAGGGCCTGATCGCCAGTATATAAGTCAAGTTCTTCCAGAGTCTGTTTATACGCGTGGGAGGAATCGATATAGATCATGTCGAACGGTCCAAGGCGCCGGAGCGTATTTACAACCTCGGCGTCTGTCGATGATCCCGAGATAAGGCTAATCTTGTGCTCGAGGCTGGCCGCTTGTATGTGGGGTCGGCTATCATGTTGATGCTTGTTTGACAGATCGACGGTAGTCAATCGTGCTGAAGAGTCATTAGCGTCAAGGCAAGAGGCCATTACTATTGCGCTAAGCCCCCCAAATGTACCAAGCTCAAGGATGTTCCTCGCCGGGCGGAGCTTGACATACAGCGCTAACATCGACAGAGCTGCTGTGTCAGATACGCCAACAAAATAGGGCCCGTCAATTACCTGGTCAATTACACCGAGCACGTGTCCCGGAACAAACGTACGGTACACGGCGATCTGCGGATCTTTACTCGCGGTTCGATACATGCTGAGCTGTTGTTCAGTTGGCAACATAAGAATTCGGTATTCTCCTAGGCCGGTCCGATGAACGTCGCAGGTGCCGGCTTTTTTCCTTTGTCCTAAAGTCTTCCTGAATGGTCTGTAGAAATGATAACGTGCCCAATTCGCGCCGCCATGGATCCCCGCTTCTCCGTTGGAAGTAGCGGTCCTCCCGTTACCTGCGATCCTTGTTCTCTACGCCAACTGAGCGAGCACCGTTGGTTGAACAGCCGCGTCGGCTCCCCTTGCCACTCTCCGGAGAATCAGTTCCTGGACCCGCTCGGCCATCTCTTCTTCAGAAGGGAACTGCCTGACAAGCTGAATCCCCGCCCGCGAGCGCGCAGCAAGCTCGACTGGATTGCTCAACAGCTCGCAAATCTGAAATGCCATTACCTCGGGCGACGGGTCCGCCAGCAGCGCAACGTCGTACCGGTTGCCGTAATTGGCCTCGTTCCCCCCGCGATTCATATCGACGACCGGCAGACCGGAGGCCATCATTTCGTAAGGAACCAGGCTTGGGTTTGTCGTCGAAAACACGATTCCGGCGTCCGCGTCCGAGTACATCTTTGCAAGGTCGTCGATCGTTGGCACAATCGAGCGCACAGTCGCGGGAAATGGGAATGAACGTCCCTCCAGACTCCGGGAGCCGTACAAAATGATCTCCACGTCCGGACGCCTGCGGTGAAGGTGATCGAGCGCCATCAGTCCGATTTCGTAGCACCGGCGCGGCATTTCCGGCTTGGCGAAGAAGACCACGTTTGGACCCGTCGAAAGGCGGGGGCGGGGGTAGTAAACCGACTTGTCGACCGGAAGCTGGAAGTGGTCGGCCTCAAGCTGAAAATCGCGGCGAAGAATGTGCTCGCACCACGGGCCTGAAGTGATGCAGTACAGCCCCTGCCGGTACGTGTTTTCCGCCAGGACGTACTCCGTTCCCATAGGCGCAAACAGAGGCTCGAAATCCTGTACGAAGTACATCACCTCCCCCACATTCGCGCGAGCCTTCAGCGCAGGGCTAACTGTTGTCCAGTGAGTTGCGAACAAGACGTCGGCGGCTCCTATCTGTCCTTCATACCTGTGCATAGGGCACTGGATCGGGTAAAAGTGCTCATGCACTGTTCGCCGCAAGCTGTCGCTGTCCATGGTCACATCGGTGAAGTACAGCTCCAGTTCGTGGCCGAAGCGCTGCAGATGATATGCGGCGCGCAGAATATTGCGATGTCCCCCTCCACCAATGATGAGACCAGGAACGATCCAGGCAATCTTCAGTCTTCGCCAGGGCGTCTGCGAGGAATTGTCGTCCGCCTTCCCTTCTGTTGAGACAGCCCCGTGGATTTTGTCCAGACCATACGCCTGAATCGCAAGCCGTCCCACCGGCTCCAGTCCGAACTGCTGGATAGCTCTTTCCCGGGCTGCGTTTCCGGTTCTGCGGCGGAGTTCCGGAGATTCGATCAGAAGTTGCAGCGCCCCGAGCCACTCCGCGGTTGTTCTGGCCAGGAACCCGTCGACGCCATGATCGATCGCTTCGCCATAGCTGTGCACGGCGCTGGCAACGGTAGGTACGTATACCAGTCCGGCTTCGAAGATCTTCAGTTGACTCTTGCTCTCACAATACGGGTTCCCAACTTCCAGGGGAGCCAGGTTGATATTGCAACCCGCCAGGAGCTCAAGCATCTCCGTGTAAGGAACCATGGGATGCCGCTCAACCCGGGATGCGAACGGGGACCATTCCGGCCCCAGATCGAGAATACCGACGAGCACAAAGCGACACTCCGGATAGCGTGCCATAACCTGCCGCAAAGCTGGCTCGCAGGACTCAAAGTCGACTTGATGCGTGTTGCTTCCGCTGAAGTACCCAATCCGGATATGCGATTCGCTCCACCGTTCACGGCTGTTGAGAGCCTCTGCAAGCTCCATCTGTCGTGCATTAATCGAATTGGGTATAACCGCCGCGCGTTTGCCGAGTTCTCTGGCGCGTTCGGCAAGAAAGCCGGTTGTGCAGGTGAAGAGATCGCTTTCCAGCAGCACTCTTCTGTACCGCTCGAGGTCGGAGCGATACCCCGCCACCTGTTCGGGCGTGAACGTGGAAAGAACGCGAATGTAATCGATGTTATGCGGCTCGAAGATCAGATCGTCGACGTCGAATACGACCTGGATGCCGCGGTTGCGCGCATACCGGATCACCGATGCGATATGGTCGTTGTATGCGGCCCTGAAAATCACCAGCGCGTGACATTGAATACCGGCGGAGATGATTGACGGAATATCATGTTCGGAAAATGCAACTGAGCTGTAACCTTGCTCGCTGAAGAACTCCATCAGGTTGTGAACCCGATAGCGTTTCGATTCCCCGTCATGGCAGCCGATGATGTACAGCACGTCCACGTATGCGCGACTGGGCAGGAACGTCGGGTGATTCGAACGTAATGGGTTCTTTTTTGCGGTACGGTAGTCGGCTCGCTCTCCCGTGCAGATTTCATTCCATCCCTTAAGCAGCCAGTGCTCCAGTCCGGACGAAAAAGCGCCATTTCGAACCGCATCGGCCACGTCCGGAAAGGCCGCAAGATAAGTCGCCTCATCAATCCATTCCTGAGTAGAGACAGCCGGGACATTCATATCGGAAAGAGGAGGCAGAATGGGAGCGGATGCTACTCCTTCCACCGTTAGTCCCCCGTCGCCCAAAGCTCTCACAGGAGCTGTGAGCTTCCAACTCAAGGACGTCACGACGTTGCCGAGTTGTGTCCGAAAGACGTCGATGAGCTTTGCCTGTTCAGATGCCGTCTGTCTTAGCGCATGCAGGCGATCTTGCAGTGTCCTGATTCTCTCCGATGATCCATGGACATACCTGACAATGGCCGCCGTGTGCGCTTCTTCCTGCAATTCACGCGAGCCGTCTGGACGTTCGGCAAGTTGCCTCTCCAGCGTCGCAACCTGCCAGTGCGCCGCCTTAACGGCAGTCTGCAGGTTGTGAACCCGGTGCTCGAGAACGTGGACCTTCTTGACGGTCGCGGCTGAGTTCTGCTGTTCGACACTCATTTCTGTGTAGAGCTTCGCCAGTTTGCTCAAACCACGTGGCAGGTCGTCCACTCCCAGAGACTTGAGCCTCTGGGTCAAAGAAGCCGGTTCCGGCCGCGATTCAGCCACTGCGACCAGAAGTGCAAGAGCATTCTGATCCGCTCTCGACTTCTCTCCCTCAATCACTCTGTTGTGCTGGAACTCGAGATTCTCACGCACCAGCTCATCGCGTTCTGCCATCACCCGATTCAGCGCTTCGACAGATCTGAAGCGAAAGGTTTGCAGGTCCTCGTTGGTCGACCGCAGATTGAGGGATATGATCTGCGTTTGTTCGAGTTCGTTTTGCAGCCCCGCCAGACTCGCGGTCTGCTGTGAAAATGCTTTGCGGATGGCAGCATTTTCCTGCTCGTGCAACCTTACCTGGACGGAGAGTTCATGAACCACCTGCTCAATATCCCGGCGAGTCCTCAGTGACTCAGCGAGGTCTTCCTGGGAGAGCTGTGCTTCCCCGCGCGAGATATCCCTCTCCGTACGCGTCTGCTCCAGTTCCGCCTGCAGCCTGC
>JAWXCM010000428.1:0-52923 GCA_034408745.1 Bryobacteraceae bacterium
ATGCAGGGCTCAATCTCGCGCTTAACGTGGAAGCCCGTATCGGAGATCTCTTCGAGCCCGTGAAGGGCGAACGCTTCGACCTGATCGTCTCTCAACCGCCCTGCTATCCGGGATCGGAAGGACCGCTGTTCCTGCAAGGTGGACCCACGGGTACCGAGATCGCTGCCCGTCTCCTGCACGGCAGCGCAGAACACCTGGCGCCCCGCGGCACTGCTGTGGTTCACACCTCCCTCCCAAAAGGCGCGCCGGTCCCCGAGATTCCCGGCCTTCAGACAGTGGAATATACCCCTGAGGAAGGAGAGGTGAAAGGTACGCGTCATTCCCTCCTTTTCTTCACCCACGGGAGTGGTGCACGGCAGATCGTGATCGGGCACGCGCTTTGGGGCCGAGGGCCTATATAATAGCTGCCGTATGCAAAACAGCGGAATCTCTCGCCGCGGCGTAATACGCTCGGCCGGAGCCGTGGTGGCAGTCACCGCGGCTTCTTATTCCCGCATCCTTGGGGCTAACAACCGAATCCGTCTTGGGCTGATTGGCTCCGGCGGCCGTGGACGCGGTGTGCTCAAGACCTTCGTGAAAACCGATCAGGTGGACGTTCCCGCGCTGTGCGACGTCTGGCCGGAGCGGACCGCCGAAGCGAAGAAGACCAGTGCGCCCAACGCAAAGGAATTCACCGATCATCGCCGGATGCTCGACACCGTGAAGGACCTGGACGCAGTGTACATTGCCACGCCCGATCACTGGCACGCCGGCATCGCGATCGACTGCCTGAACGCGAAGAAAGACGTCTACGTCGAGAAGCCCCTGACGCTCAAGCCGGAGGAGGGGCCACCCATCGTTAAGGCCGCACGCATCAACGACCGTATCTGCCAGGTCGGTATGCAGCAGCGTTCGGGCAAGCATTATTTGCAGGCGAAGGAAGAGATTATCAAGGCCGGAAAGCTCGGCAAAATCACCATGGCGCGGACGTGGTGGCACGGAAACACCGCACATCTGATGCAGGTTCCGGAGAAGTACAAAACCATGCCGTCGAACCTGGAATGGGGCCGCTTCCTCGGTCCTGTGAAATGGCGCGACTGGGATCCGCCACAGTACTTCAATTTCCGCGCGTACCTCGATTTTGGTGGCGGCCAGATTACGGATCTGTTCACTCACTGGATCGATGTGGTGCACATGTTCATGGATCAGGACAACCCCATCGCGGCAGTCGCTTCGGGTGGCGTGTACCACTATAAGGATGGCCGTACAGCGCCGGACACCATCGCTGCCTTACTGGAATATCCGAAGCAGTGGACGGCGACTTTCGAAGCGACACTGGCCCCGGGTCTTCGTGGCGCCGGCGTGGAAATGGTGGGGACGGAAGGGAAGCTGTACATCGACCGCGGCCGCTATGATTTCACCCCCGCCGCACGAGGCGCACAGACCGTGACCGTGAAATCCGACCGCGATCAGACGATCGATCATGTGGAGAACTTCCTCGACTGTTGCCGCAGCCGCAAGCGTCCCAATGGAGACGTGTGGATCGGGCACCGGTCGGCGCAGGCTTCACACCTTGCCAACATCGCCTACGTGCAGAAGAGAAGAATCAATTTCGACCCGGACAGGGAAGAAATCCTGCCATTCTAAACAGTTGCCAACCAACACAAAGGGCGAGGCTCCGTGGCCTCGCCCTTTGTGTTTACGGCTGCTGTGGAGTGGCAGTCTGTCCGCTGGTTGGAGGCTGCTGGCTTTCTTCTGTACGAGCCGCGGAACCGGTAGTCCGCGGGATGTTCAGGCTGGAGCCGGCATTCTGGCTGCCGAGGTCGCGCGAGAACACACGAACCTCGACGCGCCGGGCCTGCTTGCGACCATCACGCGATTTGTTGTCTGCGTTCGGATCGTCCTCGCCAAGACCCAGCATGCTGATCCGCCGCAGCGGGATGGTGTGCTTCGAAGTCAGGTAACGAACCACCGCGTCGGCACGCTTGCGGCTCAATTCGAGATTGGCCGTCGCGCTGCCTGTGTTGTCGGTAAATCCCTGTACTTCCATGATGAAGTTTTTGGTGCTCTGCAATTGCCCAACCGCCTCGTCCAGCGTCTGCATGGAATCTTTTGTCAGGTTGGATTTGCCCACCGCGAAAAGGATGTTCTGCGCGGTGACCATCTTGTAGTTGTCAATGTTTTCGGAGAACTCACCGAGACGTGCGCGAGTGCCCTCTGCGAGGCTGAACCCTTCGTCGGCGCGGTTCCGAGCCATCTGCGCGGCATCACCAGCGGCCCGGGCGCGCTGATCGGCTGCATTCGCTGCCTGACCCGCTTCCTGTGCTCGCTCATCTGCGCGAGAGACACTGTTATTCAACTCGCCAATAGACGCCTGCTGTTCGGTGTTCCTGCGCTCCGTCTGGGAAACGCGAGCCTCCACCGGCCCGACAACGCCGCGTACATGCTTCCTGGTAGCGCAACCGGTGCCGATGAGAATAAGTGCTGCGGCCCCGAAGGCGACCGTGGACCTGCGTGCATCAAAGCCTGTCATCCGTATGAACCTCCTTTGCCAGATGGAGCAATCGCTGGGCCAGAGTGCCCCGGCGGCGAGCTTGTTACCGTGAATCACCCCTTACCGGAGCACCCCGGAGGTACCGTACAATCAGATTCAACGATGCGCCGGTTCCTTTCGATGCTCGTGTTCAGCATGGTCGCCTCGCTGGCCTTCGGGCAACTGAAGCCGAATCGCGTTGAAGGACGGTGTACGGCGGAAATGGTTCAGAATCTTTCGCTTCCATGCTCTACCGATGAGCCTTGTCCGCTGTTCCTGGAGATCGCTGCGGCAGAGGCGGTTTCCCAGCGAATCGTGCTCTCCGGGACCCTCCATACGGGGTCCCACACAGTAGAATCGCTGTTACTTGTAAGCGACGACGGAGGGCGCACCTGGGCCGAAGCTACCGCCCGAATCCCCTCCGCGGTGCTCGATCAAATCCAGTTCATTGACTTCGAGACGGGCTGGATCAACGGGCATATTTTGCAGACGACGCCCAAAGATGCATTCTTTTTGCTGACTACGGACGGGGGCAAGACCTGGCGAAGGCGCCCGGTGACCAGTGAAAGCCGGACCGGTGCCGTCGACCGGTTCTGGTTCGACTCCAAAAATCACGGTATGCTCGCGCTCGACCGGGTCCGTGCCGCCGAGAATGGGTTTCGCTACGAACTGTGGGAATCACAGACCGCTGGCGAGAGCTGGAGCGTTCGCCAGGTCGATTCCAAACCGGTTCCCTTCCAACCGCCAACCCGCGAAGCCCTGCTTCGCATCCGGACGGATTCGCCCTCGAAAACCCACCGTCTGGAACGGAGGGAGAATAACCGTTGGGTGGCGGTGGCGTCATTCCTGACCAGCGCGGGCGAGTGCAAACCGCCTCAGGCAGAGGTCGACAAGGCGGCAGAGCCTCCGCCGGAGCCGCCAACTCAGGTGGAAGCGCCGCAGCCCGGACCAAAGAAGCCGCCTACGCTACGCCGCCCATGAACCGAGCTATCGAACTCGAAGTGTTCCGCCATCTTCTGGCCTCCATCGCGGAGGAAATGGGCATCGTGCTCCGCAAGACCGCGTTCTCGGCGAATATTAAAGAGCGCCGCGATTATTCCTGCGCGGTGTACGATTCTCATGCCCAGACGGTCGCCATGGGGGAGCACATGCCCGTGCATCTGGGAGCGATGCCGATGTCGGTCCGCTACGCCATTGACGAGGTAGCACCCGGCCCAGGCGACGTGGTCATCCTGAATGACCCGTTTCGTGGCGGCACCCACCTGCCAGACATAACGGCCGTTTCTGGCGTATTCCTCAATGGGCAGCGTAAGCCGTCGTTCTACCTGGCCAACCGGGCGCACCACGCCGATGTCGGCGGAATGGCGCCCGGATCGATGCCCATGGCTCAGGAGATTTACCAGGAAGGGCTGCGCATTCCGCCGATGTTGCTGGTGCACCGGGGACGCGTGCGCGAGGACATCCTGGGTCTGATCCTCGCTAATGTGCGCACCCCCGCGGAGCGCGAGGGCGACTTGCTGGCTCAGCTCATGTCGCTTCGCCGCGGCGAGACGCGCCTGCATTCTCTTGTGGAGCGCTACGGCAAACCGGCGCTGTCGCGCAACATGAAGCGGCTGCTCGATTACTCTGAGCTGATGATGCGCGCCGCACTCACACGTGTTCCGGACGGCGAGTATCGATTCGAGGACTGCATCGACAGCGATGGGTTCACACCCGGTCCGGTCTGGATCCGCGTTACCGTGCGAATCGCGGGTGACCGGGCGCTGGTGGATTTCACCGGAACCGATGCGCAGCGCGCGGGTCCGGTGAACGCGAATCTCGCCATCGTAACCGCCGCGACGGCCTACGTGTTCCGCTGCCTGCTGGATGACGATGTGCCTTTCACGTCTGGCCTGCTCCGTCCCATCGAAATAGTCGCGCCCAAAGGTTCGGTGGTGAATGCCGAAGCTCCGGCCGCAATGGCTGCCGGCAACGTGGAAACCTCGCAGCGCATCACCGACGTCCTGCTCGGAGCGCTCGCGCAGGCGTTGCCCGGCCGCATTCCGGCGGCGAGTTCGGGCACCATGAACAATTTCTCCTTCGGTGGGTTCGATTCGCACCGAAGCCGGCGCTTCGCGCATTATGAGACCATCGCCGGGGGAATGGGCGCGTCTCCGCGGGCGCCGGGACACTCTGCCGTCCACACCCACATGACCAACAGCTGGAACACGCCAGTGGAGGCACTGGAGTACCAGTTCCCGATGCGCGTTACCGCCTACTCGGTGCGGCGGGGCTCGGGCGGGAAAGGCCGGAACCGGGGAGGCGACGGCATCATCCGTGAGTATGAGTTCCTCGAAGCCGCGCGCGCGACACTGCTGGCCGACCGCCGCGACCGCGGCCCCTGGGGATTGCAGGGCGGAGAACCCGGCCAGCCAGGGCGAAATGTACGCATCCGGCCAGGTCACCGCCCGGAGACTGTGGCCGCCAAGACTGAGTTCGCCGTGGCCCCGGGAGAACGCGTGCGTATTGAGACACCCGGGGGTGGGGGATGGGGCGAAGCCAGGACGGGTTAAGATCAGGACGGGTTAAGATAAGGTTTCACCCGTGATTCGAAATACCGCGAAAGCTCTCAGTGAACGGTCCGTGCTTCTGGTGTTTCTTTGTACTCTCATCGGAGCCGCCGCCCAGGTACTGTTTAAGCTGGGCTCAGCCTCGATGACAGGGTCGACGCCAGTTCAGATACTGACTCATGTCTTCACCAGCCCGGCTCTTTTGCTGGGTTTTGCGTGTTATGGAATCAACACGCTGCTGCTGGTGCTGGCGCTGCGCAAAGGCGAGCTGTCGATGACTTACCCGATAATCTCGCTCACGTATGTGTGGGTGAGCATATTGTCCGTTCTGGTCTTCCACGAATCGATGAATGGCTTTAAGATCGCAGGACTCGGCATTGTGGTTGCCGGAGTCGCCGTGCTGGGCCGCGGCGGCCGCTCGTGAATACTCCCGTCTACTCGATACTGCTGGTGCTGCTTGCGTCGTTTATCGGCTCGTTTGGCGCCGTGTTCTTAAAGAGCGGGTCCGGCCGGCTGAGCAGTTCCAGTATCTTCTCCCTGCTGCTGAACTGGCGCCTGGCGGTCGGCGTCCTGCTGTTTGTACTCTCTTCCGTCTTCTTTATTGTCGCCATCAAGCGCGGCGAGCTCAGTGTGCTCTATCCCATGGTTTCGCTCGGCTATGTGTGGACCATGTTGTGGTCTCGGCTGTTCTTTGGCGAACCGTTCACGAAAGCTAAGTTTCTCGGGCTCGGGATGATCCTGCTGGGTATCTGCTTCTTAGGCTTCGGCACGTCCCGGCACTGATTCGTCCTCTGCTTCGGCCACGGGAGTTACAGGCCGTTTCGGTCGCGCGTCGAGGCGGCGCGCGACGGATTCGCCGGCCTGCACCTCCATGGCCGTGGGCAGATACTTCGTCAGGTAATTCCGGATCCGATCCTGCACCACTCGCTGGCCGGATCGCAGTGCCAGCAGTAAAGTCACCGTGGGACCGGCTTTCGTCAACACGCCGTAAACGTGCGACGGCCGTTGCACCGACGAACTGGCCAGGTCCTTCTCGGTCTTTGACACGCGGCGGGCCAGCTTCATCCATTCGGCTCCATCTTCGGATTCCATTCCGGCTGACGCCAGGAAGGCAGCGCGATCTTTGGCCGACATGCCGTCAGTCAGGACGTTGAAGAACAGCGCCGATTCGTCCACCTTGAACTCGATCCCGTAGGGCAACAGCTGCCGGATCTTCTGAACTTTCGCGAAAGCGTGCGTGTTCAGGCTCTCTCCTGCCACAGAGGGCAGCAACTCACTCAGGAGGCCCGCTTCATCCCACGCCTGCAGCACTTCAAATGCGCGGGGCTCGGCGGCCACGCGCTGGAGTTCGGCGCGAAGCTCGGGATGTTTGATTTTGCGATGCCAGCCCGCCTCGACTGCTTCGTCGAACTGAGCCTGCGTTCGCGGATACGTTGAGAAGCCGAGCCGCACCTTTAAACGCAGCATCTCCAGCATGCGGTCCGGGTGTGCCTTGAAGGTGTGTCCGGTCAGCGCCCGCAGCTCCCGCGCAGCGATGTCGGCAGTGCCGTTGGCAGGATCCAGCAGCAGCCCCCGGGAGGCTCGCGTTACGGACAGGGCTATCGCATTGACGGAGAAATCGCGAGACCGGAGATAATCGTGGATCGATGCGGGAACCAGCTTTGGTCGGCCGCCCGGCTTCGAATGCTGCTCGGCCGTGGTCTGCGACAGGCGCACAGGCAGGTGCCGCGGTACCTTCGCCGCCAGCCCACCGGGCTCACCTTCGATGACCAGTTCCAGTTCCTGAGCCTGCATACCCGCCACCAGGTCGCGCATGGTGGCCCCGGCTACGTACAGACTCCGGTCGGCAGCGTTGGCTTCGTCCACCAGCTGGTTCAGGGCAGCCAGCAGCGGCTGCGACAAATGCGTTTCCAAAAGCGCCAGGTACCGGCTCATGCCCGGGCCCTCGGATGATGCGCGTCCAGAACGCCGCGAAGCCGTTCCCGCAGCACGTGGGTGTAGATTTGTGTCGTGGAGATGTCTGCGTGCCCCAGCATCGCCTGTAGACTCCGGAGATCGGCACCGCGCTCGAGTAAGTGGGTGGCGAAGCTGTGACGGACGGCGTGAGGCGTCAGCCCGTGCCAGATGCCAACCCGCTTGCCGTATTCGCGGAGCAGCTTCCAGAAGCCCTGCCGTGTCATTGCCTTGCCGAGACTGGTGACGAACAACGCCCGGCTTGCCCGGCCATTCAGGAGCTGCGGTCGCGCCCCCGAGGTGTACTCGGAAATGGAACGTCCCGCCTCTGAGCCCATCGGGATCATGCGTTCCTTCCGTCCTTTGCCCAGCACCCGGACAACGCCGAGATCCACGTTGGCGGCGGACAAGTCGACGCCGCACAGTTCGCTTACCCGGACCCCCGTCGCGTAAAGGAACTGCAACATCGCAAAATCCCGCAATCCGCGCGGGGTGGCACGATCGGGCGCTGTGAGCAGTGCATCCACCTGGGCGACAGTGAGAAACTTAGGAAGGCTCGCCGGTTGGCGAGGCATCGGCAGCAAATGGACCGGATCAGCGTCGATCCGCCCTTCGCGGTGTAGGAAATCGTACAGGTTGCGGATGGTGGTCAGGCGGCGTGCAATGGAACGGGCAGCCATCGACTTGCGGTAGAGCTGATCCAGGTATCCCTGAACGGCCAGTACACCGGCCTGGTCGGGAGAATTTTCCAGACAGAATGTGGCAAAATCTTTCAAGTCCCGGCGGTAGGCATCCAAAGTATTGCGAGATAAGCCTTTTTCCAGGCGGCAGAAGGCAAGGAACGAGTCGGCGGAGGCGGAAAGAGAGGCAGTCGGGATCGCACCGGTCGCGCAGTTGATTGCGGAAGGACCCCCTGTCATGCGCCAATGATACAATACCGCGCGTCGTGTTTGAAACGTAGCAGAGCGAATGTGGTGTGGCCCTTACGACCAACAAGAAGGTCCTGATCTATCGATTTCAACGGGATCCAGTCCCCGGGTTTGTCCAGACAAACGCGTGGCTGAAGCCCGAAGGGATCGAATTGCTTACGCAGTCCGGCGTGGTGACCACCCTGCCATGGCCGGAAGCGAAGATGGTCCATTTTGTAAGAGACTTCACAGCCGACCCCCTCGCCGGAGCCAGGCGTGCTTTCCTCAGCCGTCCCAAGATGGACGGACTTTGGGTTCGTTTGGCATTTCGTGACGGCGACATGCTGGAAGGCGTGATGCCGAACAACCTCCTGTTCATGGAGACCGAAGGCCTTCATATCATCCCTCCCGACAGTGCGCAGCGAGTCTTCGTTCCCAGGTCGGCCCTTACATCCGTTGCCGTGCTGGGCGTGGTCGGCAGCCCGCTGCGGTCGGGAAAGTCGAAAAAGCCCGGCGAGGGCAAGGTCCAGATCGGACTTTTCGAAAGCTAGCCCGCCGATGCGTAGTCCAAAGCAGTTGCTTTTGCTTGCCGTCGCCGTGTTACTCATCGGGCGCTACTACTACTGGCAGAGCCGGATTACGGGCGGGCGCTTCGAAGAGAACCGCGATCTGAACGGGTACTACGATCTGCTCGGGCGGGCGCTCGCATCGGGCCACACCTACCTGCCCATCGACCCTGCGCCGGAGATGATGCGACTCCAGAACCCGTGGGATCCACAACAGAACCTGCAGTGGCGCATGCATGATTCGGTTCTGTTCAACGGTCGGTATTACCTCTATCACGGCGTTGTTCCGGCGGTCCTGCTGTTCGCGCCGTGGCGCATACTCACCGGCTACGACCTGCCACAGCACTTCGGCCTCTTTCTGATTCTGTGCGCTGGTTTCCTGTTCTGGGTCGGCGCCGTGGTGCGGGTTCGCGGACCGGGCTGGACCAGTGTGCTCGCGGCAGTCGCGTTTGGGCTGTGCTGCGCGACGCCTTACCTGCTGAACCGAATCGACGTGTATGAGATCGCGATTGGCGGCGGGTTCCTGTGTGTCGGGGCCGGAATGTTCTTCCTCGCGGGCCGTCAGTACGGGCTGGCGGGGTTCTGCTTCGGACTCGCTGTCGGCTGCCGGCCACACCTGGGACTGGTGGGATCATTTGGCTTCGTTTTGTTAATCGTCCAGCGCCGGTCACGGGCTGAACTACTTCGCTTCGCCCTGCCGATGGCGGTTTGTATCGCCGCCCTGGGCGCTTATAATTTCGCCCGCTTCGGCAATCCGCTTGAGTTCGGGATGCGATACATGCTCGCCGGGGACCTGCGGCACCAGAAGCTGAATCTGTCCGTGTCGAACCTCCTCCCGGGCCTCTACTACTACATCTGGAGTCCGCCCGAGCTGCAGCCCGTGTTCCCGTGGATCCGTACGGTCATGAGACTCCCGTCGCAACTGGTGTTCCCTCCCGGATACTTTCTGGAAGGCACCGTCGGCCTGTTGTTCTTCGCACCCGCGTGCCTGCTGGCATTTCGCGCGACTTCAGGGCTGGCCCGCATGACCGCGCTGGCCGGGTTCGCGTTGCTGGTGTTCCACATCGGCACCGGATTCACCACACAGCGCTATTTCCCCGACTTTGCCCCGCTTTTGATTTTCACCGTCGCCGTCTCCTGTACGGGTCGAATCATGCACGCGGTGTTCGCAGTGGCTGTGATCTGGGGAGCCTCTGTGAATATGATGGCCGCGCTCGCCGGCCCGTGGCAGGACTACCTGAAGAAGCGGCCCGACAGCTATCTCCGGCTTGCCCGAACCTTCAGTCCCACCGCGCACGTCAGGCCCGTGAAAGACCCGCCGCTCGACATCACTTTAGAGGCGACTCCGGAGCCTCTGCCCGACGGTCTGAAGCATCCGCTCCTGAGTCTCGGCCGCGACGCGTATCGATATCTGCTCTATGTGGAGCACAAGGACCACAAGGTCTCGGTCATCTCAAAGACGGACGAGTCCGCGGTGCCGTGCGCCTCCGGGTTGCCGGAGTCAGTGTCTTTGCGTGTTCACATGGTTTACGACACCACTGCTCAGACGATGCGCATCAGCGTCAACGGGGGTCCTCCCGTCGAGCACAAGACCGGACTCCTGATCACCGCTCCGGCGCAGGTGCAGATCGGCGCCACAGACCGGTTTTACTATGAGGTCAGCGTCCCCGCGTTCGTCGGCAAGATCGCTCAGATGCCGCGATAGAGTCGCAGCCCGAGCACCTCGGGCAGGCCAGCATCAACGATTCTGTGATACGTGTCATCAATGTCGTACTCCGTGCGGTGGTAGGCGACCGTGCGAGATGCGCTCTCGTAGACAGCCCACCCGGCGCGAGGGTCGCCATCGCGCGGCTGGCCGACCGACCCTGGGTTCATAAACCAGAGACTGCCGTCGTCCACAGTGATGATTGCCGGTCGGATCATGCGGCTGCCGGACCGGTGAAGCTGGAATCCACCCTGCAGGTGTGTATGACCGAAGAAGAGCAGCGACGTGTGCGCCCCGGATGCGGCCGCTTCGGCGTCGCTGAGGTCCACCATGTACTCGTCCTCATCCACCGGCGATCCGTGAACCAGGCTGAACCCGTCCACCTCCTGCGGTCCCTGCGGCAGTGCAGCGATCCAGTCCGCGTTTTCCATTGTCAACACGCCGCCCGTCCACAGCGCCGAGGTTCGGGCCACCGGGTTGAACCACTCAAGCTCCGTCAGCCCAACGGCCGCCTTGTCGTGGTTGCCGCGAATGGTATGACGGCAAAGTTCCCGGCAGAATGCCACTGCGTAGTTAGGATCGGGCCCGTAGCCGACCACGTCGCCGCAATTAAGAATGACGTCGTAATGACCGCGCGCGGCTGCGATGACCGCGTCGAGCGCAGCGCGGTTGGCGTGAATGTCACTGAGAATCAGATAGCGCACAGGCGAAGCAGCACCACTTCCGGAGTCGCGCCAAGTCGGGCGGGAACACCAATCGTACCGATACCGCGTGAGACGTAGATGTTTTTGCCGGAACGCTCATACAGACCGTGCACCCACGGCGTATAAAACCGGGCAATGTTCAAAGAGGGATGGACCATTTCAAAGGTAACCTGCCCGCCGTGGGTGTGGCCGGCAATCGTCAGGTCGAAGCCCTGACGCGCCGCCACATCGAAAACGTCGGGGCTGTGTGAAAGCAGAATGTTGTACGCGCCGGGCACGATCAAAGACTCGGCGCCGAGAAGATACGGCGTTCCCTTACGCTGATAATCGACGCCCGCCAGATTCAGAGTCGCACTGCCAAAATGCAGAGTTGCCGATTCGTGCCGCAGGAACCGCAAGCCCACCCGGCGAGACTCCTGTTCGGTGTAATCCTCAGCCAGCGCATATCGTTCGTGGTTGCCGAGGCAGCCCCACAGGCCCGCTTCCGACCGCAGCGCGCCCAGCCGTTCGATGCACTTGTCCAGCGGATCGCCTTTGGTGCTGATCAGATCGCCGGTGACCAGTGCAATGTGTGGCTTCGTTTCGTTCGCCATCCCGACGGCATGGTTCAGAGTGGCTTCGTCCAGAAACGGTCCCAGGTGGATGTCGGTGACTTGCACGATGCGCAGTCCGTCGAGGTCTTTCGGGAGGCCAGGTACCCGGACCGAGACCTCGCGAAGCCGCAGGTCCTTGCGCCGGATGAATGCGAATGAGCCGACCAGCGCCGGAACAGCCGCGGCAGCTGTCACGCCCACCTGCAGAACCTTGCGCCGCCCAGGGTCGAACGCCCTGGCGCTTCGCAGGAGAGGTACGATTGCGGCGCTGTACAGTAGCAGGCCCCCGCATGTCAGCCCAAGGCATCGCAGCCACTGCACGAAGTAGTGGTCGAACTGGTTCGCTACACGCGCTGTAGAGAGCGCCAGTTGCACCCAGACCATTACGGTCGCGGTGGCAAGCAGTGCCCGAACCGTCCGCGCGGACGGCATTGGCCGAGCCCAGCGGATGAGAAGGAATCCGGCGATTGTGCAGATCAGGGCAACAATGGCGTCGAGAAGATAATGCAGTGACATGCCCTGATTACCAGTTTAGGGCTAGTGACACCCAAGGCACGTGAACCGCCGTCCGTGACACACGGCACAACTGGTCTTCTCCACGTTGCTGTTCGAGTGCTTGTCCAGATAACCAACAATGTGGCTCGCCGGTTTCAGCTCCTCGGGCTTCTGGTCGTGACACTTCTCGCAAGAGAACGGATTGTCGATCTTGTTGTGGCAGACCAGGCAATCGGCCATGTGCGGGAAATGATCGGCGCTCACCACGTCGGCCTGCGCCAGTCCACGGTGGCAACCCGTGCAGGGATGTTTCACGCCCTCCAGCTGTGACCGCAAATTGCCAGGATCCGAAAGATACGTCTTGGCATCGACAGCTCGCACAATGGTTGCGGAAATGGCCGACCCCATGCGGACGTGAAGCTGATGGTTGAATCTCGTCACCACATTATTACGGGGCTGTTTTGGCTGAAAGGACGCACGTCCGTCCTGATGGCAGCCCGCGCACAACGTGTTCGCCGGGATCAGGTTGTCCAACGCGGACTGGCTCCCGGATGCACCGGAATGGCAGATCACGCAGTCCAGCTTCTTTGCCAGATGCGTCTTGTGAGAGAACGGGGCAGCCGCCGCTGCCATCGCCAGCAGCCCGGTCACAAGAACTACTTGCTGAATGAGATTCGCCAAACCTTGTTGCCGCCGTCGTCACTGATCAGCAGACTGCCGTCCTTCATGGTGAAGATGCCGGCAGGTCTGCCCCAGACTTCCCGCTTCGCTGGATCGGTCATCCAGCCGGTGAGGAAGTTCTCCGGTTCGCCGCTCGGCTTGTTTCCCTGGAACGGCACGAACACCACCGAGTATCCCACGCGTTTCGACCGGTTCCACGACCCGTGCAGAGCCGCAAATACGCCGCCCTGATATTTCGCCGGGAACTGTTTGCCGTTATAAAACTTCCAGTCGATGACCGCGGCGTGAGCGCCCAGCGATATGTCCGGCGTGATTGTCTTCGCCACCAGATCCGGCTTCTGGCCTTTGTTGCGCGGATCCTCGTTCGGACCGAAGTACGCGAACGGCCAGCCATAGAAGCCGCCCTTCTGGATGTGGGTCAGATAATCCGGCACCAGTTCGTCGCCGAGCTCGTCGCGCTCCTGCACCGAAGCCCAGAGCTCGCCCGTCGAGGGGTGAAAGTAAATCGACGTGGGATTGCGCGTGCCGGTGGCGTACAGTTCGTACCCGCTGCCGTCGGGGTTGTAGCGGCTGATGGCGGCGCGCTGCTCCGGCTCTCCGGGAGACACGTTGGAGGCCGAGCCGATGCCCACATAGAGCTTCTCGCCCCTGGGGTCTAACGCGATCGTCCGGGTCCAGTGGCCACTGCTGAAGTCCTTCATGTTGACGACTTCTTCGCCCTTGCCGACCGACACCTTCTTTGCGTCGTACTTGTAGCGCTTTACCGACGTCGTCTCGGCGACGTAGAGGTAGTCCTTCCACCAGAGCATGCCGTATGGCCGGTCGAGGTTCTCGATGAGCTTGCGGCGTGTCGACAGGGGCTTGCCGGCTTTGTCGGTCATTACCGAAACGGCGCCACCTTTGATGGAATCGGCGATCAGGATCTCGCCGCCCGGGGCGTACAACATGATTCGGGGCCGCTCAAAGCCACTCGCGAACTCATCGATCTTGAACCCGGCAGGAACTGTGAGTTGTGCGCCACTGGGGCGCGGGGTTACCTGAGGCGCGTTTCGAACCGACGGGGTTGCGAAGGGAGGAGGAAGCTTTACGGCGCTCCTCTGCTGCTGCCAGCCAGGTAACGTACCGGCTGCCGCGAGCACGGAAAGAGCGAACAACATCTGGCGTGAAGAAGGCACCATACCCCGCCATCCTAAACTGAAACCAGATGCGAATTGTAATTACCATCCTCGTCCTCCTTCTGATTGCCGGCGGAGTCGGGGGCTTATACCTGTTCTCCTCCCGGCCGGAGGTGAAGTTTGAGGGCGATCTGAAATCGATTGGACAAGAGACGCCCATAAGAGTCCGCGTGCACAGCGGGCACGGCACTAAGCTGGTTAACGCCTGGATTGAACAAAACGGGAAGCGCTACCCAATTTTCCAGAACGCGACGGCGTCAAAATCGGAGCAGCAGGATTTTGCATTTCCGGCTGGCAAGAAACAAGCGCCTGAGCTGAAGGATGGTCCGGCTCGGGTGATTGTGCAGGCAAAAGCGAACGACTTCGCAGGCAAAACGTCTGAAATCGCCAGGGATGTGACGGTGATGCTGGCACCGCCAACCGTCTCGGCGGACGGCTTCCAGCACTACGTCAACCAGGGCGGGATGGAACTGGTGACCTTCACCGTCAGCGGTTCCTGGAATGAAGCCGGGGTTCGCGTTGGCAAATACACTTTCCGAAGTTTCCCGCTGCCGGGCAAGGGTGAGACCGAACGGTTCGCCATGTTCGCCTTTCCCTGGGACGTTCCTGTCGATGTGGTGCCGGTGGTTTATGCCCGAAACGCGGCGGGCACAGAAGCCACAGCGCGATTCTGGTTCAAACTGTTCCCGCGCAAGTTCCGCGTCCGGGAGTTGTCACTGGATGACCGCTTCCTGACTAAGGTGGCCAATGAGCTGGACGCAGGCGGCCAGGGCTCGCTTGCCGACCGTTTTTTGCGCGTCAACGGTGAACTGCGCCGTAAGAACAACCAGCAGCTGGCGGATCTGCGCGACAAGAGCGAGCAGAAGGTGCTGTGGTCCGGCCCGTTCTTCCGCCTCGGCAAGGTGGAATCCTTCTTTGCCGACCAGCGAACGTACCTGTATCAGGGCAAGAAGATCGACCAGCAGATGCACCTCGGGTTCGACCTCAGCGATGTACAGGCCGCGCCGGTTCGAGCGGCCAATTCCGGCAAGGTGATACACGCCGGACCGCTCGGAATCTATGGCAACTGCATCGTGCTCGACCACGGGTACGGGCTGCAGTCGATTTACGGGCATATGCGGCAGATTGACGTCAAGCCGGGAGACATGGTGACCAGGGAGCAGTCGATGGGCAAGAGTGGCGACACCGGTCTCGCGGGTGGAGACCATCTGCATTTTTCCATGCAGATCGACGGCGTCCAGGTGAACCCAATCGAATGGTGGGATTCACACTGGATCCAGGACCGTATCTTAAGCAAGCTCCCGGCCAGGCAGGAACACGCCTAAGCGGGTTCGCGTGAGCCCTTCTTCATCGGAGAAGGGCATTTCAGGCGGAACCATGTAGGTGAAGTAAATCACGGCGATCGCCGCACCAGCAAAAAACAAAGGAAACGCCAGGAACAACCAGGTCAGAAAACGCGACGGGGAGAGACCGGCGTGGACCTCACTGTTGCGAATCTCAGTCCGGCTCCAGAGGCTGACAAACGTGCCGCAAAACAGCAGCGCTGCGGAAATTCCGTCGGCATAATAAGGTCCGTCAACTTTCAGTACCCAGAGAGCGCCCAGCGCGAATCCCAGGTTTAGAAGAAGATGGAAGCGGACGCGGTTCTCGTGAGCGCGCTGAAGGGCGCGAGCACGGCGCTCGGCGGAACGGTCCGCAAGTCCGTGAGATTCGGAATTGTGAGTGCTGACTGAGAGATCCGACACGTGATAATGGAATCCGTGGACAACCCGCTGCTAGAAATCCAGTTTCGCATTCCGTTCGACAGAATTCGAGCGGAACAGGTGGAGGCCGCTGTCGATCAGCTTCTGGCGGAGGCTCGCCAGCGTCAAAAAGAACTGGCAGAGAGCACCGGGCAACGCACGTTTGAGAATACTCTGCTGGCGCTCGAGAGCATGACCGAGCAGCTGGATTACGCTCTTGGCGTAACCCGGCACCTGGAATCTGTGGCTACGTATCCCGAATTCCGGGAAGCATTTAACCGAATTCAGCCGAAGGCCAGTCTGTTCTATACGGAAATCGTGCTCGACCCGGGGCTGTGGCAAATTCTGCGGGAATATGCCGACACGCCCGAAGCGAGGGCCCTTAGCGGAACTCGCGCCCGGTTCCTCAAAAAGACGATGGACGGTTTCCGCCGTCAGGGCGCCGAGCTTGACGACGCCGGCAAGGAACGGCTGAAGCTTATCGATGTGGAGTTGGCTCAGATAACTACACGGTTCTCTGAGCACGTGCTCGACGCGACGAACGCTTTTGAGTTGGTTATCACGGACGAAGCGCGGTTGTCCGGACTGCCGGAGAGCGCGCTCGACGCGGCCAGGGAGAGCGCCAAAGCCAGGGGACTCGACGGATGGCGATTCACGCTTCAGGCGCCCAGCTATAACGCGGTCCTCACGTACCTCGCCGATTCGGTCACACGCGAGCTTTTGTATCGCGCGTTCATGACCAGGGCGACTTCAGGTGACCTCGATAACGGCCCTCTCATCGAGCGCATCGTCGAATTGAGAAAAGAGAAGGCTACGGTTCTCAGGTTCGACAATTTCGCAGACCTGGTGCTGGAAGACCGCATGGCGCATGACGGTGAGAAGGCACTGACATTTCTGCGGGAGTTGCTTACCAAAACCGAGGGCTTTTTCGCCCTTGAGAATCAGAATTTGCAGGAATACCGGCGCGATCTCGAAGGCCCGGGCTCACCGGAACCGCAGCCGTGGGACATCGCTTATTACGCCGAGAAGCTCCGGTCCAGCCTCTACGATTTCGACGAGGAGGCGCTGCGGCCCTACTATCCGCTGCCGCAGGTGGTGAGCGGAATGTTTGAGCTGGTGGAGCGGCTTTACGGCATTCGCGTCAAGGAGGAATCGGGTGTCCCCGTGTGGGATCCCGAGGTCCGCTACTACTCCATCACCGACGCCGAGGGAACCCGGCTGGGGTGCTTCTATGCGGACTGGTACCCGCGGGAGAACAAACGTGCCGGAGCATGGATGGACGGCTTCCTGACCGGTCATCCTGAGCCAGACGGCAGCTTTCGGCCGCATCTCGGACTGATTTGCGGCAACCTGACTCCGCCGCTGGCGGGCAAACCAGCTCTGTTGACTCACCGGGAAGTGGAGACTGTTTTCCACGAATTCGGACATTTGCTGCATCACTGTTTGAGCCGTGTGGAAATTCGCAGCCTCGCGGGCACCAGCGTGGCCTGGGATTTCGTCGAATTGCCTTCGCAAATCATGGAAAACTGGTGCTGGGAGCGTCCTTCACTGGATCTTTTTGCCCGGGATTATCGGACAGGAAATTCGATTCCGGAGGACCTGTTCCAGAAGATGAAGCGTGCCCGTACCTTCCGTGCGGCCAACGTCCAGATGCGCCAGATTGGCTTCGGCACAGTGGACCTGTTACTGCACCTGAGCTACGACCCGAAGCGCGACGGACCCGTTCTGGCGTGGGCCCGCGACCAGATTCAGCCTTTCGCACCCGCGCCGCTGATGCCCGATTACGGCATGATCGCCGGTTTCACGCATCTGTTCGCGAGTCCAGTCGGCTATGCGGCCGGATATTATTCCTACAAATGGGCTGAAGTTCTCGACGCCGATGCGTTCACACGATTCCTGGAAGCGGGCGTCTTTAGCTCTGAAGTGGGACGGGAATTCCGTGACAAAATCCTCTCAAAAGGCGACTCGGAGGACCCTGCGGACCTGTTTCGCAGTTTCATGGGGCGAGACCCGGACGCAGGCGCACTGCTCCGCCGCTCCGGTTTGATTCAGTAGAATATTCAGCCAATTTGCGTAAGAACTGCGCGACCAGGTCTTCCCCTGTATCGCTAAGGTACTGACGGTACAAGTCTGGCGAGGAAATTGCCCTCTGAAGTGCCGGAGGCAATTGCATGAAGCTTCAACAACACTTGTTCCGAGGAATTCTTTGCGCTGGTCTGGCCGCCGGCCTTTCTTTCGCCCAGAGCAGTCCTACAGAGACAACTCCCGCTCAGTCCGGCCAGGAGACCAGCACCAGTGGCGATCGGAGCCGCCAGTCGGACCAGGCGAGCACTGACCGTAAGGCGTCCAAAATCGGTATCGCCAAAACAGGTCACGCCGCAGGCGCAGCCGGCAACTCTGACGCATCGATGGTCGGCAAGATGGACCACGAGTTCATGACCAAAGCGGCCATGGGCGGGATGATGGAAGTCCAGGCGGCACAAATGGCGCAGCAGAAGGCATCGAGTCAGGAAGTCAGGGACTATGCCCGAAAGCTGGAGCACGACCACAGCCTGGCGAACGACAAGCTGAAAGCCATCGCTAAGGAACGCCAGGTGTCACTCCCGACAGACGTCGGTGCGGAGCACAAGGCAATGATCGGCAGGCTCAATGCGCTTTCCGGCGCCGAGTTCGACAAGGCATACATGAAGGCGATGGTTGCCGATCACCGGAAGGACATCAGGGAATTCGAAAAGGCTTCGAATCGCAGCATGGATTCGGACCTGAAGAACTTCGCTTCCAGCACGCTTCCTACGCTCAAAGAGCATCTCCAGCAGGCCGGGCAACTCAACGGCTCGACTCGTTCACGCAAGCAATAACGGCACAAATCAAATCCGCTGTTGAGTTCGGCTATGGAAGAGGCACCGGCTTGTCGCTGGTGCCTCTTCCTGTTTAGAACGTCCGCTGTTCTGCTACCGACCGGTCCGCGAGCTCGCCGATCACCGGCAATGAGTACGACTCGTTGTGACTAGTCTTGATCATCATGAAGATCCAGGCAATAAACACAACAATGTGCAGCAGACCGCCTACTGCGTGCAGAGCCCGGACGTCCGAGTAGTGAAGGATGGGGTCGATCACCATTTTCACCAGCAGCCAAACCACGAAAAGATACAGTCCCTGAAACGCGTGAAAGCGTACGTTACGGTCTTTCTGGAAACGCGGTGACGCTAAAATTACGACGGACGCGATCCAGCCCATCCAGGGCACATAGCAGAGGATTGACGCAGTGCGCGGGGTCACATTGTTAAGCAGGTCGCTGACGGGCGGAGGCGCGCCCGACGCGTTGAACGAGGACGCCGCCGGATCCGGCTTTTGCGCCAGGCCGCATTTGGCGCAGAACTTGTCCGTGTTGCCGACCTCGGTTCCGCAATTTGTACAGTAAGGCATCCACTTAGGTATACGTTACGAGACCCGTCGCGGTTCACGCAACGTTTGTCTGGCTTACGCCTTCCGGGGTAATGATACGATGCGGACAATGCGCATTATTCGTGGACTCGTGCTCTCAGGCCTCCTGATCACGGCTTCTGTGTGGGCGGCGAAGCCGCTCGAGGTGTTCTTTATCGACGTGGAGGGGGGTCAGGCAACGCTGGTGGTCACGCCGTCGAAGCAATCCATGCTCATTGACGCCGGCTGGCCGGGGTTCAGCAACCGCGACGCGGAACGCATCGCGAAGGTGGCGAAGAGCGCCGGCGTGAAGGCCATCGATTATCTGGTGGTCACTCACTATCACACCGATCACGTCGGCGGCGTGGGCCAACTGGTGGCGAAGATACCCGTAAAGAATTTCGTCGACCACGGACCCAACAACGAGTCGGGCCGCCAGCCCGATCAGCTTTACAAAGACTATGAGGAAGCGGCCGCGAAAGGCAAACGCATTACCGTCAAGGCCGGCGATTCCATTCCGCTCAAGGGGCTCGACGTAAAGGTGGTAACTGCCAACGGCGCTGCGATACAGGGCAAAGGTCCCGCGAATTCCCTGTGCAGCAGCGCGCCTTCGTACCCGGAGGACAAGACGGAGAACGCGCGCTCGGTCGGTTTACTGATCACTTACGGCAAGTTCCGCATGATCGACCTTGGCGACCTGACAAGCCAGCGTGAGCTGGACCTGGTGTGTCCGGAGAACCGCATCGGCAAGGTGGATGTCTATCTCACGACGCACCACGGGCTGGACCAGTCCAACGCCAAAGAATTGATCCATGCGTTGCAGCCGCGGGTTGCGGTGATGAACAACGGGGCCCGGAAAGGTGGCACGCCCTCCGCATGGCAGATCATCAAGAGTTCGCCGGGCCTCGAGGATCTCTGGCAGGTGCATTATTCCATCGCAGGAAAGACCGAGGCCAACTCGCCTGAGACGTTTATCGCCAATCTGGAAGCGCAGTGTGAGGGTAAGTCGATTCAGCTTTCGGCCAATACCGACGGATCGTTCCGCGTTGTGAACACACGCAACAAGTACTCGAAGACGTACGCTGCCCGCTAGCTGTAGAGCAGCCGCACTCCGGCGTAGACGATATATCCGAACCCAATCATCTCGCAAACCCGGAAAATGTTTGCGAACGTCTTGTTGATGAACTCGAACCGCAGCAACAGACAAAAGATCAGGCCCGCCGCGACGTAGCTGAACTTCCACGTCGTGTCGGGCCACCGGATGCCGATGAATGCAATCGCCGTCCAGAAGATGAGAGGCCAGTTGTTCTCCAGCGGGCCTGTCAGCCGCTGATAAACGACAAACACGGCCCAGCAGAGCAGAATAACTATCGATACCGTAAAGTTGGTAAGCTCAAAACCCATCGTCGATTTCTAGAACATCCAGCTCAGGCTCGTGTAGCCGGTGTGAGCCCGATAGTTCTGAAATCGGAACAAGTCCTCAGAATAGTTATAGTGCTGGTAGCCCGCATTCCAGCGAATCTGCTTGTGCATCCGGATGGAGAACTTCGCCAGCGGGGAGCCGAAGCTCAGAGGATAACTCTGGTAGCCGAGCAGTCCCGGGCCGGTCAACGATTCGTAGAAGTTCGACGGGGATGCCATTACGCCGTCTCCTGTGTCCTGCACCCGCGAATAGCCGACCGTCAACTCCGCCCGAGACCGGATCGCGATCCGTGCGCCGAAATAGCCCGTGTGGATGTTGCTGATGTAACGCGACAGGTCATTCACCTGTGCGGAGTTGAAGAAGTAGGCGATGGTGCCCATCGTGTCCAGATGGAGCTTGCTGTAGCTGGCGTCGAAGTTCAGCCAGGGTCTTGCGGCCCACGACGCGTCCGCGGAGTAAGTTCGGCTTCGCGCGCTGTAAGTGGCAAGCGACACGGAGTTGGTGTTGTAGTTGGCGCGCGTCGAAGCGCTGAGCGTTACGGTGCGGAGTTTGTACTGAACTCGACCGCCGACCGCGTGATAGTTCTTCTCGCTAGTCGGATAAATGGGACGGTCCGTGCGTCCGATTTCCACGTCGGCAATGATGCTCAGCGGCTTGATCGGCTGGATTCGAAAACCGAGGCGGCCAGCGTGCAACTTGTTCGACTGCTCAAAAGACTTGCGCTCGGACTCACCGAAGAACGTGACCTGCTCCACCGAGCGTATCCGCCGGTCAGAGAACTGATAGCCCGCAAAGACCCCGAAGATTTTGGCCGGCCGGTAATTTACGTCGGTCGAATTGGTGAAGGTGCGAATCCCCAGGTACTGGAAGTCCAGGTTCGTAAAGGATAGCGTGGCGTTGTCGAACTGGCGCACGCTGCTGTCCCCGTCCATGCGAGTGCTGTGAACGGCGGTGTGGTTCGTGACGGTGAGCTTCGACGTCGGGAACACAGAGACTGTCAGCGACCCTGAGGTTACCGGCCGCCGAGCGTTGCCGAACACCAGGGTTTGACGGTTGATGGTGCCACCGGGCCGAAGAATCCCCTGAGCCGATTCGTCAAAGATGAAGTTGCGCCGTCCTCCGGCGTAGGTGAACCGCCCGTTGACGGTGAAGAACTTCGTCTTGTCGTACAGCAGATTGGCGCGCCAGCTTGCCGTGCTCCCGTGATACGGCTCGTCCCGGCGAAACCCGTTCAGCACGTTCGTGTCGGTCGGATTGAGACCTTGATTCGGGCCAGACGTCTGCCTGGTGTCGTCGCGGAAATACTCCCAGGCACGGAACAATGACAGCTTCGCGCCCAAAGCCTGTACTTCAAATCCGATCCGGTACTCATCCTGCCTGCGGCGAATGTCGGCGAACAACCCAAACTCGTCGTTGCGACTGGTTGAGAGGCTGGTTGTCGACAAGCCGGTACCATCCTGGTCCACGTGCGAGTAGCCGAGGAATACACGGAACGGACTTTGCGGCAGCAGCACCAGATTGTGGTCCTGCAGCGTCTTGGTTGTGTTGCGGAAATGCTGCCCCGCAGCAATTGTTAAGGCCGGATTGAAGTAATCATTCAGGCGCCAGGTCATGTCGTAGCGGTACAGCTTGTTCTTGGCCACGCGCAAGGACGAGTACTCATACGGATCGTTGCCCAGCCCCTGCGTGGAGAGCAGCAGTTCATCGAAGTACTTGCCGTGGCCGTCCTTCGAATTCACCGTCAGGTTGCCCGACAGCAGCCTCACTCCGTTGCCGAAGTTCACGTCGCTGCGGTACTTGCCGAGGTTCCCACCCACGGATCGGAAGCGATAGCCGGTCTCAAACGTGTTGGTGATGTTGTAGCCACCCATGTCCTCGCCACGAATCGTGCCCAGTGGCGCGTTGGTCGGAGCCACCGTGGGCTGCGCCGTCAGTGCCGCCGAAGCGGCGAGAATCAGCAGAAGCGTTCTGTTGGTTGTCGTCGTCATCGTGGGTTACCTCAGGAATCGCGCATCGGCATTGCTGCCGTGAATTCGAACGTGGCACGTGGTGCAGTTTCGGAATCGCGGATCGGCCATGTTGTGCGACGGGGACTGTGTGGGAATGCCGTCGCCACTTCTGCCGAAGTTGCCCGCGCCATTATGGCATTCGAGGCAGAGGGTGTAGACGACGGGCCGCTTCAACAGCTTCGCGTTGGTGGACCCATGCGGATTGTGGCAGCTTTCACAGCCATCTACGCGAACCGCGGCATGCTCGTAAACGAAAGGTCCACGGAGGTCGATGTGGCATTTCAGGCAGGCTTCCTCATTGCCCTGTGCGTGTTCCACCATCCTCGGCCTTGCCGACATGCGCCACGTCGGCGCCGGAGTGCCGTGTGGGTTGTGGCAGTCGGAGCACTGGATCACGCCTTCATTCACGCGGTGCTTGAAAGGCATGTTGAACTGCGCGCGAACCGGAGCATGGCAGGAGTAACAAAGGTCAGCCTGACGCTTCGCGAGTAACTGCTTTTGAGACTGAGACTGGTGGATGGAGTGGCACGCCGTGCACGCGACATCGTTCTGCGTGTGCGACGACCGGCGAATCTCAGAGCGGCTGAAGTCCTTGCTGTGGCAACGCAGACACGCATCCAGAATCTGTTTCGGCCGGAGTTCTGAAAAAGCGACGATGGTCGCCTTGCCTCCACGAGCCGCCACATGCGCCTTAGCAGGGCCATGGCACCCTTCGCACCCTGTGTTCCCGGGCGCCAGGTTGCCGGCAGCGACGCTCTTGTAGTGTGGATTCTTGTAGAAGTTAACCCAGACGTTGGGATGGCAGGTGCGACACACGTTTCCGCCCACATACTCCGACTTCGAGGCTTCGGGAACAGGCTGCGTCGGTGCCGCTGTTTGCGCGGCGCTCGACGGAGAAACGATGGCAACGAAAAGAAGAACGAGTGCTGCGACGGCGCTCTTCAGCACGGGATCAGAATGTGAACGAGATCCCGGCGGTCGGAACAATGTTGTGGATCCAGCCAGACAGCGAGGCGCCGCTGGCTGGTGCGATAACGCTTTTCGGTACGCCCGCGAAAAAATCATGGACGTCAATCCGGAACATGGTTCGCCTGCTGATCGCAAACTTAACTCCTCCACCGAACGATACGAGCGGGCGATACTCGGCCGTTTTCGTCAGCAGAGCGTAATTCGCCAGCGGCTGTACTGCGTTCTCGGTTCCATTCCCTCGAACGCTCTTGATTCCCGCTCCAAAGGCAACGTAGGGCCGGACCTTTGCGTCGACTCCGGCGCTGTGCACCAGAAAGTCGTAATGGATCGCGTGAGCCTCAGCGCCGAACATCACCTTCTGCCCTCCGGAACTCAGTTCCAGATCATTACGCAGATAGGTGTAGCGGACCTCTCCCCCGAGCTTGTTATACATATTGTGCCCGAGAGTGATTCCAACACCGAATCCGGTCGCAAAACCGGCGTCGGCTGAGCCACCGGAGCGCTCAACTTTACTCTTCGTGGAGAAACTACCGCCGCCGTGTAGCCCAAACTCATACTTTTGAGCATACGCGGGAATCGTGAGCAGGAGGACCGCAAGTGTGTAAAAGCTTCGCATATAAGTTGTTTCGGCCCTTTCGTAAACTGTTCGTCAGTCGACAACACGAACCGTCACCGACGTGCTCGATCCGCTCTGCGTGATTTGCAGCGGCAGGTTCATACCAAGCGGGACCCGGCCGTTCGTCTTCACATTGATCTGGTAGATGCCAATCTCATTCGGCACGAGCCCGGAGAACAGCACCTCCACCGGCTGGTCCCCGATGGTGACAGTCGGATTGAGGATGGTGGTGGAGGTCACCCCCGACGGTGTCGGCACACCGGCCTCTACCGCCGGGTTCGTGCGACCGAGACCCGTCAGGTAGATAGTCAGGAACTCATTGCGCCGTATCGGATTCGATGCCGTCACGATCTGGTTGTTGCTTTGCCGAATAACGACGGGGACATCGGACCCGTTCAGCGCTGTGCGGAACACTCCGGGTGCGCCGGGGAGGATGGTGACGTTGAAGTTATCGCTGATGCCGCCGGGCGTGCGCAGGACAAACGTGGTACTGCCGTCAATAGTGAACGGCAGTTGTGCGTTGATACGCTCAGGCGAGGCGAGAATCATCGGGATTGGGATACCGTTGACGGTCAGACACGATTCGGCCAGCGCGGTAGGCAGCGGGATCTGTTTCGTTGCCTGACTCACCGGGCTCATCGAACTGCCGAACACGGAGATCAGGCCGCCGGGCGCGACGTTGGCCGACAAATCGGCTGCGTTCACCACGCGGTCGATGCGTGGCGGAATTGTTGCCGCATCGTACTCCCACGGGAACACGGTCACACCGGACGTGGTCAGTGCTGCGATTACGTTGCGGCTGTACAGCGGAGCCAGCGTCCTTGAGAACACGGTAGTGGCGCCCGGGAATAGTGGAGCTTCAATGGTGCGGGTCGGACGGATGCCACCTCCGGTGCGCAGATCGACACGCTGCAGGATGCCGGGTGCGCTCGACGATGGTGCGGTGAAGCGGAATCCGCTGGTGTTGTCGAGGAACCAGAACCCGGCCGATCTGCCGCTCTCGGTCTCAAACCGGCGTTCCGGAACGAGCGAAGCATTCAGCAGCGCATCGCCGATAACGAACTTGTCGAAGCTGGAACCGGCATAGGGTCCAGCCAGCGGCCTTGCTTCTTTGCGGGAAACCGTAAACGTGTCCTGCACAGCGTCGTACAACATCAGGTTGCCGTCGGACTGTGCGATGACGATGGAGCGACCATTGTTCGATGCCACCATCACGGTGTCGCGAACAATGCGGTTCTGGAAGACGCCGAGCGAGCGAAGCGGGCTGGATTTGCGGTTGGCGAAATCGATCCTGTGGATTTGGTTGTCACCGCCGCTGGAGGAGCGCGTCGCTGCCAGAATCGCATTCGCGGAGGCGGCAATCGACTGCACGTAATCGGCGATGCGAATGGGCTGAGACTGAGTCAGTGTCTCCAGGTCGTACACGTTAATCAGCTGCGAATTGTCGCAGCCAACCAGCAGCCATCGCCTGTCGAAGGTGATTGTCATTGACTTCGGCGTGTTGAACGTGGGCAGTGACGCTGTCTGGAGGAAGTTGGCACCGTCGAACACCAGCACTTCGTTGGTGTCCTGGCGCAGCACAAAGAACCGGTCGCGCGTCGGGTCCGCGAGGATGTCCACCAGTTTGCCGGCCACCGGAACCACGCTGCCGCGCTGGTCGGGTTCCTTCGAGTTGACCAGCACATCGACGGGCGTAATCTGATTGATCGCCGCCGCCGACAGCACATCGACCTTCGCCGATGTGGTCCCCTTATTGCCGGAAAACGCGGCCATATTGGCGGTCACGCGGACTGCGGCGGGAGTTGTGCCCCGCGATGGAGACACCTGCACATCGGGGTTGTCGCTTACCAGGACGAAGTCCGCGGGACCCCCGTCGCTGGTGATCACGATCTCCTGAACCACCGCGGAGCGTTCACAGTTGTTTCCCCGGAACAGCAGTTGCGAGCTTTCTGAACGAACGCGCGGGAACTGGCCGAGTTGTCCCACCGGGAACACCGTCACGCCGCTTTCTGAGAGGGCGTACATGTTGTTGCCGTCAGCCGACATGAGGCTCTTTCCCGACAAGTTCTCAATCAGGTTGAACCGCTCACGAACTGTCAGACTGGGAACGTCGGCCATTATCAGGTTAGGACCGCGCGTGCTGTTCACTTCGTCGTACTGTCCGTACAGCAAATTACGTCCCGAATCCAGCTGGACGGTGCCGATGTTCAGCGCGCCCGTGACGTTTGGAATCTGCGATATCAAATTGAAATTGGCGTCGTTCAGGGACCAGCCTGCAATCCACACAGAACCGTCCCGGTTGACGCTGAGAGCCCGTGGGCCAAGCTGCGGCGAAGACGTATAGTTGTAAGCGCGTATGATTCCGGTTGAAGAATTGTACTGAAATTCGAAAGTATTCGTTACGCCGTAGATAAAGACACCGTCGGCCGAGGTACCAAGGGAAGTAGCGACAATCTGTGAAGGCGCTGTCGCCGGCGGTTGAGGGAGGGCATTGGCAACCACACCGCTGACTGTACCCACTGAGTTGGTCGCGCCAGTCTCAGGATCAAACGACAGGAACTCAGTTGAAGTCACCACCAGTGCACGGCCATCGACTCCGAACGCAACTCCCAGCGGAGGAGCGCCGAGTCCAAAGGTCTGCCGCTGCGCCGTGTTCAGCTCGATCAGGGTCAGGGCATTGTTGGGTGAATCCGGCGCCTGGTAGTTGCCGAAATGTGCCACCAGCAGATAGCGGCCGTCGGGGGACAGGCTCAGGGCCCCCGGCTGCGCGGCGACATTCATCGAACGCTGAATCGTGTGGTCCTTCAGCGACATGATTTCGATGCGGTTTGCCGTGAAATTGGCAATGTAGAGCACGCCCCTTGCTTCGTCCAGCGCGAGGTCGGACGCCTGCCCACCGATAGCCACGACTCGGCCGAATGTGGCGCCATATGTGGCGGTACAGACGCAAAGCGCCATGACGAGGAGCGGAATGATCGTCCCGGTTGCAATTCTTCTGCTGTTCATAGGATTGTGAGGGGCCCGAACCGAACTCTGCGGCCGGTCCGGGCCGATACCAGACTGCGGGTCTTTATGCCCGCTAATTTTGAAAGTTGTTTTCCGCGTGTCCGAAGCTGCCCGCAAAGTTAGTCGGTGGCTTTGTTGCGGCGGCGAAGCACGATAACGCCCAGCAGTGCAATGGCGATAACGGCGCAAACGATGCGAATCATTGTGGTGTCCATGTTTTCTCTCCTCGTGGGCTCTTGTGGCCCGGTTATGCGGTTTGCTTTCGCAACCGCAGTTTGCCCCTGTTACACCCTGCTCAGACGGTTTGCAGCATCGGCAGGAGATCCCGGGTGATTCGCACAATCACCGGACCTACCGTAACCACGAAGAGCGCGGGCAGAATACAAAAAAAGATCGGGAAGACGAGCTTAACGCCCAGTTTGGCGGCCTTCTCCTCACAAGTCTGCCGGGCCTGCACCCGCATGTAGTCGGCGTGCCCACGAAGGCTCTGCGCGACACCGGTGCCGAACCGGTCGGCCTGGATCAAAACCGCCACCAGCTTTTTCAGCTCCTCCACATTAGTTCTTTCGACCAAATTGCGCAAAGACTCCACCCTTCTTTTGCCAGCTTTTAGTTCTAAATTCACTAAACCGAACTCTTCGCTGATTTCCGGATGCGCGTGCTGCAATTCTTTTGCGACCTGGAGGATAGCCTGGTCAAGGCCAAGACCGGATTCCACGCACACTACCATCAGGTCGAGTGCATTCGGCAGACCTTTATTAATTTCTTTCTGGCGCCGGCGCGCCTTCACCTGGACATATTCATTGGGGAGGAAGAAGCCGAGTGCCGCGGCCGCCACAATAATGCCTGCCTTGTAAGTAGGATCGGCGTCTGACTGGCCGACTACGAAGGTCGCTATTACTGGCATGACTACTGCCATCGCGATCTTGGCTCCGTAGAGCGCACGCAACGCGTTGTCCTGCCGGAACCCCGCCCGGATGAGGCTGCGCTGGACGATGGTCACGTCCCGCGGACTGGCCGGAAGGATGTTGCCCAGCTTGAGCAGCACGTCGCGCAATGCGAGGCTCGGGTGCGCGGCTGCCCGTTCCTGAAGTGTGGCCTGCGGCACTTCACCCTTAACCCGTTCCATGGTCTCCCTGGGTTTAGCCCAGTACTTCATACCGATGAACGTGCTCGCAATCACGAGCAGCAGGAACATCCCCACAGATATTATTAAGGGCAGCATGGACTTTAAACCTCGATCTTTACGATCTTCTGAATGATCATGTAGCCAAGGATTTGCATCCCGATCGCTCCGCCAATCATGATGTTTCCTGTCGGATCGTTCACGAAAAACTTCACGTAGTCCGGATTAACGAAGAACATCAACGCACCGACGGCAAGCGGGATTGATGTGAGCGCCGTTCCCGTCATCTTCCCGTGCGCCGCGATTGCTTTGATTCGCCCCCGAAGCTTGAAACGCTCCCGAATCACGTACGCCAGTTTGTCGAGAATCTCAGCCAGATTGCCGCCGGTACGCTTCTGCAGGAGTACGGCCGAAACAAAGAAACCTACGTCAAGCAAGGGTATGCGTCGAGCCATTCCCTGAAGCGCGACTTCCAGCGGCAACCCAAGGTTATGTTCCTCGAAGGCTCGGCGGAACTCGCCTGCAAGGGGATCCTGAAACTCCTTGTGAATCATCTCCAGAGACACCGAAAATGCGTGACCCGCGCGCATCGACCGTGAAATGAACTCCAGCGCATCGGGGAATACTTCTTCAAATGCACCCAGACGCTTGTCGCGCTTCCGGATCAGATTCAAAGTCGGAACCGCGGCGAAGAGGGCGGCCACCGGCAATCCAATTACAGCGAAGCTCGGTGGCAGCAGGAAATACACCATGAAGTATCCGAGCAAAAACGAGCCCAGCGAGATATGCACAAACTTTACCGGATCCACCCGGGTGCCGGCCTGCTCTCCCAACGTCTTCAGCTTCGCGGGGATGTCGTACTTCTCCATCAGCCGCGGAATCAGGTTGCCCTTTGGCTTCTCCTCTACCTCAAACAGAGCGACCTTGCCGCTCCCCTTCGACTTCTTTTCGGGCGTGGCTTCAAGTCGCGCGCGGACCTTGTCGACATCCGACTTGCGGGCAGCGTTCGACATCGCGAACCACGCAATTACGCTCGTTGCAAACACGAGCACGAACACGCCGATCAGGATCATCATCGGTTTCAGACCTCGAGTTCTTCGTCAAAGACATCGGCGCGGAGACGAATACCGGCCGAAAGGAATTTCTCGTAGAATTTGGGACGGATACCCGTTGCGGCGAATCGTCCAAGCACCTTGTTCTCAGGACTCAGGCCGTGCTTTTCAAATACAAAGATGTCCTGAAGCGTGATCATTTCGCCTTCCATGCCGGTCACTTCCGTGATGCTCATAATTCGGCGCGAACCATCGCTGAGGCGCGCTGCCTGCACCAGCAGGTGAACGGCGCTTGCAACCTGCTGTCGGATCGACACAAGCTGCATGTTCGCGTTAGCCATCGAGACCATTACTTCCAGGCGCGACACCGCGTCGCGTGGGCTGTTCGCGTGGACCGTCGTGAGCGATCCGTCGTGCCCGGTGTTCATCGCCTGCAGCATGTCGAGACATTCGCCGCCACGGACCTCACCGACGATGATGCGGTCAGGACGCATACGCAGGCTGTTGATCAGCAACTCTCTGATACGAACGGCGCCGGTGCCTTCCAGATTCGGTGGGCGTGTTTCCAGGCGCACCACGTGCGGCTGCTTGAGCTGCAGTTCAGCCGCATCTTCGATGGTGACTATGCGTTCCCGCGGGTTGATAAACGCCGACAGCGCGTTGAGCAGCGTAGTCTTACCGGACCCGGTACCACCAGAGACGATAATGTTGAGCCGGGCCTTTACGGCCGCTTCGAGAAGCTCCATCATCCCGGGGGTCATCGCCTTACGGTCCACAAGGTCGGGCGCCATCAGCTTGTCTTGTGCAAAGCGGCGAATCGACATCAGTGGACCATCGATTGCCAGGGGAGGAATAACGGCGTTGACACGCGATCCGTCCAGCAGACGAGCATCCACCATCGGGGTCGACTCGTCCACGCGGCGACCGACCTGAGAAACGATTTTGTCAATGATTCGCAGCAGGTGCTGATCGTCGCGAAAGATGACGTTCGTCATTTCCAGCAGGCCTTTGCGTTCCACGTAGACCTGCTTACTTCCGTTGACCAGGATGTCCGATACTGTCGGGTCCTGCAGAAGCGGTTCCAGCGGCCCGAGCCCGAACACCTCGTCGAGTACTTCATCGGTGATGAGCTGTTTCTCGGCTGCGCTCAGCAAGGTTGGTTCGCTGTCGATCAGCGAAATAACGGCCTGACGTACTTCTGAACGCACACGCTGGTTGTCAATCGACGCCAGGGCCTCCAGATTGATGCGATCCAGCAGCTTGCGATGAAGGGTGAACTTCAACTCCTGATATTCGGGCTTCATGTTGCCCCGCGGAGTTGTACCCGGCTTCATCAGCCGCTGATCCCATGAGACCTGGCCATTCGGTTTTGTTTCAAAAGTTGGCAACATAAATTCCTGTTCCGTTTACACCCGTGACCACGCGGGGGAAGCGCCGCGGGTTGCATCGGGTGCCACAACAGCGTTGTCCCCGAGCACGGTCATCAGCTTTGAAGCAAGGCCCTCAATGGCCTTACCAAACGGACCTGAGACCAGGGGCACGCCCTTCAGCAGCGACGCCCCGATGTTCGATGGATCGAGCGGAAGGCCGCGATCCACATCGCAGTCGAACAGCTTCTTCAGTTCCGCGCTGGTCAGGTCTGTGCGATCTTCCATCCGGTTCAGCAGCACGCCGAACCGTGTGGCGTCGAATCCAAACTGCCGCAGCAGTTTCACGGCGCGCCGCGTCATATGAAGGCTCGCCAGATCCGGCGTGCTCACCACAAATGCGCGGTCCGCTTCGGCAATGCACCCCAGTGTCAGGCGCTCAAACACACAGGGCAGATCCAGCACAATCCACTCGTAGAGCCCGCGTGCATGATCCAGTACGTGTGCCACCTGACCGGCATCGGCCGGACCGGACAGCGGCAATTCCGGTGCGGCAAGCACGTCGATTCCGTCCACGGTCTCCACAACGTGCGACCACATGCCGTGGTCTATCCGTGTGCCGCTGACCAGCAACGGTTCGATGGTGGCGGCAGGTACCACGCCCAGGCAAAACGCAGCCGAACCGCCGGTCATGTTGAGATCCGCAAGGAGCACCCGACGCCGGTCTCCTTTGCGCAGAGCCCTTGCCGTCTGCACGGCGAGAGTGGTAGCGCCAGCCCCGGGCTTGGCGCTGGTGAAGGCGACTATTTTCCCCCGCTGGCGTTCCGTTCCGCCGGTGGGATCGGTAAGTTTGCGAATCCGTGTTACCGCGGCTTCCTGCGAACAAACATCGAACGGAGCAAACAGAAACTCCGTGGCCCCAACGCGCAAGGTCGTGAGAATCGCACTTGCATCGCTGGTGAGGTGCAGGCCGACTACAGGGATCGCTGGCAGGGCTTCCACAATCTGCTGAATGAGTTTTGTTGCCGACGCGAGGTCGGATGCAACGTCCACCAGCAGGACTTCGGGACGAAGCTGCCGCATCCGGATCTCAAGCGGCGCTGCCGAGGGATAGTTCTGCAACTCAGCTACGATGTCGAAGAACTTGTGCTCTGCGCCCGCGGCTGCGAACTTTTGAGACAACTCACGGCCCGGGCAGATCAATAAAGCGCGAAGATGATTTGGATGAGACACGGCACTCAACCCTTCTTCTTCCACAGCAGCGGCACGCCTCGGTAACCCTTCGCAGCCTTTGCGGCAGGCGAATCCGACAGCTTAGGCTCGGGCTTCTTCGATTCGGCGTTCTTCGTCTCAGGCGCGCTCCGCTTCTTCGACTGTTGCTTCTGCTCCGGAGTCTTGAGCCGCTCAAGGAACGGTTCCGGCATAACCGGCATCGGCAACGGCTCGCCGCGCGGGATGGCCTGTGTGAACTCCGGCGTAACGATAACCAGCAGCTCCGAATCGTTTTTGCTTTTGTCGTAGCTCTTAAACAGCTGGCCGATCAGGGGAATACTGGAGAGCCCGGGGATCCGGTTGACCGTGTCCTGCACTCGTTTGTCGATCAGACCTGCGATAACGAAACTCTGGCCCTCTGCCAGTTCCACATTTGTCTCCATGCGACGCGTGGAAAGGGCAGGAATCAGAAAGCCCGAAACCGACACTCCATTGTTCACATCGATTGTGGAGACTTCCGGCTTCACGTACAGCTTAATTGTGTTGTTTGGAGTGATGGTCGGAGTGAAGGTCAATCGAATGCCGAACTCGCGGAACTGAATCGTGACAGCGCCCGCGTTGCCTCCGCCCTGCAGCACCGGAACGGGAAACTCACCGCCGACGAGGAAGCTCGCCTCTCGTCCGTTGGTGGTGACCAGATTGGGTTCGGCCAGGATTTGCAACAGGTTCTCACCGGCCAGCGCTTTCAGAAATCCGCTGAGGTTCAAATCGGGCCGGAAGGCAAAGATATTCAGCATGTCGCCGACGGTGAAGTCTGCCGAAGCTCCCTCCAGATTGCCCGGGATGCTGCCCTTCAACGTGCTGACTCTGGGTCCGCCGTACTGCCCCGTGCTGATGGTCCCAATCGTGTTTGCCATGCCAGTGGAGACCAGGTTGATTCCAAACTGCTTCGTGGCGCGCCTGTTCAGTTCGGCGAACCGCACCCGCAGCATAATCTGCTTTTCGATCGGAGGCGGCGCAAGTTGCAGGTTGTTTACTACACTCTTGGCGAACGGAGTGACCAGAGCCACGGCACGGTCGCCGACGTCTTTGGTGGCCACGCGTCCAGTCAGCGAGATGGCATCGCGGCTGTTGTTCACCACGATTTCGTCGGTGGGGAATGTGTCTTTGAGCAGCTTACGAAGTGGATCCAGGTTTTGCTCTACCGTTACGGCGTAGATGGCGCGGTCTCCTTTGCGCGACCACACGACAACCGTGCCAACGCCGACGCCCTTGGCATGCAGCAGGATTTCCCTGGTCGACACCGCAACAGCATCCACCACCGTGGGGTCGCTGGTTGAGATCTGACGGATGTCTGTCTCAAAGTCCATCACAACACTTTTCCCGATGGTCAGCCGCAGGTCTTCGGCAACCGGCGCTTCGGCCAGCATCGGTGATACGGCAGCCAGCAACAGTACCGCAGCTGTGAGTTGTTTCATCCTTAGTTGCCCTTCGAAGGCGCTGTCTCAACGCTGCGGATATTGCCGCGAATCACGATCACTTCCGCTGTGAGAGGAATGGCCGGTGGTTGCGGAGGAGGCGCAATGGCCACTGCTACAGGCGCGGGCCTCGGCCTGGGCTGCACGGCGGGACGGGGACGCGCCTCAACCGGCTTCGGAGCCGAAGTACGGTACAACGCGCTCAGCTCGCTTCCCGACGTCTTTTGCATTTCCTGATCGCCGCTGTTTCGGAGAACCAGCTGTACGCTGCCCTGGCTGCCCGCCAACGTCAGTTTCTCCGCCTGTTCCAGCGTGACCAGCAACGTCACTGTCGGTGTCTGAATGGCCAGGCCGCGTCCGTCGGTCTGAATCGTTTGCCCGGCGCCCAGTACCAGAATGTTCTGCAGGCACGTAGTGGTAATAGTTTCCTGAGAGTTCGGCGGATGTCCCGTCACCAGCACATCCACCCGCAGCCCGGGCAGTACAAATCCGGCCACACCGGCGACATCGGTAACGCGAACTGAAACGGCACGCATACCGACCGGAATCACGGGCGCGAGTCCAACGCCGGCGCCGCGTGCCGCAAGCCGCCCTTCCAGCACAGGCTCTTCCATCAGCACATTGCTGATCACCGGCCTGTCGATTACCTCTTCCACTTTGGTGAACGCGCCTTTGGGAAACTGGCTTACGGGCACCTTGTTTATCTTCAGGTCCTCGGCCTTGATCGTCACGCCAATCGACAGCGGCTTAACCGCCACGACGAGGTCTTTCGTTGTGACAGCTTCGGCTTTGACGGGCTCACGGCTGGCCACGAACTGGTAGAAGACCAGCGACACAACCAGTGCCAGTGACAGGCTCAGACCCAGTACGGTAAGAAATCGGCGATCCATGGTCAGCGTTCGCGGCGAATGGTGGCTCGGTATCTGCCACTCACTCGCTCTCCCTTACTACCTTCGGCATGGTTCACGAGTAACATTAGGTCTAAGTGGTAACTCGGCTGTGAGTTAAAGTTTAGGTGTGCGCCGAACAAACAAAGCGGCTTTCGTATCGGCCGCCGCTTCCCGCCATTCGGGCGACATGCGAAGCGCGGAGCAGAGGGGCCAGGACACAGGTGCAAGTACCGCATCGAATTGGTTTTTATCCAGATATTCGCGCCATTTCCCGTCCAGCTGAAGCATCGCCAGATATTCTTTGCCGATGCGTTCGCCGTAGAAGTCACTGCGGCCGTCAATGTAGACGCGCACCTTCGGATACAGGTGATAGATCAGGTAATCTCCCCACTGATCTGAAGTAAGTAACCTGGACGAGGCTAAGTGTCCGCCCCACTTAGAAACCATTTCCGTGGGGAAGTGTTTCGGAGCGAAGTCATGCGGCCATAGATGACTCGGTGTGGCAGCTACGGCGCCAAGTGCCAGCACTAATGCCCATGGTGAAACGCGCTGGAAATTCGCAGCCGCGTCGGCGGCTATCTTGTCTAACTCCCGTGCCAGCGACTTCGGCCTGGAGGCGGCGTTGTATCGCCGCAATAATTCGGTGAGCTCCACGGCGATCACAGGCACCGCCACAAGCACATACAAAGGAACGTGTCGTACCGCGCCGAGCGAGGCGTGCGCGAAGTAGAGTACCGGCAGAACCGGCGCGATGCGCCCACGCCACAACGACAGCACCGAGCAACCGATGCCGGCAAACAACAGCAATTCAAACTGAAAGCTCGCTTCCGACCGGAAGCTTGGCGACTGGAATTCCTGAATCAGGTCAGCTATGAAACTCGACCGTAAATATTCCGCAATATGTGTATGAAGACCGATGCCGTAAGGGTTGATCAGCGTAACCGCTGCGCAAGCCGCGGTCAGTCCCGCATAACGGAGCGGACAGTGCCAGCTTCGAAGGCCTCTGACGCTCTCCGCCACAAGCCCCGCGGTTGTCAGTGCCAGATACGCGATCAGCGCGAGAAAGCCGCCATGCAGCCCCGTCCAGACCAGCATCAGGGGGACCAGAAACCACAACCACCGGGAGGGATGACGCAGATCGGCGGTGACAATATTGCCAGCCAGCGCGAGGAACAGAAGAGTGAATACGTGTGGGCGTGCGTGATAGTGAACAGAAGAAGCGCCGACCGAGATCACCGCCAGCACGATGGCCACAAACGCGTTTGCGCCCGAGCAGGCCATTTGCCGCATCAGCAGAACAATCGCGCCGGCAAGCGCAATACCGCAGACGACAGCAACGCCGCTAAGGCCCCAGACCGAATGCAGCGATGCAAACAGCACATCGCTAAGCCACTCCCATGCAAACCACGGAGCCCCGGGGCGCGAAAACGAAAAGAGATCCTGTTGTGGAACTGCGCCGTGAGACAGGATCCACTCTCCGGTGCGAATGTGCCAGCCCGTGTCGCCGTCCATCATGAGCCGGCCCCAGCCAGGATCCTGTGCAAACAACCAGAGGACCAGTGCGCCGAGCAGCAGATCGCAGTACGACGGAAGCCAAACCATGGACCCCGTCGAGGCGGCGCTGTGAGTTTGTGGCGGTGCGATTGCGCTCGCGCCCATTGCTTACGCCCTCAGTGCTTCGTATCGGCCGGCCCAGTACTCGCGTTCGGTCGGAGCCTCGGCCGGTGCGCCCAAGAGTTGGCGGCCTCGCAGTGCGAGCTGAAAGCGGTCACGCAGACCGGTCTTCTCAAAGACGTGCATCAGATGCACCTTTACGGTTCCTGCCGTAATGCACATTTCGGCCGCGATTTCTTTGTTCTTCATGCCGCGGCATACCAGTTCAACGATTTCCCGCTCGCGGGGTGTAATGCGAAACGCCCCGGTGTGCGCCGACATATGAGGACGAGGGTCCGGGGCACTCTCCAGCCATACATTGCCGGCAGCGACTGCGCGAATGCACTCCATCAGTTGCTCGCCTCCCAGCATGCGCGAGATCACGCCGCGAGCACCCATCTGGAGAGCGCGGAACGAATCGACATCGGTTGTCGAGTTCACCCACAGCACGATATTCGACTTCACATCCGCTTCCCTGGCACGCGCCAGCAGCGGCAACACCGACCTGGAAGAGGGTGGCTGCCCAAGTATCAACACACGTGGGGTGGTCTGAATGATTTCGGGCAAAGCCGCTTCGAGGTCTTGCGCGGCTCCTGTCAGCAGCAAATCCGGACTCGACGTAATGACCCGCAGCAGTCCATCGAGCATGATGGGCTGGGCTTCACAGGCGAAGATTGATATTGAAGTCACGCTGTTAGTTCTATCGGCGGATGCAGTCTGGGGTTTAGTGCAATGCGAGCTGAATAAAACCTTAGTCCATGGGGTGTATGTAACGGGCCAGTTAGAATTTATGCATGGCTCGCTACGCAGCGGTGGACATTGGCAGCAACTCGGTGCGCCTGCTGGTGGCGGATGTGATTCCAGGCTCACCGTGGCTTACTCTTGCCGCTGACCGTGAGGTCACGAGGCTTGGAGCCAGCGTGTTCGAAACCGGCAGCATCAGCGAGGACGCCATCGCCAACGTTTGCGCGGTGCTCACTCGCATGCAGGCGACCTACTCGAAGCTCGACGTGATTGGGGTACGCGTCGTGGCTACAGCCGCTGTTCGCGATGCCGGTAACGCAGCCGAGTTTGTGGAGCGCGCATCGGCTGCCATCGGCGCGACAGTCGAAGTGATATCCGGTCAGGAAGAAGCGCGCCTGATACACGAGGGCGTTCAGTGCCGCTGGCCGCAGCCCAACTCCCGCGTGCTCATCATCGACGTTGGCGGAGGCAGCGCGGAGTTTATCGTCAGCCGCAACGGTGAGCTCGATGAAGGTATCTCCAGGCCGCTCGGCGCTGTGCGTCTTACAGAGGTGTTCCTTCGCCATGATCCTCCGCAACCAATCGAGCTTCGGCAGCTGGATCAGTTCATCGAAGATAAGTTCGCGCCTGTGCTTCGCGCTTTGGACGGACTGAAGTTCGACCGTGTCATTGCCACTTCCGCTACAGCGGCGGCGATCGTGAGCGCGGTAAATCATATCGACCGTTCCGAACGCGATGCAGCCGACCGAAAGAAAGCGAAAGTCGGGCAGATTCGCAAGCTTTTTAAGCAGCTCTCGACCAGCGATCTCAGCATGCGGCGACGCGTCAACGGTGTGGGCCCACGGAGGGCTGAGATTATTGTGGCTGGCGCCGGTGTGTTCCTCCGCGTTCTGGAGTCGCTGGACCTGGACAGCATGTATTACTGCAGCGCTGGCGTGCGCGACGGCGTTATCGCTGATCTGAACGCGCGCGGTGTCGGCCGCGAACTCACCCGTCTCTCCAGGCAGCAGATCCACGTTGTTGAGGACATGTGCCGCAAGTACCACGTGAACATTAAATACGCGCGGCATGTCGCATTCCTGGCCTCTGAGTTGTACGATGCCCTGCATCCGCTCCACCGCCTTCCGCCCGAAACCGGGAAACTCCTGCAAGCCGCCTCCTACCTGCATGACCTGGGGCACTTCGTCAGTGACACAGGCCACCACAAACATTCCGCGTATCTGGTCGGCAACTCGGATCTGCCAGGTTTTACAGCGCAGGAAAGGAAGCTCATCTCGCTGGTCTGCCGCTATCACCGGCGCTCCATGCCTCAGAATCGTCATGAGAGTTTTCGTAATCTTCCACCGGAGCAGCGGCGTGTGGTGACTCTTTTGACTCCGTTGATGCGACTCGCCGTTGCACTGAACAGCAGTCAGCAGCACCGCGTGGATGAAGTGTCCTGTAACCTTACAAGCGCAGGTGCCACGCTAAGCATCAAAGGACACGGCGACCTCGGGCTGGAATACTGGGCAGCCGAACGAGTCGCGCCGCTGTTTTCCCAATGCTATGAAGTACCGCTTACGGTAGAAAGGCCGCGCGCATGATTAGCCCCGAAGCTACAATGCGGGAGTTCGGTGTCAGTGAGACTATGGCGCTGCTGGAAGGTGCCGCCCGGGGGATCCGGAAAGCTGCCGACGATCCTGATGAAGACGCCGTACACAAGATGCGCGTGGGCATTCGACGCTTCCAGCAGAGTATTCGGCTTTTTGCGCAGTTCTTTCGGCCGAAAGGCGTGCGGCAGGTGCGATCCGATCTGAAATCGGTGATGACGCCCGCCGGTGACCTTCGCAACTACGACATTGCCCTGAAACTGGTGGGAGCAAAATCGGGGGCGTACCGGATCCTCGCCGCTCGCCGTGTGGAAGCTCAGACGGCACTGGCCACAGTGCTCAGGGAACTTGGCTCAGAGGACCTCGCGGCGCGCTGGAAGGATCGGCTGGAGCGCTCGAACTCCGCGAAGAAAAGCGAGAGAAAGCTCTGGCGTGGGAAGCGTTCGGTGCAGGCCAATCTGCGTCGACAGATGCCGGAACTGGTGGAGGACTACTTCGCGGTGGGCGACACGGCCCTGCAGCTCGGCCGGTCATGGGAAGAACTGCACGGATTCCGGCTGCTGACCAAGCGTTTCCGCTATACCCTCGAGCTACTTCGGCCCGCTTACGGACGCTCTCTCGATACAAAGATCGAACTTCTGCGCCGGTTACAGACACTGCTGGGCGACATGAACGACTCGGTGGTAACCTCCGGCATGCTCGCCGAGGTCCCGCGTACGGAACGGATACGGGCCCGGCTCGCCGCAAAAGCGGAGCGTCTGACACACGAACTTCGGAAGCTGTGGGCCGAGCAGTTCGCTGCACCCGCCCGGCGGCTCGGCTGGCAGAGATACCTGGTGCAGTACGCGTGCCGGGCCCGCTCCGCCCCTGCCGCGGTCACTACGCCTGAAAATGTTAGTGAAGACGCAACAAATCCGGCCGAGCCCGTTGTATAATGGGAATTGTGACGCGTTACTGGGACGTCGTCTAATGGTAAGACTGCAGACTCTGGATCTGCGTATCGGGGTTCGAGTCCCTGCGTCCCAGCCAATACCCAAAACTAAGCCCGCCCGAACGGCCTCTCCAACGACAAACTCCTTCACTGAACGTCATGCCTGGCGCAAGTGGAAGCTTGTTCCCCTTTACCAGGCAGGGCCACTCGTGTCCGTCCATCCCGATCCCGTGACCCAGCCGGCGGTGCGTGAAGTACTTGTAGCCAGGCAAATCCCGCGTCGCTCGCCATGCAATGAAGTTTGACGTAGAGCGATTCGTCCGTATCTAACGACGAGCGGCATCTGATGGGCGACTCGGCGTGACTGCCACATTGATATGGTGATAGACGTATTTCCCATCTCTGCGAGGCTCCAGTTTTGGGAGATAGTCTTTGGAAACCAACACCAGGTATCGGGTTAACTCCAGCTCAACCCCATAGAGGCTGCCCGCAGAGTAAAGCTTCGCTTGCTTGTATGCCTCCTCTGCTTTCGCTTCCTGTTTTGCTTCATCAACTTTCTTCCACTCGGTGAGTGTCAAGACTCCGCGGCGGCTTGTGACTCTCCAGGATCTAACGGACAACTTAACACGAGGTCGGTTCGCTCGCCCACTGCGTCCACCTTGAGCGCCCAGATTCCGTGCAGCAGTAAATGGCAGGCCCCGAGCTTTTCGCAGGCGGGTTCCCGCGATTCAAAGGCGGCCTCCCATTTCCTCCTGATTTCCGGGTCGGCCACGATGCTGCGCTACAGGGGTGCGAAGGCGCGGGCAACCAAACTGCGCCCGACTGCTTCGGTGTCAGCCATAAGCTGAGTGAACTCGCCTCGGAACAGCGCCAGTCGAGTCAAGAGTTGTGGAGTTGCAAGTCCACCAACAGCATCTTTGACTACGTCGTCCCACTCCTTTTCGAACCGCTTAACGCATGCCAGGGCCGAATCAGGAAGCATGTCACATTTGCTGAGGAGCTTGATGTCCTCACCCACGGCTTGCGCGTGGCGAAGCAATACGGGCCCTGTTCCATACTCGTCATGCTGGGAATCGCCGGTGCTTCTTCGGAAATAAGCACCGGCCTCAAGTCAAGGATGGAGTCGATACGGACTCTGAGCGTTGGCCATCTAGACTTCCACACGTTTCGTCCTCCAGCTTTTGCCCGCAGGTGTTCCTGACTGCATCATTGCCATGATCCTCTCTACCGCTCTTGTGCCACTCTGAAAATATCTACACCAATGATTTAGGCGAGCGTGGACTTCCAGCGCGGTTGCCGGGCGCTCATCTTAGGTCTTAGCCCCCCACGGCCCGCCCACTGGCCAGCGAGATTTGAATGTTGTCTCGCCCACAGCGGCGGACAGAATTGGTGATGCGAACCGGTGAACCTCGGCCACGAGTCTTTTCAGATCACTACGGGACAGGAGGGCGAGGTCATAATAATCTTTCATTTCATGCGGCTGTTCAGCAAGCCGAGTTTGGTGAGCGCTTCCAGCTTTTCGGCGATAACGGTTTCGCTGGGATAGGCCAGAAGGACAGGCGCGGGGAATTCGAGTAGCGTTGGATACTCAACCTCTGTCGGTGCTGGAAACAATGACGTCCCCAAAACCGATATCGATCTGCATCGGAATTCGCGCTTTGGCAAGCGTCGCGTGGAACCTGACTCGAACGCCCTCGTAGTCCGTGTCCTCCTTAATTCGGCTTACCTCGATAGAAGTGCGATTGAATTCGATGCCGTCTGGTTCCAAGGCTACATCGCACACCGTTCTGACAAGCTCTGCGATGTGGTCCAACTCGCTACCCGTTCTTCCGGCGAGATCGATGTCCATGGTTGGCCGCGAGAGAGGTGCTCGCCATGCGGTCAGTAATAGCGCGCCCTTCAGAACGAACCGATCAGAAAACGGAGACTTCGCCAGACGATAGAGGAATCGCTCGATGGCGAAGTACTGGAGGAGTTCCTGGAACGGACGGTCCTGGGCGCGAGACTGGTTGAGCAATCGCTGCCGGACCGAAGCACCCACGTCGCGACCGCTCACAGCAGGGCCTCCAGATACGGCCGCATGACTCTTTGGACGCGATTGATTTGAGCGAACCTGGCGATGGCCTGAAAGTTCGGCTTTGGCGTGCGCTCGCGGTAGGTACGGAGCGCCTCAATTGCGATGTCGAGGCCGATCTTGTTCCGGTACTTGAAGCAGTCGGCGATGGTCTTCTCTGGCGAATAGATCTGGACCCTCGCATCGTCCATCGTGACGAAATCGATACCGGCGCTGAAGGATGGTTCGGAATACCAGAAGACGCGCAGCGGGATGCCATCGATCTTAGGGATCTGCGCATGGCTGGGAAGCGCAAGATCGACGGTATGGGGAACTTGCGTCGTCAGGCCATGGTGAGCGAGCGCGGAGATCAGGCAGACGGCCGCGCGCGGAATTCGAATCGCAATGGGGACGAGATCTGGGCTGGAGAGTGGCGGCGCGGTTGAGAGCCTGTAAAGGCCGCGACCAACCTGTTCGAGTTCGCCAGAGTCCCGGAGTGCATACAGCGTTCGGGGGTGAATGCCGAGTCGAATCACCTTGCTGGTGCGGAGCATGCCGCCGTGTTTGGCGAACACGTGGCGCGCTTTGGCCAGCTTTGTATTCGTGGTCGGCATTGGATAGAACCTACGGATAGTATTTCTAATATCCGAGGATACTATCCGGGCGGCAGCCGCCATGGTTCTAAACGTGTCCAGGATGCCCAGCCAATACTCGCAACTAAACCCGCCCGAACGGCTTTTCCAGCGACAAACTCTGCGGCGTAAACAACTCCGCACCCCCCGCCGTAATAAACATGTCGTCTTCCAGCCGTACTCCGAATTCGCCCAGGATGTAGATTCCAGGCTCGTCACTGAACGTCATGCCTGGCGCAAGTGGAAGCTTGTTCCCCTTTACCAGGTAGGGCCACTCGTGCCCGTCCATCCCGATCCCATGACCCAGCCGGTGCGTGAAGTACTTGTACCCGGGCCCAAATCCCGCGTCGATAACCACTTTCCGGGCGGCCATATCCACTGATTCGCAGGCCAGACCAGGCCGGGCCGCCTTCAGCGCAGCCGTCTGCGCACGGTACACAATGTCGAACACCGTCTTCATCTTGTCGGTGGGCTTGCCGAGCACAAATGTCCGGCTGATATCGCTCTGGTAGTTCTCCACCGCGCAGCCGCCGTCAATCAGGATGAGGCTGCCGTCTTTGATGCGCTGGGGCTTCACAGAACCGTGCGGCAGTGCGGCCGATTCATCCACCAGCACCATCGCGTACCCTGGAAATCCGAGCTTCGCGTGTGCTCCGGCGATCAGCCCGCCAAACTCGGCATTCGTCATGCCTTCTTTGAGCCGGCCAAAGGCCGCTTCGTAAGCCTGCAGCGTAATCTGATTGGCGAACTTCATCAGCGCCAACTCCGCCGCGCTTTTCACCCCTCGACAACCGGACGTCACGGAGGTAGCGCTGGCCAGGGTGGCCGATGCGGCTGCCTTGCCGAGCCCGTCGCTGAACACGAACTTGACGGTCTCCTCGACGCCGAGGCGGCCCGTCGCGATCCCACGCTCCTTCAGAGCAACGGCGGCCAGGTCGTACGGACTCTCATCTTCCTGCCACGTGAACACCTGCTGGCGAGCCCCCAGGCCGAGTGTGATCTGTTCCCGGGCGCGGTCCTCCTCAAATGCGGGGCTGATGAATATCGGCTCGCCCCGGGCGGGAAGCACCATCAGGAGCAGCCGCTCGCTGTTGCCCCACCGCACTCCGGTGAAGTATTGCAAAGTGCTGCCGCCGGCCAGAAGGATGGCGTTGATCTTCTGCTCAGCCATTAGTTGCTTCGCACGCTCTATGCGCGCGAACCGCTCTTCCGTGGAAATGGGTTTCGGTTCACTCCGGCGTGATTTCAGCTCGGGGAACAAATCGGTGCGGGGTGGCTCGGCGCGACGTGGGTCCTGAGCTCGCACCGCAGCCGCGGATGTTGCCGCGGCCGCAGTCAGCAAATGCCTGCGAGTCATGATGAATTCTACGATCCCACAGTGGGCTCCTGCTTCTTCATCGACGCAAGGGAGAGCAGTCCGCCGAGGCCCATCGTCTCCACAGCGGTGGACGGTACGATCACCATCGATCCCTTCTCCTTCATGGCCTCATACAACATGTTCATCGCGCGCAGATGCAGGGCGGTCGGGTTGTTGATGTACACCTCGGAAGCTTTCGCGAACTTCTCGCTGATCTCGGTCTCCGCGGTGCCCAGGATAATTCGAGCCTGCCGTTCACGTTCGGCCTGCGCCTGGCGCGACATGGCGTCTTCCAGTTGCTGCGGGATGTGTACATCCCGGATCTCCACGGACTGTACGGTGATGCCCCAGCCGTTTGTCTTCTCGTCGAGAATGCGTTGCAGTTCCCGGCCCAGGGTGTCGCGTTCCGTGATCATCTGGGCCAGCTCATGCCGCCCAATCGATTCCCTCAGCGCCGTCTGGGCGCTCAGTGAAACGGCATAGGTGAAGTCTTCCACCTCCAGAATCGCCTTCTCGGCGTTCCACACCACCCAGAACACAATCGCGTCCACGTTCACCGGAACCGTATCCCGCGTCAGCGCCGATTCCGCCGTCACGTCGGTGACTCGGATGCGCTGGTCGACGTATTTGGTGGTGGTGTCGATGACCGGGATGACGTGGAACATTCCCGGCCCGCGCAAACCCTGGTAGCGGCCCAGGCGAAGCACAGCCGTCTTCTGCCATTGCTTCGCCACCTTAATGGAGAACATCAGGTAGAAGCACAGCGCGAACGCGGTCACCGCGAACGCCGGAGTCCTGGTCAAAATCGCCGTAATCGTGCCCAGCATGAGCACGGACAGTCCGGCGAGCAGCCCCACCGCACTCACGGGTTGATTCAGCGGAAATTCGACAGTTCCCGGTTTTTTGAAGGCAACAATCGGTACCACTGACATAGTTATTTGCTCCTTTGAACCGCGGCTTCACCGGATATCTCCGACAGCCGCTCTGCAATCTCCACAACGCTGTACCCGTCCGAGGACGCCCGCGCCACAAACTCCGCGACCATCCGCGACAGCCTTTCCTGGCGCTGTACCTCATCCGTTCGAACGGGCTGACTGGTAATGAAGGTTCCTGTCCCCTGCTGGGTCGCCAGAAAACCCCGGATCTCGAGTTCTTTGTACGCCCGTACCACCGTGTTTGGGTTGATCGAAAGATCCACCGCAAGCTGGCGTACGGTCGGCAACTGATCCCCGGGAGACAGCGCGCCAGACGCAACGGCAATGAGGACCTGGTCCATCAATTGCCTGTAAACCGGAACGCCGCTCTTCAACTCCAGCCGTAACTCGACTTTCGTTGCCGCCATATTTGCAGTGTACTAGTAAACTAGAACAAGTCAATACCAAGCTTGTGCCGGTTGCTTGCGGGTGTAAGTCTGACTACGTTTATCAAAAAGCAATCAAAAACTCCTACAATCTCCTATATGCCTAACGTCGTCAGGTTGTGGAGCACCCTCCTGGTCCTGTGTCTGCTTCCGCTGGCAGCACAGGAATTCCGAGCGTCAGTTACCGGCGTGGTTACCGATCCGTCCGGCACACCCGTACCGGGTGCGCGCGTCGAAGCCCGCAGCGAAGAGCGCCAGCTCCTTTTCGAAGCCGAATCTAACGAGAGCGGCACTTACCTCATCCGATTCCTAAACCCCGGCCGCTACGACGTGTCGGTTAAGAAGGACGGGTTTAAGACTGCAACCCGCAATGCGCTCGAGCTTTTCGGCTCCGACCGCGCACGCGTCGACATCCGTCTCGAAGTCGGGACTCTCAGCGACTCCATCACTGTCACTGGCGACGCCCCCATTCTGCAGACCGAAACCGCTTCTCGCTCCGTCACGCTGGAGCAGAAGTACGTGAACGATCTGCCAACCTCCGGCCGCAACCTCTACCAGCTCCTGTTCACCCAACCCGGCGTCACCAAGACGAGCCGCTACTGGGGTTCGTTTGAGCTCTACGCTTTCGGCAACATCAACGGCGTGTCGATCAATGGAGGCCGCTCGGGTGAAAACGACACCCTGATCGACGGCATCACGTCGGTCCGCGGAAGTCGCAGTGCTTCCTTTGCGCCGGCGCTGAATGCCATTCAGGAAGTTTCGCTTCAGACCAACTCGTACGACGCGCAGTATGGCCGCACCGGCGGCGGCATCACGAACGTGGTTCTGCGAACTGGTACCAATCAACTGCACGGGCAGCTGTTCGAATTCCTTAAGAATGACAACCTGAACTCGAACGGCTACTCGGCCAACGCAGCCAACGTGCGGAGACCTGAATTTAAGAACAATACGTTCGGCTTTACGGTTGACGGACCGGTCGTGCTGCCGAAGCTCTTCAACGGCCGAAACAAGCTGTTCTTCATGCTGTCCCTGGAAGCGCTCCGCGAGCGCAATCCGCAGATCCAGATCTGGACCGTTCCCACCGCGGCTGAACTCACAGGAGACTTCTCCAGCCTGGTGACGAATACGCGCCAGCAAGTGGCCATTTATGATCCGATGACGAACCCCCGTCAGCCATTCCCGGGCAACCGCATTCCCGCGAACCGGATCAACCCTGTCGCGGCGAAGGCCGCCAGCTTCTACCCGAAACCGAACCGCACGCCCGATGGAATCGACGGCCAGAACAATTACCTCTTCGTGAACAGCTCTAAGAATGAGTACGACCAGTGGCTCGGCAAGATGGACTGGACCGTCACTAACAACCACCGCGTTTCCTGGCGATACGGCCAGACGCCCTGGTCCAACTTCGCCCGAGTCCAGTGGGGCACCAACGCGGCCGAGCCGTCCACCGAGTACCCGTCCACCCGCGTCTCCCGCAACTGGGGCGCCGACTGGACCTGGACCTTCTCGCCCGTGCTCGTATTCAATGTGCGCGCCGGTCTTGCCCGCTATGAAGGCTTCAGCGGCAACACCTTTGGCAGGGACTTCGACCCCCGCCAGCTCGGCTTTCCCGACTCGCTTGTATCGCAGTTCACGTCGCTGCAGTATCCTCGCTTTAACCTCGGAAGTAATAACTACAGCTCGCTCGGCAGTACTCGCACCAGTAACTACGAGACGCAGGACACCTGGTCCCTGCAGCCGAACGCACAGGCAAATCTGGGGAAGCACTTCCTGAAGTTTGGCGGCGAGTTCCGGCTGTATAACTCCAACACCATTCGGCCCGAAGCCGCCAGCGGCATTTACACATTCAATCGCAACTGGACGCAGGCCGACCCGCAGCGCGCTGACGCTCTAAGCGGCAATGCGCTCGCTACGTTTCTGCTCGGCTACCCCAGCGCGGGATCTGTCGACCGCAACATGGATCCGGCTTACCAGAACCCTTACTGGGCTCTGTTCTTCCAGGATGACTGGAAGATCGCGCGCAACGTGACCATCAATGTTGGTCTCCGCTGGGACTATGAAGCGCCTATCAGAGAGCGCTACAACCGCCAGGTGCGCGGCTTCAACACCAGCGTTGCCAGCCCGCTCGCATCCCAGGTGCAGGGTCTGACCCTGAAGGGCGGCATCGAGTTCGCCAGCGGCGACAACCGGCTTGCGTTCACGCCGGACCGCAACAACTTCCAGCCTCGCATCGGCGTCGCATGGCAGCCGGTCAACGGCTGGGTGATCCGTGGTGGATGGGGTCTCTACTACCTTGGCCAGAATGCCTCGGGTGCCGACACAGGATTCAGCCGGCCAACTGCGCTCATCGCCAGTACCGACAACAACATCACGCCGGCGGTGACGCTCTCCGATCCGTTCCCGCGCAGCCTGTTCCCGACCGGCCTGCTCCAGCCGATCGGCACCTCGCAGGGCCTCCTGACGAACATCGGCCTGGCAGTCGGCGCCCAGTACCTGGAACGGCCCCTGCCGTACTCCCAGCAGTTCTCGTTCGGCATCCAGCATCAGATCAAGACATGGCTGCTCGACGCGTCCTATGTGGGTAACCTTACAGAGAAGCTGCCGGTCAGTGCGGGCCTGAACTTCATTCCAACCGCCGAACTCACCCGTCTGCCAGTCGCCGAGCGCGCCGCCTGGTTCAACGCACAGGTGCCCAACCCAATGGCCGGCCGGCTGCCAGGATCCGCGTTCAACGGTACAACGGTGCCCCGCCAGCAGCTCCTGTTCGCGTATCCCCAGTTCTCCAGCGTGAATATTTCTAATATCCCGATTGGAAGCCAGAACTATCATTCTCTGCAGGCCAAAGCGACGCGGCGCTTCTCGAAAGGCATCGCCGCCCAGATTTCGTACACGTGGTCCAAGGCGCTGGAGAGCGTGGCGCTCCTCAATGCGCAAAACGTCAACCTGAACGACCTCACAAAGACTGTTCTTGAGCAGCGCCTGGTGGAGTACGATATCCCGCACACCTTGTCCGCAATCACTTCGTGGGAACTGCCCTTCGGCAAAGGCAAACACTGGATGAGTCACACCAACCGCCTCGTCGGCGGCATCTTTGGCGGCTGGAATCTCAGCGCGCAGTATATCTACCGCTCCGGTCAGCCAATCGCGTTCCCGAACGCTGCGCCGACAGTGGCTAAAAGCGCGAAGCTGAGTTCCGCTCAGCGCGACGAACTGGCACGCTCAAAGGGCCGCGACGAGTTCAACCCGTTCTTTGACACGTGGTTCGACACATCCATCTTCCCGAGGACCGCGCAGGCGCCGTTCACCCTGCGCGACTTCCCGACACGCTTCCCCGACGTCCGGAGTGACGTCCTGCAGAGCTGGGAGCTCAGCGGCTACAAGAATTTCGCCATCACCGAGAAGGTGAAGTTCCAGTTCCGCGCCGACTTCCAGAACGCATTCGATAAGCCGTACTTCGGACGAATCGCCTCCAACAGCGTGCAGGACACCCGCTTCGGCCAGCTCGATCCGGCTCAGGGCAACCAGCCCAGAGTCGTGGTGCTGGTGGCGAAAATCCTGTTCTAATGCACTGCGGGAGGACAATGGCCAGAGTGCAGATATCGCGCCGGGTTCTCCCGCTTCTTCTACTGCTTGCCGTCACCCTGCTGGCAGCCGGTCCCGGCTTCCGCAGTCAGCGCCTGCTGGACGCCCACTACGCCAAACACGGCCACGAGTTCGGCAACATCACCAAACAGCAGTACCTGGCGCTCGCTCAGTCTTTAAGAGACACCGCTGCAAGCGCCACGGTTCTGGAAGCCAAACGGCCCGGCGACGGCGTAGTCACAAAGTTCGATCGCAAGAAAGGCTACTTCGGAGCCTACGAGCGGGACCGAACAATTCGTACCTTCTTTATCCCCGCGGCCGGTGAATCTTACTTTAAAAGACAGGCGAAGCGATGACAGACACGGAGATTCTGGATTACCTCGACAGCAATGGCTACCCGGCCCACATTGTCCGTGGTGGACGCGCCGGGCTGATCCGCCGCTGGTCCGATTTTGTGGAGGAAGTACGCCGCGGCTACGAGTTCGGACTGGAAGATTATCGTAACGACCTCGACATTCGAGGTATCCTCCGACTGGTTGAAGCCGAGTCCGATCCGGCAGTTATTGAAGCCGACCAGAAACTCGGAGAACTCCTCACCGCTACCACCACTCGGGTGTGGGAAAGCTTTGGCAACGACCCCTGGTGGGACTTCGGTTACCCGGCGAACTGCGCTGGCGATCTGCGCCGTGACCTCCGGGCCGAAGGCCTCTGGGAGTCCGCCGGGTGACGGTATTCCGCCCAGTCCTGCTATGATAGTCATCGTCAGATTCTGTTACTGGAGGCGGAGAACGTGGGTCCGTTAGGTATTCCGGAAACCATTTTTATCTTCGTCCTCGCGCTGCTGATTTTTGGTCCTAAAAAGCTACCTGAGCTGGGCCGCACCATCGGTAAGGCGATGACGGAGTTTCGTCGCGCCTCGAGCGAGCTGAAAGCAACGTTCGACCGCGAAATGCACGCGATTGAGCGGGACTCGGAGTTGAAGGAAGTAACGCAGGCTTACAACGCCGAAACCTATAACTACGATTCGTATTACGATTCCGGCGCCTATGGTTCCGAATCGTATGATTACTCCGCGCAAGATCATTCCACTGAAGGCGCTTCCGCAACTCAGGGCGCTGACGCAGGAACCGACGGATCGCTGACTGGCAGCCACGACGCGCTGACGGCGGCGAATTCAGATCACGAGGCCAACGTCCCGGACGTACCGGCAGGGGATCACCCTCCGGCGCAGCCATCGTCTGAAACCGTGAAATCCTGATTCCCCGGCTCCGGCCGGCCCAAGGCTGAAGTGCTTCACCGGACCGCTCACAAACGTGGCGGATCCGGTGGGCAGGTTCAGTCGCCCTGACTGAGTGAGCATGCCTGACGAAAACAACAAGCAGCATCCCCCCTCCACTACGCCGCCTCAGCCGGGCGGAGCCGAGCCTGTCTCTTCGTATCCGGACGAGCACCCGGACGATTACCACCACCAGCACTATGGTGGCGAATCCGCTGTCCAGGATTCGCCTGTGGCGTTGGTCCCGGCCGCGTCACCTGCAGCGCCACCACCACCCCCCGAACCTCCCAAAGTTGAAGAGGAAGAGGACGATGATGACGACGGCATGCTTCGGATGTCTTTCCTCGAGCACCTGGAGGAACTGCGCACACGCCTGATCCGGGCACTTATAGGTCTGGCAGTCGCATTTGGACTCGCCATGGCGTTCGCTCCGCGAATCTGGCGGATCGTTCAGGAACCGGCGGCGGCCGCACTCACCGAGTTAGGATTCCCTCCCAATCTGGTGTTCACCTCGCCCATGGAAGCATTCATGATCGTGTGGTTCAAGATGCCGCTGCTGGTATCGGTGTTTTTGGCCTCCCCCTGGGTGCTGTATCAGACGTGGGCATTTATCTCGCCCGGTTTGTACAAAAAAGAACGGAAACTCGCGGCACCATTCGTGCTCAGCACCGCTGGCCTGTTTATTGTTGGCGGGCTGTTTGCCTACTACATTGCGTTTCGGTTCGGACTGGCGTTCCTGCTCGGCGTTGGAAAAGATATCAACATCCAGCCCATGATCACCGTCACGGAGTACACCGACATCTTCGTGAACGTGATACTCGGGGTCGGCGTTGTTTTTGAAATGCCCGTTCTGATTTTCATGCTTACGCTGCTGAGAATCACCACGCCCACCTTTCTGTTAAATCACTCTCGCTACGCGATTCTCATCATCGTCATCATCGCTGCTGTAATCACTCCCACTCCGGATGTGTTCAACCTCATGTTGTTCTCTGTCCCCATGGTGGTGCTTTACTTTGTCGGAATATTTGCGAGCTACCTTTTGGTGTTGAACCGTGAAGGACGGGCGTTCCCCTGGGGCAAGGTACTGGCGGTATTTTTCCTGGTTCTGGCAATCCTTGCTGCAACCATGTGGTTCCTGCTGCCGCGACTCGGATACCATTTTGTGTCTCAGTGGCCTTATGTCATAAAATAGGCTCGGAGCGTTTACTAAGGGCCTCCAATACGGTAAGCTGTCACATACATGGATTTCTGGAAAGCACTCGGGGAGCTCCACGCGGAACGCGAACGGCTCAGCAAAATGATTGCGTCTCTGGAAGCCGTTTCGGGCACCGGCACCCGCGGGCGTAAGAGCATGTCTGCCTCGGAGCGCAAACAGGTTTCCGAACGAATGAAGCAGTATTGGGCTTCCCGCCGCAAAAAATCCACGCGCTCTAAAAAGGCGACAGGTTGAAAACGCCGCGGGCAATACATCTGTCCAGATAATTGCCCGCCCTTCCGATTAGCCCTGCCGGAAAAACCAGAGCCAAAAATACTGCTCTCCGGCGCCATGCCGGTAGCGCGGCTCGAAACCGCATTGACTCGCCATCTCCACCGCATCCGCATCTGAAAATGGAACGCCAAGCCAGGTGTCATCCGGAGTGGTTTCGATGCTGGCGTCGCCCTGTACCTGAAATTTGAACAGAGCGCCAGGACGAAGTAGACGGGCAACTTCCCGGACGTAGGAGTAAATGACTTCACGGCTGGGAATATGCTGAAACACGATCATAGAGAAAGCAAAATCATATGGACCCGGCGGCAAAACACTCAGATCTTTGCCATTGTTGACATAAACATGAGCATTGGGTCGGTCCGCCAGGCCCTTTCTGGCCTGCTCTGCCATCTCGGCACTGATATCCACGCCATGCACTTCGCCAAATAATCCGGCCAAAGCGCGCGTGATGCGGCCCGCTCCACAACCAATCTCAATGACACGCATTTGCGAAGGGTCTTTGCCCTGGCAAATGTTTATCATGTCGTTGCGAATCTGCTCGGCAAGCGCTTTTTCGCCCGACGCATAAAATTCCTCGTCGGTCCAGTCCTGCCTGCCCGTGGCTACGTAGTGCTTCGCGTTCTCCCGGGCTCTGTCGTCCCAGTCGCGGGCCATCTTGCTAAGTTGCTCTTCCAGACTCATTTCCGGCATTTGAGGGATACTATCCATTGTATCCGGCATCCAACAGCGCGGGAACCATGCGGAACCTACTTCGAAACTTTTACGACGTTCGGCCCGGCGAGGGCGCAAGACTGGCCTGCATAGGCATGTACCTGGTCCTTGTCCTCTTTGCCTATTACATTCTGAAGCCGGTGTCCCGTGCGATGTTTCTGCACAAGTTCGACATCGACGACCTCCCATACCTCTACATCCTGATCGCGGCCGCAGGCGGCGTGATGGCGTACTTCTACACGAAGGTCGCTGTGCGATCCTCACTCACCGCGGCAGTTAATGGCGCCACGTTTTTCATGATCGGGATGCTGGTCCTCATCTGGCACTTCCTGCAGTTCCAGTGGGAGTGGATGCTGTACTTCTTCAACGCCTTCGTCAGCCTGTTCAGCATCACACTGGTTTCTCAGGGCTGGATCATCGCGTCCAACGTGTTCTCCACCCGCGAAGCAAAACGCCTGTATGGCATTCTCGGCGTGGGCGCGGTCATCGGAGCGGCCTTCGGCGGCCGGTTCACCGCCGTGATGGTCAACATCATCGGAACGCGACACCTGCTGCTGGCCAGCGCCTTTCTGGTGTTGCTCGCCTGGTTCGCGTTCCTCATGCTGACCCGCCTGCCCGGCATCGCGCTCGACAAGGCCAAAGGCGCTGAGGAGGAGGAGAGCTTCTCCTTCAGAGATGTCTCAAACGCCATCGTGCAGTACCGGCACCTGCAGATCATCATCGCCATCATCACCCTGACCTACATCGTCGACGTCACCATCGAATTCCAGTTCAATGCCATGGCCAAGATCGCCTACGGCAGCGACCAGCGCCAGCTCACGGCATTTCTCGGCGATTTCTACGGTCTCTGGCTGAACATCATCACGTTCGTTCTGCAGTTCTTCCTCACCGCGTTCATCGTCAGCCGCTTCGGAGTCGGCGGGGCCCTGCAGATCATGCCGGTGTCGATTGCGCTCGCCTCGGTCGCCACCTTCTTCGCGCCCGGCATCTGGTCGACCGGAGCCGCCCGCCTCGCCGAGGCCGCCACTCGCTACTCCTTCAACCGCACGGGAATGGAGTTGCTGTACCTGCCCCTGCCCCTCGAACTCCGCAATCGCACCAAAGCCTTCACAGACATCTTTGTCGACCGCTTCGCCCGCGGTCTCGGCGGCATGCTGCTGATCGTGCTGTCGAACTGGCTGAACCTGGGCATCCGGCAACTTGCGCTGGTGGTCATGGTGTACGCCGCCATCTGGATCGTCCTCTCCATCCGGGCCAAAGACGAGTACGTCGCCACTGTCCGCGCCAAGCTGCAGCGAGGCCGCCTGGACGTCGCCAGCCTGAGGGTCAACTACAACGAAGCCTCTACCATCAGGCTGCTGGAAGAAACCACCGAAACCGGCACCCCAAGAC
>JAWXCM010000429.1:0-5555 GCA_034408745.1 Bryobacteraceae bacterium
CCTTAGGGCAGACGCCGTTCGGGTGCGCGCGTCATGGATGCCCCTAACCGGGCGCCGATTCCGGGCCCGCGTGGTTCGCGTCTACTCAAGCGACTCCAACGCGCGTGCAGGTGTCGGGTCGAGATTCAAACTGGAGGGCCGCGCTGAACCAGATTCGATGCACACAGGACCGATGTGGTTCAGCTATGTGACCACGGATGGGCGCGGAACACACGGCGCGTGTTGCATGCATCAGACGACTCTCGGCCACTGGCGAGGAACCTATCTCAGGGTGGTGAATGCCGATCACGCGCAGCCTACGTTGTTCTCCCTCCGGAACATCCGATGGGTACGGGCCGATGAAGTTGGGCACGGCGACCGGAATCTTGCAACGGTCACGGCCGCGATCAGAGCTGTGCCTCGCGGAAAGATTCCCGATGGCTGGCTGAGGACCAATCGCCGTCTGGTGGCATCGCTTCAGAAGCGACTGCTCAACACGCCCGACCAACCCACTGTCGATTCTTCGCTAATGCCCGACAACCAACTGAGAGAGGATGCCCGATGAGAATAATAGAAGCGGCTCAAGTAGAGGCCGTACGGGAGGGAGAAATTCCCGCGCACGTCGCCTGCATCATGGACGGAAACGGTCGGTGGGCTCAAATGCGGAGCCTGCCTCGCTCGGCTGGTCATGCCGCCGCCGAGACCTCGGTTGATTCAGTCGTCGATGGAGCACTCGCGCTGGGTGTCAGTTGGTTGACGGTGTACGCCTTCTCGACCGACAACTGGAAGCGCGACCCCGAAGAAGTCGGCTTCCTCATGAGCCTGCAAGAGTGGCTACTGAGGGCGGAGAAGCGTGACCGGTTCAATCGATTGGGAGTAAGGCTTCGCTTCCTTGGCAGACTGGATGACCCGCGCATTCCAGACGCCTGCCGCAAATGGCTACGCGAGTGCGAAGAAATAACTAAACACAATACGAAGCTGCAGTTCTGTATCGCCTTCAACTACGGAGGTCGAAATGAACTCGTTGATGCGGTGCAATCCCTTATCAGGTCGGGCATTGCGGCGGATCAGGTAACTCAGGATCTAATTCAGTCCAACTGCTACGCGTCCGACATGCCCGACATTGATCTGCTGGTGCGAACGTCGGCCGAATACCGGCTGTCGGACTTCTTTCCCTGGCATAACTCATATGCTGAATTTGTCTTCTGCGATACCCTCTGGCCTGATTTCATGTCATGGCATCTGTATTCGGCTGTTGCCGAGTATCAGACACGTCGGCGCAGAAAGGGCGCCGCAAGCGTTCACGTTTCGGAAGAACAATCATGAAGGTTCAAGAGGACTACGAGGCATTTCTTGCTCTGCCGGGACTTTCAGCGGCGCTTGACGATGTTGCGACAGGTCTGCGGACGGCCCTAGTCGGCAGTGAGGAACTAGTGCGACCGTCGCTCCGCGTAGTTGAGGGCGGTGGGAAACGCCTGCGGCCTATCCTACTGATCGCAGCTGCCCGAGCATCTCAGCCCGCAATCCAAGTCTCGCCATTGGATCGCCGTGTGTTGAAAAGCGCTGTCGCAGCCGAGTTGGTACATGTCGGCTCACTCGTGCACGACGACATTATGGATAAAGCCGCCACGCGCCGCAAGGTTCCGACCGTCAACTCCGTTGAGGGCGTCAATCAGGCCCTCTTGGTCGGTGATTTCCTCCTCGCCCGCGCCGGAATCGAAGCGGCCTCCGTTTCACGTGACGTAGCACTAGCTCTAGCCGAGACAATTTCGGATCTGTGCGTGGGTCAGAGTCTTGAATCTCTCTTTGTTGACAACCCGCTCCGCAGTTTCGAAGACACTGTTGAATCGATCAAAGGCAAGACGGGCGCTCTTATGAGGGCTGCGGCGGCGATGGGGGCACTTTCGGTCGAACGGCAAGACTTGTCCGGTGCCCTCGCAGAATATGGCATGAATTTTGGAATCGCATTTCAACTAATCGATGACATACTGGATCTGACCTCTACCGAGACACTCATGTTCAAACCGGTGAACGCAGACGTTCGTCAGGGCCTCGGGACAGTACCGGCGATCTTCGCTGCGGAGAGTCTCGGCATAGCGCTTTCGGAGCTGCTACCACCGCGGCCAGTCCATGCAGGGGACGCAGTTGGTTTTCAGGCCAGGGTCCTCAAGACTGATGCGGTCGAACGAACCCTCAACCTAATACGTGAGTACAACCGGAAAGCGGCTACCGCGCTCGAGACGATGCCGGATTCGGCTACAAGAGATGGTCTGGCAGGACTTCCAGCTCTTTATCTCTCCAACATCGTCCAAACGAAGGCACCCGCAATCGCCCATCTCGTCGCTTAGGGTTCACCGCGCGTTTGTTTGCGCGATCGTGTAGTTCCATTCGCCGTGCCAGTCGTGGGGTGTGAGTGGGATCGTGTTGTAGTCGCGGTCGTGGATCTTGCGGCAGGTGGGATACCAGTTCGAGTCGTACGCGCATTGCACGGTCAGCCCGGTGGTGATCGTTGTAGCGGCGATGAGCTCGATGATCGTGCGGATGTCGGTGAGGGGCTTGCCGCGCCAGTTGATGGAGATGAAGCTGAACAGTCGATGCTCGATCTTGTTCCACTTCGAGGTCCCGGGTGGGTAGTGCATGATCGTGATCTCAAGGCCGGTATCGGCGGCGAGTTTCGCGAGGTGCCACTTCCAGGCACGGATGCGGTACCCGTTCGAGCCGCCCACATCAGCGGTGATCAACAATCGAGTCGCGTCTGGGAACCGGGCTCGGCCGAGCGTGTCCCACCAACGACGGATCGACTCGACTGCGAACTCGGCGGTGTCACCTACACTCACCCAGTCTTCGTCGTTGGCCACGTCGTAGATCCCATACGGGATCGCTTTGGCATGCTCACCAAGTTCACGATCCGCGAAGTCATGCACGTTCACGCGTGTTGGTTCACCGGCCGGGTGCCATTCGCGTCCGCCGTTGCTGTAGTTCCCGATCAGTTCCTTCTTCTTCGTGTCGACACTGATCACCGGTTCACCCGCCGCGATGAACTCGCCAACAAGCGCGTTGAGGTACCTGAACTGGCCATCGCGATCAGGATGGGCGGTCCCCTCGTTCTGCTTCGCCGGCGCTTGCAACGAATAACCCATCTGATGCAACAGACGGCGCACCGACTCAGCAGACGTGCGAAACCCGCGCGCTTGAAGTTCACGAGCGAGCTCGTAGGTCGACTTCAACGTCCACCGCAGATGCGACATCGGCGTGCCACGCGTGTCGGGATGCACCAACTCGTCGAGCGCCTCCAACAAGCCGGGCTGCTTATCGATCGCGGGCTTGTCACCGCCACCCGGCACCCGTTGACGATCCGACGGCTCGATTCCTGCCTCGACCTCCAAGACCGCCTTGATCACCGTGTTACGCGACATCCCCGACGCGTCCGCCGCACGCGTCTTGCCGCCACGACCCAACGCACACGCCATCGCCCCCACCAGCACACGACTCTGCACCTCACCCAAGCGCGGCATCACGCGACCGAAGAACTCGCTCAACTCCTCGACCGACGCATCCACACCACCAATACATCGCGCGCACTAACCTGTGGTGGACCCTAACGTCCAGCACTTTCATCACGGCTGCCCTCCAATGAGTTTCGGTCCCGGACCCGCGCAGCGCGTCGATGTAGTCGCGCACGCACGTTCAACGCGTCGTTGTTCGGGGGCGACGATGACTATCACATAGCTACGTCAAGGTTGGCAGGCAATATGGCCTTAGCTCCTTTACCATATGGATTCCAAATCTGCACCGTCTGAGCCGTCCAGAACCATGTGAACAAAGCAATCTCGGCGGCTTCGAGCCAGAAAACGGAGGCCACGGCACCAAGTGGGATCACCAACGCCATCAGAATCGCGATCGCCCGATACTGAATTTGCATGGCTCTCGGAACTTCCTTGCGGAACCAACCCGAAATCACGACCACCGCGCCGAACATGACGAACATCGAGACCGCAGCGTAGTAGTGCGACGTTGACCGATTCCCGTCGAACGTGGCGTACAGCGCGACACCGACGAGCAGGAACACACCGTAGAAGACAAGCGCGATCCAGCCGGCCCGCACTGACCGATCCGTGCTGTCGCGACGCGTCGAGGAGCTGCGGAGCCACAAGATGAGGCCGAGGGCCAGCGCGCCCACCACGATGACACTGAAGACGTTGTTCCGAATTCCCGTGACGACCCACGACGGCAGTCCGTCGGAAGGCCCACCGGCTGCCTTGTCCAACCGACAGTTCCCCGCCGACACCTGTTTCAACATCGTGGTCAACCAGCTGGGCATCGGATACTGCGGATCGAAACTGACAGGGCCATTCGGCATCGTGAGCTGACACGCGTCCGGCTGAATCGGGACGAGCGCGACCACGAAGGCCAACAAGCCGGCGAGGTTGAGAAAGGTCTCTTCAGGCACCGTCCGGGCCTGCAACGCGATCAGGCAAACTCCGATCGCCATCAGACCGCCAACGAAGATGGACCGAGCGGGCGAATAGAAGTACGCGCTGATCGAGCCTCGAATGTCAACTCGTATCGCTTCCATGATCAGCGCACCAGCCATGACCAGTGACGCCCCGACGATCGCACAGCGCAAGATGCGGAACGTCAAGAGCAACTGACGTCTGGCATCAGGATCGTGCTCCATCGTGCTCCTTCGGCTGCTTCTCATCCATTGCGACCCCCCGAGTGCGGAATACTCAAATCTGGCTTCGGGAGGCATCCACCTCCTGGAGCGGCCAACATAACAAGTTCGGGGAGGTGGCGATTCCCATTGAGCCTTCGAAGTGATCATCCAAGGCAGGTCAAAGTCCGGTCGGACGACCTAACCAGCTTGTCGTTCTTGGCGCCTATTTTGTTTTCGTTTCCAAGCCGATCAACCCAACGAGACATGGCAAGCGACTACACCCATCACCGGCTCGCCAACGGCGCCGACATCGAATCCTCAGCTGGCTTGACGATCACTCCCGCTACGCACTGTCGGTCACCGCGCATCGGCCGGTCACCGGACCCGCTGTCGCCGCCACCTTCAAAGCTGCCACCGTCACCTACGGGATCACGTTCCCGACCTTGACCGACAACTGTTTGGTGTTCACTTCGCTCACGGCGACCGCAGCAGCCGCAACGAATTCGAAACTACCCTGGTGAAACTGCGCGTCCGACCGACTCGATTGATTCAGCTCTCGGCTGCGGTTAGGAAAGGCGATCCGGAGCTCCCGACGAACAGGGTCATTGGGGTCCCGCGCACAGTATCACGAAGTGGTTGACAACTCACGGTCGAGACGTTGACCTCATCTCCCGTTAAGTACGCCATCCCGTTCCAGGGGAACTCGGATCCGATCGGCGGAACAGCAACCTGCCCTAGCTTCGGATGTATGGTCGCACGAACTGGTGAGCGCTGATCATCTGCGTGGCCGTCGAAAACTTCGGTCACGCGACGAACACCGCCCGCGGCATCGTCGCCGACCGTTCCACCCCGTCGGACGACCAGGTGACCACCTCGGTGACGGACTCGTCGATCGTGGTGACGAAGCGATCGCTGCCCA
>JAWXCM010000430.1:0-52324 GCA_034408745.1 Bryobacteraceae bacterium
ATGCTCGCAATGGCTATCCAGCTGCGCCCCGCGCGCGGGCGGTCCGATTCGCGGTAGACCGCCAGCACCGTCCGGCTGATGTGCTCGCTCCAGCTCAGCGTGAAGTACACCAGAAACGGCACGAACGAGATCATCAGGAACGTCTCGTAAAAGGAACTCACATACCCAGCCACCGACTGCACCAGCGGGCTTCGGTCCTGGTGGATGCGAACCTCGGGCACGGGCGGCGGAGCGGCGGGGACCGACGGATTGCGCTTCTTCCGGCTGGATGCGGGGGGCTGCGGTTCCGGCGTCGCGCCGCGCGGGTCGTTCTGCAGCCGCCGGGGCACCACGTTCTTGTACAGCGTGGTCTCGAACTTGTCCACCTCTACCGCGATGCGGTCCACGATTACATTCAGCCGCTGTGTAAACTCGGGCAGATCGTCGGCAAGGTTGACCGCCTGGGTAACCATCGCCAGCCCAGCCAGATACAGGGCAAACAGCGCCACCGTGCAGACCAGGAAGGAAGCGAAACCGCGGGGCAGCCGGGCGCGCATGAACAGACCAACAAACGGCTCCAGCAGAAACGCCAGAATCGTCGAGATGACCAGCGTGATACAAAACGCGCGGCCAAAATAAAGCAGCGCGATTACCGCCGCGAGTCCCGTCACCAGGATCGCCAGCGACCGCAACCCGGACCGTTCCTCAACCCGCTGCGTCAAACGTGGAGCACTCCCTGATCGTCAGACTAGCAAATGCATGGCGTACTCTGTTTACATGGCGCAGGGCTTTGACCCTGGACTCACTCAAACCTATTCCGGACAACTCCGCCGCATCGTCAACAAAGACGGCACGTTCAACGTGCGCCACGTGGGCGGGCAGTATCACCTCTACCTGCACATCGTTTCGCTGAGCTGGAAGAAGTTCTTTCTGCTCGCGATCTGCTGCTTCCTGTTCACCAATGGCGTCTTCGCGTCTTTGTATATGGCAATTGGCGTCGAGAACCTGTCGGGCGGGGATCCGCAAATGAGCTCGCTGGCCAATGCGTTCTTCTTCAGCACCCAGACGTTGACCACCGTCGGCTACGGTCATATCTCGCCAAGAGGATATCTGGTGAGCTCTGTGGCCGCGCTCGAAGGGATGCTGGGGTTGATGGGGTTTGCGGTGATCACCGGGCTGCTGTACGGACGCATTTCCCGACCGTCGGCGCGGATTGTGTTCAGCGACCGGATGCTGGTGGCTCCGTACGAAGGTGCTACCAGCCTGCAGTTTCGCATCGCCAACGCGCGCACCAACGTCCTGATGGACATCGAAGCGAACATGGTGCTGATGACCGTCGACACTGACCCCGACGGCAAAATGAAGCGCAAGTACGCGGAACTGCCGCTCGAGCGCAACCACGTCCATCTCTTTCCGCTGTCGTGGACCGTAGTGCACCCCATCGTCGAGAGCAGCCCTCTCTGGGGCAAGACGGCCGCCGAAATCACCGCGCTGCAGGCCGAGGTGCTGATCCTGATTCGCTGCTTCGACGACACGTTCAGCCAGACCGTCAACTCGCTGCATTCCTACCGTCACGAGGAGATCGTGTGGAACTCGCGCTTTGAGCCCGCCTTCTACTTCGACGAGCGGGGCGACATGGTGTTGCAACTCGACCGCCTCAATGCCTGGCGCCGGGCCGAATAGGCCTCCTCCATGCCGAGGGGTATTGTTTGACGAGAACGGCGCGCAGTAAGATGGTTGGCAGTGACTGCCGACGGCAACGGCGAGTGGATGGTCCTTTCGGCAGTCCCACCGGGACAGCCTGAGGAGAACATCGCCGTGTATCTGGTCGACCTCGAGTCGGGCACACCGTGGCGCCGCTTTCGCAAAGACCTGTCCGACTTCTGTTCCGACGAGGCCGACGTGCTGGAAGCCCTCGAAGAAGATCTGGTGCTGAAAGCGGCCGAGATCGGCGCTGTCCCGTGGATGGACTGGCTGGAGGACAACGCCTCGCACTTCATCCGGGTGGTCAGCCGCGAACGCGGTCCCGTGAGAGATTTCCGCAATCAGCTCGACTGGCTGTACCACCGGCATATCAAACCGAAGGTGCTGCCGTTCCGGACGCATCTTCCGCGCTACGGGCTGGTGGCCGCGGCCGGGCGCTGGGGACCGGAGCGCGACGTCGACCAGGAACCACAGGACTGGGTGGAAGCTCCTCCCACGCTTCGGGGGCGGCTGAGCGAAGACCTGTTCGTGGCGCAGGTAACGGGACGGTCCATGGAGCCGCTGATTCCAGCCGACAGCTGGTGCGTGTTTCGGGGCGGGGCGGCGCTGGGCGGGTCGCGCCAGGGCAAACGGGTGCTGGTGCTCAACTACGGCGAGCCGGGAGAGCAGCGCGCCACGGTCAAGAGGTATGAGAGCGTCAAACGGCAGGTGGATGAGGACCGCATGGAGCAGCTTCGAATCATCCTGCACCCTCTCAATCCGGAGTTCGAGGCGTGGGAACTGGACAATGAGGATCTGTATGAAGGCGGCCGGTTCCGCGTAGTCGGGGAGTTTGTCGCGGTCCTCGACGACCGGGAGATCTGATGCGCTACGCCGAGTTCCTTCCGGCGCCAGACGCCGGCGTCTTCGCCGAACGCTACTGGTGTCTGGAGGGCGCGGGCGGCGGAGGCGGGCCAATACTGCCTGACGGCCATCCGGAACTGGTGCTGCATCTGGGCGACCGTCCGTCGCATCTCGGAGTCCGCCAAAAGGCCAGTTTGTTCGTCGCGCAGATGCGGACCGCCACTACCGTTGCGATGCAGGGCGAGATGTCGGCCTGGGGCATACGGTTGCGGCCGCACATGGGCCGGGCGATCGCTGGCGGGCTGGACCAGAGCCGGCTGGCCGGGTCGATCCACGATGCCGAGGGGATCTGCGGGGCGTCCGTGCGGGGGCTGCGCGAGGCACTCGGGAACGCCTGCGATTCGGCTGCGCGAGTCCGCATTACCGATGCGTGGCTGCGGGCGAGGGCAGAGAAGCCAGGCTCGCCTGTGGCCGGGGCGGCACTGGGCCTGTTACCTCGACTGTCTGTAGAACTGACGGCGGCGCGGCTCGGCTGCACCCGCCGGCACCTGGAGCGCGTGTTTGGCGCCGAGGTTGGACTGTCTCCCAGGGCGTGGGCGCGGATCGCCCGCATGCAGTCGGCGCTGCGGGTGCGGGACTCGAACCCCGGGTGGACGTGGGCCGACGTCGCCGCCGAGGCGGGCTATGCCGATCAGCCGCATCTCGCTCTGGACTTCCGCCAGATCGCCGGCACCGCGCCATCACGTCTGCTGCCGGGTATTTTGTCGCATTCTTCCAAGCCCGACGCCGCGCATTCGCATTAGGCTGGTTCTCATGCGAAAACTGCTGCTTCTGATGGTGACCATCCTGCCCGCGTTCAGCGCCGATTTAGCAAAACTGGACTTTATGGCGGGCTGCTGGGCGACCGCCGCGGCCGGTCCGATGAAGATCGACGAGCACTGGAGCAAGCCGGCCGCGGGGAACATGCTCGGTTACAGCCGAACGTTCAAGGGCGAGCGGATGGTGTTCTTCGAGTTCATGCGGCTGGAAGTAAAGGGCGATGACGTGTTCTACACGCCCAGAATCGGCGTCAGTCCGAAGCTGGTTTCGTTTCGGCTGATCAAACTGACCGGCACCGAGGCTGTCTTTGAGAACGCGGAGCACGACTTCCCGCAGCGCATCCTCTACCGCCGAGAGGGCGACAGGCTGAACGCCGCCATCGAAGGCAGGGACAAGGGGAAAGAACGCCGCGAGGACTTCCCTTACGTGCGGGTGGCGTGCCCGTAGGCTTCGTCCAGCAGTTCGACGACATGGCGCACCCGCTGGCCGTCCTGACCATGGCGCTTCACGCCCGCCTGTAGCTGCAGCATGCAGCCAGGGTTGGCGGTGGCGATGATGTCAGGCCGGACCGAGGTCACGTTGCGCATCTTCTTTTCGAGTACCGCGGCGGCCATCTCATCCTGCACCACGTTGTAGATACCGGCGCTGCCGCAGCACAGGTCGGCCGCGGGCATCTCGACGAACTCCAGACCGGGTATAGCGCGAAGCAGCTGGCGAGGCGCCACCCTGACCTTCTGCCCGTGCGCCAGGTGGCAGGAATCCTGATAGGTGACCCGGGCCCGGACGGGCTGCATGTCGGCCGTGTTCAGACCGATGGCGGCCAGGAACTCATTTACGTCCCGCACCTTGTTCTGGAACTCCAGCGCGCGGGCAGCGTATGCCGGTTCGTTCTCGAGTAGCTCGCCGTACTCCTTGAGCGTGGAGCCGCAGCCGGCGGCGTTGGTGATGATGGCGTCGAAGTTGCCGTCCAGCAGCACGTCGATGTTCTTACGCGCCAGTTCACGGGCCGGCTCACGCAGGCCGGAGTGGACGTGCAGCGCCCCGCAGCAGGTCTGGTCGCCGGGGATGGAAACCTCGCAGCCATTGCGCTGCAGGACGCGCACGGTGGCTTCGTTCAGCCGCGCAAAGAACACGTTGGCCATGCAGCCGCCGAGGAACGCCACGCGAAAGCGCTGCGGCGTGATGGCTGGCAGCACCTGCCCATACCACTTGTAGAACTGCGGCATCTCGGCTTCCGGGGCCAGTGCTTCGACACGGCCCATCTTGCCCATCAGCTTGAGCAGACCCGAGCCTCGGACAATTGCCCGGAGACCGGTCGACTGATACGCGTAGAGCGCGGCTCCGAAGAGTTGCAGCGCAGGGCGTGAGGGCAGCAGTTGCCGGAATACAAGATTGCGCAGCAGTCGGACGGGCCACGGTCTTGACGACCCGACGTGAGCCTCGATATCGGAGCGCGCTGCCTCTACCAGCCGTCCATACTGCACGCCGGACGGGCAGGCGGTCTCGCACGCGCGGCAGGCGAGGCAGAGGTCGATATGGCCAATGTAGGACGGGTTGATTTCCGCTTTGCCCTGCGAAACCTGCACCATCTGATACACGCGTCCGCGGGGCGAATCCATCTCCAGCCCCAGCTCGCGATACGTGGGGCACGCGTTCAGACAAAGGCCGCAGTGGACACATTTGTCCAGATCGATCTGCTGGGGCTTGTCGTGCGATGCGTGCTCAGATACGGCCATACAATCTCCCGGGATTCAGCAGACCCTTAGGGTCAAACAGGCCCTTCAGCTCCTTCATTACATCGAAAACCGGCTTTGGCGGTTCCCATAATGTGGATGATGCGCGGACGCTTTCGGGTGCGAATTCGAGCACCGCATCGGCCGAGGCTTTCACGGACACCTGTGACTCGGCGCAAACCCACGTCACGCCCGAACCGGCGCGGCACAACGCGGCCGAGCCTGGGTAACGGCGCAACGCCTTGCCGATTTCCTTCAGTGGCGTGGTGATGCGCAGGACGCTTCCGTCGGGGTGCTCGGTCAAAAAACCGGGAATGAGTTCGCGGACCGCCGTCCACAGTCGCGTCGCTTCGTCGGGAGCCAGCCGGATGGCGGCGTCTGCAAGCTCCCGACTGTAGCGGCCGAGCACGGCGGGCACGCCGCCGGCTTCGATCAACAGGGTCCATCCCCGGACTCCAATGCGGTCGGAAGCTTCGGGGTTCAGAATGTCGAGTGCGGAAGGCCGCAGCACGCCGGCGCGGATCCTTGCGGCTGCTTCCAGCGGGGCGGCTTCGTTGTCGAACCGGAGCACCCAGGTAGCGCTCGATTCCGGGCAGGGCGTGAGCTTGAAATTCGCGCTCGTGATGGCGGCCAGCGTGCCGAACGATCCAATGAGCAGCTTCGCCATGTCGAGCCCCGCGACGTTCTTCACCACCATGCCACCCGACTGCACCACCTTGCCGCCGAGCGTGGCGAACTCCATGCCGATGACAACGTCGCGGGCGGTGCCGTACAGTCGCCGCCTGGGACCGCAGGTGTTGGCTGCGAGCACCCCGCCGACCGTCGCGTGGTCGAAGAAAGGTGGGTCGAGCGGGATCATCTGCCCGTTCTGCGCCAGCAGTTCCGACAGCCTGGCCCAGGGCATTCCGGCCTCGACCGATATGGTCAGGTCTTTGGGTTCGTATTGCAGGACGCGCGTCATTGCGCACGTAGTGAGGCGGACGTCGCCTGCCACGGCCGGTCCGCCCATGCCGTCCTTGGTGAAGCTGCCGCCGAGCCGAACCGTTTTGCCCGACTCCGCCGCCTGCCGCAGAGCGACCGCCATTTCGCCGGATGTACCCGGACGTACGATGTCCATCGAACCTTACTGTAACCCACCGTGGCACGCTGATATACACTGAAGGCAGATCCCGGAGTAAAACCCGGAGTAAAAGAAGATACATGGATTCCCGCCGTAATTTCCTTGGAACTGTCGCGTCCGCGAGCATGGTCACGCTCGCCTCGCCTGGTCACGTGCTTGGAGCGAATGACCGCATACGGCTCGGCATCATTGGTATTGGCGACCGCGGAACGCAGATCGCGCGTGAAGCGATTGCGTGTCCCAACACGGAATTCGTGGCCTTTTCCGATATTTATACCCGCCGTCTGGAAGATGCAAAGAAGCTGGCTCCGAACGCGAAGACGTATCTGGACCACCGCTACATGCTGGAGGACAAGAGCATCGACGCGATTCTGGTGGCAACGCCACAGCACCTGCACTGCGAACATTTCACAGCGGTGATGGAGGCAGGCAAGCACTGTTATCAGGAAAAGACGATGGCGTTCACGGTGGACCACGCCAAACGCATGCGTGCCGCCTGTAAGAAGGCGGGGAACCGTGTGGTGCAGATCGGCCATCAGGCGTGCTCGTCGGGTCAGGTGACTGACGCGCTGGAGTTCCTGAAGGGCGACAAGATGGGCAAGATCACGGCGGTGCACATGCACATGTACCGCAACACGCCGCATGGCAAACCGCAGTGGTCGCGGCCCACCTATCCCGACATGACGCCGGAGAACGTGCTCTGGAGCAAGTTTCTGGGCGAAACGCCGAAGCGGGAATTCGACGCCAACCGGTATCAAAACTGGCGCTTTTTCTGGGATTATTCCGGCGGAAATGTGTATGAAAACATGTGCCACCAGTTCGCGTTCTGGTACAAGGTGCTGAACCTCCAGATCCCGAAGCAGGTGACCATGACGGGCGGGCTGTATCTGTGGAAGGACGGCCGCGAGGTTCCGGACACGATGAACGTTTCGGCGGTGCAGCCGGAAGAAATGCTGATCAGCTGGGACTCGGGTTTCGGCAATAATGCGCTCGGCAGCACCGAGGATATTCTGGGTACGGACGGCACCATTTCGAAGGGGCAGCAGATTCGTTACGCTCCTCAGAAGGTGAACCGGCCGACTGGCACGGAATTGACGGGCCAGTCGAAGACGAAGCCGCAGGAACACATGCAGAACTTCCTCGACAGCATCCGCGGTCTGGAGAAGCCGAACTGCCCGCTCGAGCTTGGATTCCGCGTCGCGGTCGCCTGCCGTATGGCTGTCGAAAGCTACCGTCAGGGTCGCACCATGAACTGGGACCCGATCAAAGAAGAGATCGTTTAGACACCCTCCAAAAGACAACGGATAACTTCGCTTGCAAATTGCAAGCGAAGTTCGGTAGTGTGGCACCTGTGCGTTCGGGGTGCCCCGTGAGTATTTCGCTCGAGATCTTTGGCGACCGCTGGTCGCTGCTGATTATCCGCGACATGATGCTGCGCGGGCACCGGACTTTCCGCGAATTTCAGGACTCGGGCGAAGGAATCGCCACAAATATCCTCTCCGACCGTCTGAAAAAGCTGGAAGCCGCGGGTCTCATTGTCTCCGAGCCATCGGAGGAGGACGGCCGGCGTGTGTACTACCGGCTGACGGAGAAGAGAATCGATCTGGCTCCGGTACTGCTGGAGCTGTTGATATGGGGCGCACGGCACGAGAAGACCGGGGCGTCATGCGAAGTAATCACTCACATGGAGCGGAATCGCAAGGCGGTGCTGTCAGAGGTCCGGCGGCGCTGGGAGGCGCGGGATTTGACTCCTGTTTTACCCAGATTTCGATAAAAAGGAGAAATTCATGAGCAAGGTGAGGGTGCTGGTGGGGACGCGCAAGGGCGCTTTTGTTCTGACTTCTGACGGAAAGCGCGAAAAATGGGATGTGAGCGGACCGCATTTCGCGGGTTGGGAAGTGTTTCACGTGAAGGGCTCGCCGGCGGATCCCGACAGGATCTATGCGTCGCAGTCGAGCGGCTGGTCCGGCCAGGTGATGCAGAGGTCGAACGACGGTGGCCAGACGTGGGAAGTGATCGGCAACAAGTTCGACTACTCCGGGGTTCCGGGCACGCACCAGTGGTACGACGGCACGCCGCACCCGTGGGAATTTAAGCGCGTGTGGCACCTGGAGCCTTCGCTCACCGACCCCGATGTGGTGTATGCCGGGGTCGAAGACGCCGCGCTGTTCCAGTCATCCGACGGCGGCAAGTCGTGGTCGGAGTTGTCGGGATTGCGGGAGCACGGCTCAGGCCCGCGGTGGCAGCCCGGCGCGGGCGGGATGTGCCTGCACACCATTCTGCTGGACCCGGTGAATGCGGGCCGCATGTATATTGCGATCTCAGCCGCCGGCGCATTTCGCAGCGACGACGCCGGCAGGACATGGAAGCCGATCAACAAGGGTCTGCGTTCGGAATTTCTTCCCGACAAAGACGCCGACGTTGGGCACTGTGTACACCGAATCGCGATGCACCGCTCCAGACCGGAAGTGTTGTTCATGCAGAAGCACTGGGATGTGATGCGGAGCGATGACGCGGGCGAATCGTGGCGTGAGGTCAGCGGGAATTTGCCGACAGATTTCGGGTTCCCCATCGACGTGCATGCGCATGAACCGGAGACTATTTACGTAGTGCCCATCAAGAGCGACTCCGAGCATTTTCCGCCCGAAGGAAAATTGCGCGTATATCGGAGCCGGACGGGTGGGAATGAATGGGAAGCGCTGACGAACGGGTTGCCGCGGCAGGACTGCTATGTGAACGTGCTGCGCGATGCAATGGCTGTGGATTCGCTCGATTCCTGCGGGATTTATTTCGGCACGACGGGCGGCCAGGTCTACGGATCGGCGGATGCCGGTGATACGTGGGCGCCGATTGTGCGCGATCTGCCGGCGGTGCTGTCGGTTGAGGTGCAGACGCTGGCATGATTCGCGTCGAGCTTCCCTCGCACCTGCGTACGCTGGCCGGGATCACGGGCGATGTCCGGCTGGACGTGGCAGGCGAAGTAACGCAACGGGCCGTTCTAAACGCTCTGGAAGCGGCTTATCCGGCGCTTCGGGGGACGATTCGGGACCAGGCGACGGCCCGGAGGCGCGCGTTCATTCGGCTGTTTGCGTGCGGCGAGGATTTGTCGCACGATTCGCCGGATTCACTGTTGCCGGCGGCGGTGGCCGCGGGAGTCGAGCCGCTGGTGATTGTGGGGGCCATTGCGGGCGGTTAATGCGTGAGGGAATAAGTCACGTAATTCACGCCGATTTTAAACGCGAGGGTGGCGTATTGTTCCGGATAATCTGGAAGATCCGCCCACTCCCACGCGTCGCCGTAATCCTGGTTGAAGAGAATCGCCACCACCACCCGGCCATACGCGTCGACCACGCCGCGCCAGTGCGGATACGCCCACGCCCACTGCGGGCGTCGATGCGGGTCAGGCGGCGCAGTGCGATGAGGAACTGCCGGTCCGACTTATTCGCGTCGGTGCCCCAGCGTGCGCGGCCCCGGCCCCAGTAACCGCCGCCTCGTCCACCGTCGCGGTCGGAGCGGAAGCGAAGGCGGCCCCGGCGAACTCGGTGTTGTCCCAGGCGCCGGGAGGGTCGGGCCACGGGTCCTGCATCTCCGCTTCGTATTTTGCCCAGCGCCTGCCGCCTCCCGACGGCTGCGCGGCGGCACCCGCGAGCACCAGGACCAGCGCCACCGCGGCAGTCAGAACAAGCTTGCGGCGGTCCGGCATGGTTTCAATCTTAGGGCATCTATGATGGGTATAGAAGCTCGCCTTGAATAAAGCCCTGCTGCCGATCTTCCTTGTCATCGTTGTCGACATCCTCGGGATGGCGATCATGTTTCCGCTGCTTCCGTTCTATACGGAATTCCTGGGCGGAACTCCAGGTCAGATCGGCTTACTCATCTCGACGTTCGCGGTGTGCCAGCTAATTGGCGGGCCGCTGCTTGGCCGCCTGTCGGACCGGATGGGCCGCAAACCACTCTTGTTGCTGAGCCAGGTCGGCACGCTCATCGGATTCGTGTTCCTGGCATGGGCGACGTCACTGTGGATGGTGTTTTTGTCGCGCATCATCGACGGCTTCACTGCCGGGAATATCTCACTCGCTCAAGCCTACATAACGGATATCACGAAGCCCGAGGAGCGCACCAAATCCTTCGCGGTCATCGGCATTGCATTTGGGGTCGGGTTCCTGATCGGCCCTGCCATCAGTGGATTCCTGGTGCAGTTCGGCTATCGGGTTCCGATCTTTGCCGCGATGGGCCTGTCGGCGGGCAGCATCCTCGCCACCACCTTCCTGCTGCCGCGGTCGCCCCGCCACACCCATGCCGCAGGCCCGCATCGCATGACCCTGTTTGACTGGAAGACGTATGTCGAGTACCTCCGGCGTCCGGTGCTGGGCAGCCTGATGTGGCAGTTTCTCGCGTTCATTTTCGCGTTCTCGACATTCATGTCCGGCTTCGCTCTGTATGCCGAGCGGCGCTTCGTGTGGGATGGGCACGCCTTCGGCACACGTGAAGTGGGGTACGTGTATGCGTATGTGGGAATGCTCGGGATTGTGCTGCAGGGCGGGCTGATGGGGCGTGCCGTGAGGATCTTCGGCGACCGCGGCCTGGTTCGGTGGGGCTTCCTGCTGGCGACGGCCGGGTTTGCCCTGCTGGGGTGGACTTACGGAATTCCGATGCTGCTGTTTGCAGCGGCCATGACCTCTGTATCTACCGGGGCACTGCGGCCTGCGCTCACGTCACTAATCTCGCAGGAAGCCGGTTCGCATGAGCAGGGCGGTGTGCTGGGACTCACGCAGTCACTACAGTCGGTCGCGAGCATCGTGGCGCCGATGGTGGCCGGATTTCTGATCGAACACGGCAAGCTGGAAGCCTGGGCTCTGGTGGCCGCCGTAAGCACGTTGATCGGGCTGATATTGACGATGCGGCAAGGGCCGCGGGTGAAGCCGGACGAGGCGCCTGATCTGGTCGACGCCTCACCGGGAAGAAAAGGTTAAAGCAGTTCGGCGGTGCTGAAGAAGAACGGGATTTCCTGAGCGGCGGTTTCGGCGGCGTCGGAACCGTGGCTGGCATTGCGCTCGATGGACTCAGCGTACATCTTGCGGATTGTGCCTTCCTCGGCGTTGGCCGGGTTGGTGGCGCCCATCAGCTTGCGCCATTCGGCGACCGCGTTCTCGCGCTCCAGCACCATCACGACCACAGGACCCTCGGTCATGAACTTTACCAGGCTGCCAAAGAACCCGCGTTCCTTGTGGACGCCGTAGAAGCCTTCAGCCTGAGCCTGCGAGAGGCGAACCATTTTGAGGCCGCGAACGGTAAAGCCAGCCTCGTTGATTTTCGTCAAAATGCCGCCAATATGACCGGCAGCGACTGCGTCGGGTTTGATAATTGCGAAAGTACGTTCCATTTTTCCTGAAAACTCGTGGTTATTTTCCGATACGCGCTGCGACTTTTTCGCCGAGCTCAGCCGGAGTCGCGCAGACGGTGATGCCTGCGGCCTCCATGGCTGCAATCTTGTCCGAAGCCTTGCCCGAACCACCCGAGATGATGGCGCCGGCATGGCCCATACGGCGGCCCGGAGGCGCGGTCTGTCCCGCGATGAAGCCGACCACCGGCTTCTTCACGAATTCCTTCACGTACGCCGCCGCTTCTTCCTCAGCGGTGCCGCCGATTTCGCCGATCATGATGATGGCTTCGGTGTCGGGATCCTCGTTGAACAGCTTCAAGGCGTCCGTATGCGTGGTGCCGATGATGGGGTCGCCACCGATGCCGATGCAGGTCGACTGGCCGATTCCAAGCGCGGTAAGCTGACCCACGGCCTCGTAGGTCAGGGTGCCGGAGCGCGACACCACGCCGACTCTGCCGGGCTTGTGGATGTGGGCGGGCATGATGCCGATCTTGCACTTGCCGGGCGAGATGATGCCGGGGCAGTTGGGGCCGATCAGCCGCATGCGGAAGCCCTTGAGAAACTGCCAGGCTTTCACCATGTCGAGCGCCGGAATGCCTTCCGTGATGGCGATGCAGAGCTGGATTCCGGCGTCGGCCGCTTCCATGATCGCGTCGGCCGCAAAGGGCGGAGGGACGAAGATGACGCTGGTGTCGGCGTCGGTCTCGCGGACCGCGTCGGCCACCGTGTTGAAGACGGGCAGGCCGAGGTGCATTGTTCCGCCCTTACCCGGGGTGACGCCGCCGACAATCTTAGTTCCGTAAGCGAGGCACTGCTGCGCGTGGAAGGTGCCTTCCCTGCCGGTAAAGCCCTGTACGATGACGCGCGTGTTTTCGTTGACGAGTACGCTCATTGAGCCAACCCCACGACCTTGTAAGCCGCGTCTTTCATGTCCGTCGCGATGGTGAAATTGAGACCGCTTTCGGCAAGAATCTGCCGGCCGAGCTCGACGTTGGTGCCCTCCATGCGAACCACGATGGGGAGTTGCACGTTCAGCTCGCGGCAGGCGTTCACGACTCCGTTGGCGAGCGTGTCGCAGCGCAGAATTCCGCCGAAGATATTAATCAGCACGGCGCGGGTCGCTTTGTCGGAAGTGAGGATGCGGAACGCGTTGCGAATCTGTTCCTGATTGGCGCCGCCGCCGACATCGAGGAAGTTGGCCGGGCTTCCGCCGGCGTACTTGATGATGTCCATCGTCGCCATGGCGAGGCCCGCCCCGTTGACCATGCAGCCGACCGTGCCATCGAGCTTAATGTAGTTCAGGCTGTAGCGCGATGCTTCCACTTCGAGCGGGTCCTCTTCGTTGACGTCACGAAGCTCGGCCAGATCCTTGTGGCGGAACAGGGCGTTGTCGTCGAGGGTAATTTTGGCGTCGAGCGCCACCACGCGACCGTCGGATGTGATGACGAGCGGGTTAATTTCAGCGAGCGTCGCGTCAATGCCTTCGTAAGCTTTCGCCAGTGCCATCATGCATGCGACAGCGGCCCGGGTGCTGGTGGCCGGGACACCGATTCCAAAGGCCAGTTTGCCGGCCTGAAAAGCCTGCAGGCCCATGCCGGGTTCGATGGTCTCTTTGAGAATCTTTTCGGGAGTGTGGGCGGCCACTTCCTCAATGTCCATACCGCCTTCGCTGGAGGCCATCATGGTGACCTTGCCGGTGACGCGGTCCAGCACGAGGCCGACGTACAGCTCTTTGGCGATGGGCAGCGTCTCTTCGACGAGAACTTTCTTCACCACCCGACCCTCAGGGCCAGTCTGGTGCGTGATGAGGGTCATGCCAAGAATCTGGTTGGCGACCTTCTCGGTTTCCTCAGGACCGGTGGAGAGCTTGACACCGCCGCCTTTCCCCCGGCCGCCGGCGTGGATCTGGGCTTTGACGACAACTTTGCCCCCGAGCTCCTTAGCGGCCGCAACTGCTTCATCAATGGTGGCTGCCACAGTGCCTCGCGGCACAGGCACGCCATATTTCGCAAGGATGTCCTTGGCCTGATACTCGTGTATTTTCATCGGAATACGTTTGTGCGGGCTCGCCTTTAAACGCTTGTGCTAGTATCTCAGGGAAGCCAACTTCACAATATAGCACCCGTCCGATCCCTTCCCGTCAGTATGTCTTTCGCTCCGTTTCTGAATCGCATCATCAACCGTGAAAACCTCACCGCCGGGGAGGCCGAGGCGCTGATGCAGCTCATTCTCACCGGGCAGGCGTCGAGCCCGCAGATCGCTGCAATGCTGGTCGGGCTCCGGATGAAGGGCGAGACGCCGGACGAGATTCTGGGCTTCGCGCGTGCCATGCGCGGGCAGTCCGTACGCGTTCCGGTGGCAGTCGGCCCGGGCGAGCACCTTGTCGACACGTGCGGGACTGGTGGCGACGGTTCCAACACGTTCAACATCTCAACGGTCGCGGCTCTGGTGGTGGCCGGTGCGGGGGCGAAAGTGGCCAAGCACGGCAACCGGTCCATCTCCAGTCAGTGCGGCAGCGCGGACATTCTGGAGGGCCTCGGGGTGCGCATCGAACTGGCGCCGGAACTGGTGGGCGAGTGCATTCGCGAGACCGGGTTTGGGTTCTTTTACGCACCTCGGATTCACCCCGCGGTTCGACATGCCCAGGAGGCTCGAACGGCGCTGAAGATGCGTACCGCGTTCAATCTTCTGGGACCGCTGACCAATCCCGCGGGTGCGACGGTCCAGGTGGTTGGGGCACCGTCGATTCGGGCGGCGGAACTGATGGCTTCGGCACTGGCTTCGCTCGGCCTCGTCCGGGGATATGTGGTGCACGGGCTCGACGGCCTGGATGAGATCACCACTACGGCCGAGTCGCTGGTGCTCGAGATTCGCGGCGGCGCCATCGCCCATCATTCCGTGGTGCCGGAAGATTTTGGTGTCCCTCGCGCGTCGGCTTCGGAATTGCGGGGAGCAGACCGGGAAACAAATTGTGACATTGCCCGGCGCGTCCTGCATGGGGAACGGGGAGCGCCACGCAATATCGTGCTGGTGAATGCGTCGGCTGCGCTGGTCGCCGCGGGGATCGCGGCCGATTTTTTCAGCGGCGCTGAAATAGCGGCGAATTCGATTGATTCCGGTGCCGCTGTTCAGGTGCTCCACCGGGTAGTGGAATTCTCCAGGCGCGGTGTTGCGGCAGCGAGCTAATAACGGCTAATTACTGCGGTTTTGTTACTGTTTCGTTTAGAAACATTTGACTGGGGTTTTGTTTGATTGGCGTGCTACTATTACACTGCATGCCCAAACGCAAGACCGCTGACGCACCCATCGAAACGGCCAGGCCTGTGGCGGAACCAAAGAAGCGCGCAACTTCCACGGCCACCCATAAGCTCACCACTACGAAGAAAGCGGCACAGCCCTCTCACGTTACCGGGAAAGCGGCCCCTGTAATTCCGGCCGTTTCTGAGCCCGTCTCCTCCCCCGTATCCGAGCCTGTTGCCGAACTGATATCTGCGACTCCCGAAGTCGCTCAACCGAAGGTTAATGCCGCACCGACGCACTTTGAAATTGCGCATCTTGCTTATCTGTATTTTGAGCAGCGCGGGTATCAGGCCGGCGACCCCCAGGAAGACTGGTTTCGTGCCGAGCGCGAGTTAATGAAACTTGCGTAAAACCGCTAAGACGCGGCCCTGAACTTCAACCGCGGCCCGATCCACGATGATGGGCTGCATTTCCGAATTCGCAGGCTGGAGCCGGACCTTACCGTTCGGCTCCGAATAGAACCTCTTGAGTGTGGCATCGGTGCCATCGACTAGCGCAACCGCGATTTCGCCGTCACGCACGCTGGCGCAGCGCTGTACCAGAACGAAGTCGCCGCTGCAGATGTGATCTTCGATCATAGAGTTGCCGCGGACTTCGAGCGCATAATTCTCGCCGTTACCGGAAAAATCAGAGAAATTTAGCGATTCTGATGTTTGAAAAGCCTCAACGGGAGAACCGGCTGCGATGCGTCCCAGCAGCGGGATCTCGACGGGCGCCGCATTCCCATTGCGCGCTCGGCGGTAGTCCTGCAGGTATCGCGGCGCCACTTCCACCGAACGGCTCTGATTGTGGCCGCGCAGGATGTAGCTCTTCTTTTCCAGCGCCGAGATGTGCTTGTGCACGGTGGCCAGAGATGCCAGGTCGAGCCCGGTGGCGATCTCTTCGTAGCTGGGACTGTAACCGTTGGTTTCGATAAACCCGGCCAGGAAATCGAGCAGTTCTTTCTGTCGCGGTGTAAGTGCCATTTTCCCCTTTTTCATTGTTGGCGAACAAAAGGGGAAAGTCAAGAGGTTTGTTGAATGCGTGTTTCAGGCCCGTCAGCACGTGCGCTGACGGGCCGGTTTCGCCCTACGGAATCACGAGTTCCTGACCCACCTTGATCATGTTCGGGTCCGACAGTTTATCGCGATTTGCTTCGAAAATCCGCATGTAATCACTGGCGTTGCCATACCGCTCTTTGGCGATTTTGGACAGCGTGTCGCCTGACTGCACGGTGTATTTCGTGCCGCCATTGCCTCCGGCCTGCGGTGCGGCAGCAGGCTGCGGAAGGCTGGAATCGATCCGGATGTCAACCGTGAGGTCGGAGTACGACGCATCCACCTGCTTGATCGCGGTCCAGAGCTGGTTCTTTACGTTCTCATTGGGCGCGTCGCCCTGGATGAGCAGTTTGCCGCCGTCCACGTGGACATGCGTGAGCCGTATGCCCATTCCGGGAGCGGCGGAGATTGCGGACTGGTACTTGCTTTTCAGCTGATTCAGGAGTTGATCGTTATCGGCCATACCGGATAGACACGCTCAGGCACCGTACCGAGTCACGAAAGTAGCCGTGAGGCATCTTTTGCAAAATAAGTAAGGATGGTGGCGGCGCCCGCGCGTTTGATGGAGATCAGCGTTTCCATCATGATGCGGTCTTTATCGATCCAGCCCCGCTCGGCTGCCGCCATGATCATGCTAAACTCTCCGCTGACCTGGTAAGCGGCCAGAGGCACGTCGAAGCGCTCCCGCGCCATCCGGATAATGTCCAGGTAGGCGAGCGCGGGCTTCACCATGATCATGTCGGCACCCTCGGCGATGTCGAGCTCAATCTCCCGCATCGCTTCGCGGGCGTTGGGCGGATCCATCTGATAACTGCGGCGGTCACCGAACTGTGGGGCCGATTCGGCAGCTTCGCGGAATGGGCCGTAGAACCCCGAGGCGTATTTCGCCGCGTAAGACATGATGGGCGTGGTTGTGAAGCCATTCGCGTCGAGCGCGGTGCGGATCGCGGCCACGCGTCCGTCCATCATGTCCGAGGGCGCCACGATGTCGGCTCCGGCGCGGGCGTGCGAAACGGCGCTCCTGGCCAGCCAGCCGAGCGTGATGTCGTTGTCGACGTCGTTGCCGATGATCTTGCCGCAGTGTCCATGGCTGGTGAACTCGCAGTTGCAGACATCGGTGACGACGAGCAATTGCGGAGTCTCGCGTTTGATGGCCCGGATGGCCCGCTGCACGATTCCGTCGTCCGCGTACGCTCCAGAGGCTTCCTCATCCTTGTGTTTCGGAATGCCGAACAGGATGATGCCGCCGATGCCGAGGGAGTGAATCTCGCGGCATTCCTCCACAATGCGGTCCACCGACATCTGCGCGTTGCCGGGCATCGAGGTGATTTCTTTGCGAATTCCCTCGCCTTCACAGACGAACAGCGGAAGGATGAAGTTGGATGGCTGCAGGTGTGTCTCGCGGACCAGCGAGCGCACGGATTCGCTTACCCGCAGGCGGCGCGGACGATGAACGGGGAATGCCATTTGGTTCCAGTCTACAGTGGTATGCGATGCTCACCATCGCACTGGAAAATCGCACCGCCCTCGTTACAGGATCGGGGCGAGGGATTGGGCGCGAGATCGCCCGGAAGCTGGCGGCCGCCGGCGCCGCGGTCGTTGTGAATGACCTTGAGGCCGAGATCGCCGAGGCCGCCGCCTTCGACATTGTGGCCGAGGGTGGGCGAGCCGCCGCCCTCGCCGGTGACGTGACGGATGCGACGTTTCCGGACCGGCTGGTGGCGTTTGCGGTAGAGACGTTTGGGTCCGTCGATATTGTCGTGAATAATGCCGGATATACCTGGGACACCGTGATCCAAAAGACCACGGATGAGCAGTTTCGTGCGATGCTCGATATTCATTTAATGGCTCCGTTTCGTATTTTGCGGGCGGCTTCAAACTGGATCCGCGAGACTGCCAAAAAGGAGTCGGCTGAAGGGACCCGGGTGATGCGCAAGGTGGTGAATATCACTTCGATCGCGGGCACGGATGGCAACCCGGGGCAGGTGGGTTATTCCAGCGGCAAGGCGGGGGTTATCGGCATGACGAAGACGCTCGCCAAAGAGTGGGGGCGGTACAACGTCAACGTAAATGCGGTGGGATTTGGTTTGATTGAGACGCGATTAATTCAGCCGATTACTGGTGAGGGCGCGAGTATCGATATTAAGGGGAATCGGATCGCGGTCGGGGTGCAGCCGAAGGTGCTCGAGAATATTAAGGCGATTTGCCCGCTGGGCCGGCTCGGGTCACCGGAAGAGGCCGCGAATGCGGTGCTGTTTTTCTGCTCACCGCTGTCGGACTACGTGACGGGTGAGGTGCTGATCTGCGGCGGCGGGCTGCACTTCTGAGTAGCGCTGTATGAGACGATGGCGATGGGTTCGCCCCCTATGACCGACCAGCGGCTTTACGCAGTGCTTCCATCGGTTTTGTCGTCCGCGGTGGTTGTTGCCGTGGTGCTCGGGCGGAACTGCGCCGGGTGAAAGAAGTGCTCGATGCCCGCCTGAAGCACCTCGAACAGCGCTGACCGGCGAAAGTTATAGAGTAGTCGGATATGTATATCAGTCTCCAGAGCACTCTCACCGCGGGCCGTGTTCCCTGGCCGGAGTTCGCCCGCCTCGCCGCGAAGGTCGGGTTCCTTGGCACCGATGTCGACCTCGGGAAGGCGCAGGCGGCCGGGATGGAGGCGACCATGGCGTTGCTGGCGCAGACTCGTCTGAAGCCAGCAGTGGTTGGACTGCCGGTGGAGTTTCGCAAGGACGACGCGGCTTTCAACGAAACCCTGAAAGGGCTCGACGCGGCTGGCAAGTTCGCGGCGCAGATGGGATGCCCGCGCATGACCACCTGGATTCTGTCGTCGAGCGACCTGCCCAAAGAAGAGAACTGGAAGCTGTTGAAAGGGCGGTTTGTGCCGTGTGCGGAAATCCTCGGCAAGCATGGCGTACGGCTCGGGTTTGAGTTCCTGGGGCCGCTGCATATCCGCAAGGCTCGTCCCCACGAGTTCATCGCCAACATGGCGGAGATGCTGACGTTCGCCAAAGAAGTCGGGGCCAACGCGGGCATCCTGCTCGATTCGTGGCACTGGCATCACGCGGGGTCGACAGTGCAGGACATTCTGGCGGCCGGCAAGGAACGCATTGTCCACGTGCAGGTGGCGGACGCGCCGAAGCTGCCGCCTGAGCAGATCAAGGACAGTGAGCGGCTGATGCCGGGCGAGGGCATCCTCGACTGGAAAGCATTCTTCGGGGCGCTGATGAAGATCAACTACACCGACGGGATCAGCCCCGAAGTGTTCGGCCGCGGGCTGAAGGACATGCCGCCCGAAGAAGGCGCGAAGCTCGGCCTGAAGACCACCACCGACGTGATGCGCAAGGCCGGCGTGCTGAGCTAAGCACCGGCGTGCCGAGCTAAGCACCGTGCCGAGCTAAGCACCGTGCCGAGCTAAGCACCGTGCCGAGCTAAGCAATGGTGTAGCTCTCACCCCACGTCAGCAGCAGCAGCGGATAGCCTGAGCCATGCAGGTGCTGCCACGTCTGCGTGTAATCCTCACGGTGCGGCACGGTGTGTGCCATCTCGTTCTCATGGCCGGTCAGGATGAGACGCGGGTTGGTGCCACGCGCCAGACGCTGGATGTCTGTGGTCCAGCAGTTCGGCAGCAGCACGTCGATCTTATGCTGCGCTCCGACTTGCGCCAGCCATTCGAAATCACCAACGTTGGACTGATCGCCGGTCTGCATGGTGGTGAAGCGTTCGGGGCTGCGGACCAGGTGCACGTTGTTAAGGATCGACGCGCCCTGATGGCCAGGGTAAGCGACCACCTCAAGCACCTGAGCACCCTTCTGCACCGGAAGCTTCGTGAGCTCAGTGGTGCTGCGCTTTGGGTACGTCAGCTTTGTGGCGAAGGCGGCATTCTCCTTCCACAGCCCTTCCGGTGCGACGGCGGGCTTGCCACGCTCGAGGAACGCGGCCGCGACCTCCTCGTTTGCATGATCGTTGTGGAGATGGCTGATGAACGTCGCGTCAGACTGAGCGGCCAGCCGGACCACTTGTTCGGGGGAAATGCGAAAGCCGTCGATGCGAGGCGGGCCAGGAACGATGTCGTAAGTCCAGCTCACAGTCGGCGTACGAACGAGAAAGCCGTGGTTGTAGAGCTTCCAGATCCGGGCACCGCGGGTCACGCGCGTCGCTTCGATCTCGGCGATGGCGGCTTCCATGCGCCGTTTGAAATAGCTCTGCACCACCGGTTTCTGCGGGGCGGATCCGATGTGGAGGATGTCATCGAGACGGATGAGCGCGGCCCGGCGGACGGGGTGCTCGGGGAGCGACGGCGGGAAGCGACGCAGCATGTCGTCCACCCAGCCGAACGAGCGCTCGATCCATTCGTCGGGTGCGTCGAGCAGCTCCGGCGCGGTGAACTCGCGGCGCGTGGAGGAGAGCCACGGCTTTCCGGGAACGGACCCGATGATGGCCTGGCTTTGCTGGCCGAACAGTGCTGGCGCGGACGCCAGCGCCGCGCCTATCCAACGCAGGGACTCTCTTCGGCTGGTCATTAATTCTCAGCGTTGCTGGAATCGTAAGCCGTCAGCTTACGGGCCCAGATGTTGCGATACCGCACCTTCGTGTTGTGGTTCTGCAGCATCAGCGGCTCTTCGGCCTCATGGCCGACATAAGGCCGCACCACGCGATGCGCCATGGGTCCACCGATTTCCTGACGGTGATGCAGGAGTACGCCGTTGTGGAAGACCGTGATGGAGGCGGGCTTCACCAGCTTCTTCGCGGCATCGAACTTCGGCGCTTCAAAGGCGATGTCGTAGGCCTGCCACTCGCCAGTCTTGCGAACCGCGTTGACCAGCGGCGGCCACCATCCGTAGATGGCTCCGGCCTGGCCATCGGCGTAGGTCTTGTTGTTCCAGGAGTCGAGGACCTGCAACTCATAGCGGCTCATGATGAGGATGCCGCTGTTGCCGCGATTCTGGCTGGCGGCCTCGACAAGGGTGGGTGATGCCCATTCGACATGCAACTGCATATCGCCGAACTTCTCCTTCGTCATCAGGTCGCCTTTACGAGGGACGCACTCAAAGTAACCATTGCTCACGGTCCACGACGGGTCGACCACTTTGCCGGCGTTCTCGCGTTTGCCCGCTTCAGTCCATTTCGAAAGATCCTTGCCGTCGAACAGGACGATGGCGTCAGATGGCGGCTGTCCGTACTGGGCACCGGGTGTGACGTGGCGCGGACGGGGACGGTCGATGTCATGAACGCGCCATTTCTGCCCCGGGATGACTGGCGTATCCGAGTAGCCGACGGGGCTTTCTTCTGGCGGAGCGGAGCCGCCGCTGCCGGCTATTCCCTTTTTCCGGTTCGGGGCGTTGTTCTGGCCCAGAGCAAAAGTGCCGACCAGGAGGGCCGCGGCGCCCGCAGCCACAAGCGAGTAATAGATGGTCCGTTTCATAGCGCTGAAGCGGACAGCTTATCAGAGGCGGAGGCTCAGTCTCCCGATGCGAACAGCGGACAAGGAGACGCGGCGGTCACGGCAGGGATCCAGGCGGGAACGGCTTCGGGTTTCTGCCCGACTTCGCGCAGCGCCATCACTTCGCACACCAGATTGTCGCAAGCCACGCGGGTGAGGGTGCCGTCGGAGGTGCGGGTGAGGTCCACCAGTCCGGCGCGGTCGCAATCGTAAGTCTTGCGCTCACGCGTCAGGGAAAGACCCCAGCCGATGTTGCCCGTGCCGGGGTACCAGCCGCCGTACGGGATTGGTATGCCCTCGGCGGTTGCCTGTTCCAGCGCTGCTCGCAGAAGGCGGCACTCTGCCACGCGGTGCTCGTCGACGCCGGCGCGAATGAAGCGGGCGTAGTCGTCCACTTTGGTCGAGGGGTTATATGTCTCGGGCGTGCCGAACTCGGAAATGCACAGTGGCTTGCCGGTGCTGGCCCACCATAACCGGAGATAGTCGACCACCGACAGCTTGCGGTGCATGTGCGGGTAGAGGTCGATACCCGCCACGTCGACGGCGTTTCCAAGGTCCAGCACGGTCTGTACTTCCGAAGCGGGTTCCGAACAGAACACCGTGGCGCCGTGGCTGCGCGCGATGGCAGACGACACGCGAAACGCCCTCACCAGGTTCGCCTTAATCAGCCGGTAGGAGGTACGGCTCTTCTGGTGCGGCTGCCAGTTTCCCAGCCAGCCACGCTGGAACGCGTCCATCTGGACTTCGACTACCGGGATCACGAGGCGGAACTTATAGCGGGCCAGAAGCCGCTCTGTGTAGTCGGCCAGATGGCTCGGCAGATCGGACGAGTAGACGGCATGTCGAACGCCGCGTCCTGCGATCCACGCAGGGTAGTTGAAGTGCGCGATCGGGTAGAAAATGTCCATCCCGAGCTTGGTCGCGAGTTCCACTTTTGGGTCGATCAGATCCCATCGGTACTCGCCACGCGCGGGCTCGACCATTGACCAGGGTAGCTGCCAGCGGAGTACATCGAAGCCAAACGAAGCCAACTGCCGGAAATCGTCCTGCCAGAACTGCTCGTGCTGATTCCAGCGCGCGTGGTAGTTCCAGCGGCGTCCGACGTCTGGCATCGCTGTGTCGATTCCCGTAATGAGCCGCATGACAAGGGCCTCGCTTTCAGACGCAGCACGGCAACTGGTACCGCTGTCGGTACTATCCATTCAGGGGGCCGTAGCGTTCTTCAACCTGCACCCTTATGATGTAGACTTTCGCATGCTGGTTCCAAGTCCCACTTTGCGGGGTGAGTAAATTATTGTATGCGGGTGTCCAACGCCACAAGAGCGTTCCCAAAGCATGACTGATGCCCCAACTGCACGAACTTCGCTGACCTCTGGGTTCGCCTGGAGCTTTGCCGGGAATGCGATCAACGGAGTAAGTCAGTGGGCGATTCTGGCGATGATCGCCAAACTAAGTTCGACAGAACTGCTGGGCGAGTATGCTCTGGCAGTCGCCGTCGCCATGCCTGTGGCCATGCTGGCGCACCTGAACTTGCGAAGCGTGCTCGCCACGGACGTGCGCGATGACAACCCCTTCGCGGATTACCTTCGCGTGCGTATCTGGGTGGCTCTGGCTGGCTTCCTGGTTACCACCGCCATTGGACTGCTCTGGAAGCCGCTCTGGCCGGTGGGAATCACCATCGTAGTGGCGGGAGCGGGACTGGCGCTGGAGAATTTCCAGGATCTTTACCACGGGATGATGCAGCGGCGGGAACGGCTCGACCTGGTGGCGCGGTCGATGATCCTGCGGTCTGCCCTCAGCGTGTCGCTGGTGGCTGCCGCACTGCTGGTTTATCCGAATGCCGTGGCTGCCGCCGCTGGTGTTGTGGCTGGCCGGGCGCTTACTTTCCTGCTGTTCGACCTGCCGCGGGCCGGGAACGTTGTCGGCCAGGTTCAGGCTCCGATGCACGTATTTCGCGCGGCGCTGCCACTCGGCCTGACGCTGATGCTGGTGTCGCTGACGGCCACCATTCCGCGATATGTGGTGGAGCATCGGCTGGGGACGGCGTTGCTGGGCACATTTGTCGCGATCAACTCGTTTGTCACGGTCGGTTCGGTGATCATGAACGCGCTTGGCCAGAGCGCTACAACGCGCCTGGCGCGGGCGTTTTCGACGGGAGACTTCAGGCTTTTCCGGCTTCTTGCGTTGCGGCTGATTGCGCTGGCTGTATCCATCGGGCTCGGCGGAGCGCTGGTGGCGTGGGTGGCTGGCGGATTCTTTCTGGAACTCGTTTACAGGCCGGATTTCGGCCAGCACAAGCATTTGCTGGTTAGTATGCTGCTGGCCGGAACGTTCGGGTATGTGGCGTCGATACTTGGGTTTGTGGTCACCAGCACACGCAAGTTCGATGAACAGCTGCCGTTGCTGGCGGCAGTCGCGGCTACCTCCGGCCTGGTTTGCCTGCAGGCGATGCCGCAGTACGGGCTGAACGGCGCGGTGTTTGCGCTGGCCGGGGCTGCCATTGTGCAAATCCTTGGTAATCTGCTCATTCTGCGGAAGGCGCTGTGAAAGCCGCGGACCGCGTCGCGTTTGCCCTGCTGGCCCTGCTGGTGTTCAGTATTCCCTGGGAGAAGAGCCTGGTGGCGCCGGGTATCGGCACAGTCTCCCGAGTGCTGGGCAGTATCGCCCTGGTGGGCGGCGTGGTGGCTGCCACGCTGCGCCGTCAGGTTCGTTTGCCGAATTTCGCACTGACTCTGGCCGGGGTGTTCGTGCTGTGGTCAGCTGCCACCTGGTTTTGGAGCTACTACCCGGAGGCGACCGTCGCACGGTCACTGACGCTGCTCCAGTTGTTCCTGATGGCTTGGCTGGTGTGGGATCTCTGCCGGTCGGCATGGCAGCAGCGAGTTCTGGTGGGGGCGTTCGTGCTGGGGGCCGCGGTGGCTTCGCTTGGTACGTTCGCCCGTTATGCCATGAGCCAGCAGACGTATTACAAGCGCTACGCGGCGGCCGGATTCGATCCTAACGATCTGGGTCTGACGGTGGCGCTGGCGATTCCGCTGGCGCTGTGGCTGGCGTTGCGTCCGGGCAGGATGGCGTGGCTGTGGAGGGTGTTGGTGGTAGTGTGTTGCGGCGCCGTTTTGCTGACCGCATCGCGAACGGCGATGGTGTGCGCGATGGCCGCCTTTGCGGTAGTGCCGCTGGCGTGGCGCGAGTCGACTCCGCAGGCTCGCTGGTCGGGCGTTGGCCTGCTCCTGCTGCTGATCGCCGGAGCTGTTGGACTGGCGCCGAAGGAGTCGAGGCAGCGCCTGGCTACGATACGGACTGAGGTCACCACGGGCACGCTGCACAACCGCACCACCATCTGGAAAGCTGGAGTGCAGGCCTGGAAACTGCGCAGGCTGACGGGCGTCGGAGCAGGAGCTTACCCGAAGGCTGTGGAGCCGCTCATCGGCGTGCCAGGCGTCGCGGGGCACGAGTACGTGGCGCATAACACCTTTCTTTCGGTACTGGTGGAGACGGGCGTAATTGGGTTCGTTTTGTTTTCTGCCTTCGTCGGGGTGCTGCTGGTATTCGCGTTGATCCAGCGGGCGCCGGAGCGGGCGCTGTGGCTCACGGTGATGCTGGTGTGGGCGATTGGAGTGTCGACACTGACGTGGGAACACCGCAAAGCAGCCTGGGTCCTGTTCGCACTGTTGATGACGGGATGGTCGCGCGCATTCCGAGCGGAGACGGCGTGATTCGAGTCTTGGAAGTCCTGGCGACTCTGAAGCGTGCGGGGGCCGAGACGATGGTGGCCTCGCTGGTCGAACGGCTGGACCGACGGAGATTTGAGCCGCACGTGGTCACCCTGTTCGATGGGGTAGCCGGGGATCTGGAGCCTGTGGTTCGCGCCGCTGGCGTTCCGGTGCTGCGGCTCGGAAAACGGGCCGGGCTGGATTTGCGTATGTACCCTCGGGTGGCGTCGGCGATTCGCAGCGTCAGGCCTGACATCATTCACACCCATTCGTACGTCCTTCGGTATGTGCTCCCGGTAGCTGGCGGCGTGCCTATGGTTCATACGGTTCACAATCTGGCGGGTCGGGAAGTGGACGGCGTCGGGCGCTGGATTCATCGCGCGGCGTTTCGACTGGGAGTAACCCCTGTGGCAGTCGCAGGTGAGGTGGCTCGCACGTTCGAGGCGGAGTATGGGTTTCTGCCTCAGGTGATTCCCAATGGAGTGGATGTGTCAGGCTTCGGCAAGGTGGGACCCGTGGCTCGCGGCGTGTTTACGGTACTTGCGGTGGCCCGGCTGGAGCCGCAGAAGAACCCTGCCGGGCTGGCCGATGCGGTAGCGAGCCTGCCGTTTGAGGCTCGGCTGCTGCTGGCGGGCGATGGCAGCCTGCGGCCGACTCTGGAGGGCAGGCCTCGGGTGACCCTGCTGGGTGTGCGAAGCGATATAGCGGAATTGCTGGCGTCGGCCGACGTGTTCGCCCTGGCGTCGGACTACGAGGGCCACCCGATCGCACTGCTGGAGGCGATGGCGGCGGGCCTTCCGGTGGTCGCGACCGCGGTAGGCGGAGTGCCGGAGATTGTCGGCGATGCGGGGCTGCTGGTTCCGGCTGGCGACCCCGCGGCTCTGGCCTCGGCGATCGCGCGGCTACACGGGGATGAGGCGCTGCGGGCAGATCTTGGCCGGCGTGCCCGGGAGAGGGCGGCGGGATTCGATGTCAGGGTGATGGTGGAGGCGTACTCCCGGTTGTTCCAACAGGTGGTGCGAAAGCGGTGAGGATCGCGCTGCTGACTACGAATATGGCCCGGGGAGGGGCGGAGACGCAGGTCGCGCATCTGGCAATCGCGCTGCAGGCCCGAGGTCATGAAGTCCACGTGGTCTCGATGCTGCCGCCGACGGCGTTTGCAGGGGAACTCGTCGCGGCCGGTGTGCAACTCCACGCTCCGGGAATCGCCAGGATTCCGCTGTTGCTGCTGGGAATCCGTCCTGAGGTTCTGCACTGCCACATGTTCCATGCCAACGTGTATGGACGGCTGATGCGCATGCTGCTGCCGTTCCCGGTGCTGATCTCGACGCTGCACAGCGTTGCCGAATCGAAGCAGGGCGGGGATGGCCAGGTGTTTTGGCGCGACCTGGCGTACCGGCTGACGGACCGGCTCGCCCACGAGGTGACGGGCGTGTCGCTGGCGGTAATTGAGCGGCATGTTTCGGCGAAGGCGGTTCGGCGCGATGCCGCGGTGATCCCGAACGGAGTCGACACGCGGGTGTTCCGGCCGGATCGGGTGGCCCGGTCCCGCATACGGCGCGAACTACAACTGGGGCCCGAGTCTTTTGTATGGATCGCTGTTGGCCGATTGATGTGGAAGAAGAACTTTCGAGCACTGGTGGAGGCTATCGCGCGGATAGCCGGTGCGGAATTGCTGATCGCCGGATCGGGGCCTGAGGAAGCCGAACTGCGCGCCATGGCTGGCCCGAACGTGTGGTTTCTGGGGCAGCGTCGCGATATTCCGGCCCTGCTCAATGCGGCCGATGGCTTCGTTTTGTCCTCAGTGGTGGAGGGGTTGCCGCTGGCTTTACTGGAGGCCGCCGCCTGTGGTTTGCCGTGTGTCGCGACCGACGTTGGCGGGGTGCGAGAGACTGGCATAGGGCTGGTTGTGGAGAATGCCGTCGACTTGCCCGCAGCCATGCAGCAGGTGCAGGCGTCGAGCCCGGCCGCCCTCGACCGTATGGGGCGGGAGGCTCGCGCCATCGTACAGGAGCGGTACTCTCTGGATGCAGTCACTACGGAATGGGAAACGCTATACAGCACGCTTCTGGCATGGACGTAACGAATCGCTTCGTGCTGGACTTTTCGCTTCGCGGCGGAGGCCGGGTGCTGGATTACGGCTGCGGGGCGGGTAGGGTAGTGACGGCGGGCCGTCGCGCGGGCCTGACGATCTTCGGCGTGGACGTGTTCTACGGCGGGTCGGCGACACGGAGTGAGGGGGAGGCGAGTGGGCTGCTGGGCGGGGTGATTCGGGAACTGGGACCGGATGGCGGGATTCCGTTTCCCGACGGGTTTTTCGATCTGGTGACGAATAACCAGGTGATGGAGCACGTGGAGAATCTCGACGCGGTCCTTGCCGAAATTCACCGCGTGGTTCGACCCGGTGGCAAGGTGTTGAGCCTGTTTCCCGCTGTCGATGTCTGGCGCGAGGGCCACATTGGGATTCCGTTTTCGCACTGGTTTCGGCATGGCTCGGCTGTGCGTTTCTACTACACGTGGCTGTTGCGGGCCTGCGGCCTGGGCACCTGGAAGGAGCAGTCGCCCACGGCGCGGCAGTGGGCGCTGGACAAACTGGAGTGGATCGACAGATGGACCCGGTACCGGTCTCGGGAGGATATTTACGCGTCGTACAACAGGCTGTTCGGGAATCGGTTGCAGGAGCGCGACTACATCGTCTACCGGCTGCTGCATGCGCCGGGCGCGCTCCGGCGAGGGCTGGTTCAACTGATGCAGGTTGACCTGTTTGCGGCAGTGGCGGAGGTGCTGTTTCGTAAGTTGGCGTTTCTCGTGATCGTGTCGGAGAAGCGTTGAGGATTGCGTACGTCATCACGCGGGGCGACTCGGTGGGCGGGGCGTCGATCCACGTGCGGGACCTCGCGCTGGCGATGCAGCAGCGGGGGCACGAGGTATTGGTGCTGGTTGGCGGCTGCGGCCCGGTTACCGATGAACTGGCGCGGATCGGCGTGCCCTTTCAGACCATACCCTCGCTCGTCAAAGCCGTCCGGCCATTCCGGGACACGGGAGCTGTACTTCAAACAGCCCGTGCGTTGCGGGACTGGAGCCCCGACCTGGTGTCGGCGCACACGGCGAAGGCTGGATTCGTGGGGCGGGCGGCGGCTCGACTGACTGGAATTCCAGCGATTTATACGCCGCACGGCTGGTCGGTTGGCAACCGGCTGGGAAGGGCTCGGGGCCGGGTCTTTGGGGTGGTGGAGAAGATTGCGGCTCCCTGGGCCGCGGCGATTGTGAATGTGTGCGAAGCGGAGCGGCAGCTCGCGCTGGACCAGGGAATTGGGCGAGTCGAGCAGCATCATGTCATCTACAATGGCGTTCACGATGTCGAACCTCAGTTGCGGGCGAATCCGGGCGACCCGATCGCGCCGGTACGGTTCGTCAGTGTCGCTCGGTTCGAGGCGCCGAAGGATCACGCGACCTTGTTCGCCGCCTTTGCCGAACTGGGCGGTTCAGGCCGGTGGCACCTGGATCTGATCGGCGACGGGCCGGATGAGCAGGTGGCACGCCTCAGGGTCGAGCAACTCGGGCTTGCGGAGCAGGTGACCTTTCATGGATACCTGGCGGATCCGGCGCCGGTGCTGTCGCGAGCCCACGCCTTCGTGCTTTCTTCGCGTTCGGAGGGTTTTCCACGGAGCATTCTTGAAGCGATGCGAGCCGGGCTTCCGGTGGTCGCAACGGACGTGGGAGGCATCCACGAGTCGGTGGGTGCGGAAAACGGGGTGCTGGTGGGGGCGGGTGACCCTGGCAGCCTTCGAATTGCACTACAAAATCTGATGCTGTCCCCAGTCCGCCGGCAACGTCTGGGCGATATGGGGCATCTCATATACAGCCGGCGTTTTCGCTTTGCGCAGATGCTGGAGGCGACAGAGAGTCTTTACGGTCGGGTAACATGACGTCACGTCTGGCCACAACCACGATGGAAGTTCCGGGGATACAGCGCCTCGGCCCGCTGGAATTTCCAGCGATGGCATTGGTGCGGGCGCGGCGGATTAAGCGCGCCATGGATGTGGTGTTCGCCGTTATCGCTCTCGTGGTCGCGGCGCCTCTCTTTATGGCTATCGCCCTCGCCCTGGTTCTGGAATCTGGACGCCCGATCTTGTTTCGTCAGGAGCGCGTCGGTCGGGGCAACACTCGGTTCTTCATTCTTAAGTTTCGCAGTATGGTCGCCGATGCCGATGCGGTACTGGCCCGGTACCTGGAGTCCGACGTCGAGGCCTGGCGCGAGTGGGAAACGACGCGCAAGCTTCGCAACGATCCCCGCGTGACGCGAGTCGGCCGGTTCCTCCGGCGCACCAGTCTGGATGAGCTGCCGCAGTTGTGGAACGTACTTCGGGGCGAGATGAGCATGGCAGGTCCGCGTCCGATCACTGAGACCGAGATTCGCCGATATGGCGCGGCTTTTCCGTTCTATCAGCTGATCCGGCCGGGGCTGACAGGACTCTGGCAGGTATCGGGGCGGAACGACACCACCTACCGGCGCCGGGTGGAGCTGGATGTGCAGTATGTGCGGCGCTGGAGCCCGTGGCTCGACGTGACACTGTTGTTCCGGACGGCGCGGGTCGTGTTCGTTGGCAAAGGGGCTTACTGAACCGACGCCCGGCTGGTACACTGAGCGCGTATGTCGAAGGGTGCCCTTGAAGTGCAGTGTCCGTGTTGCCGCTCGACTTTGAAGGTCGATGCGGAAACCGGGGCGGTTCTGATTCACAAAGAGCCGGAGAAGCCAAAACCGATTGAAGACATTGGCCTGGCGGTGCGTAATCTGCAGGTCGACGCAGCCCGGCGCGAAGACATTTTTCAGAAGTCACTGGCGGATCACAAGACGCGCGCGTCCACGCTCGACAAGAAGTTCGACGAGTTGTTCAAGCAGGCCAGCGAAGGTCCCACGGAGCGGCCGTTTCGGCCCGATTTCGACCTGGACTAGCCGCCGTTGCGGCGCAGGCGCGCTTTCAGGATCGATTCGATATCGCGGAAGATTTCCGAAGGCGGGCGGTTCGCCGGGATCGAATGATAGTCGCCGCCGGCGTAATGCACCATGATCGGCGCGGTCTGCCGCTCATAGGACTCGAGGCGCGCCGACACCACTTCCACGCTGTCATCGGAGCGCCGGATCAGTTTCGACCCTTCCACATCGCAGACGCCGGGTTTCTGTGGCGGCTTAAACAACAGGTTGTAGATGCGGCCGCAGGTGGGGCACTGGCGGCGCGATGAGATGCGCTCAATGAGCACCGATTTGGGTGTCGCCAGATGGAAGACGGTCGGAGGCGGGAAGCCGATGGTCCCAAGGTGATCGTCGAGGAATTTGGCCTGGGACAGAGTCCGGGGATAGCCATCGAGCAGGAAGCCGTTCTGGCAGTCGGGTTTACCAGTGCGGCTGACGACGATGTCGTTGACCAGTTCGTCGCTTACCAGGGAGCCGACCGCCAGGGTCGACTGGACCTGTTGGCCGAGCTTGGTTCCGGCATCGACTTCCGCCCTCAGCATCTCACCGGTAGAGATGGCGGGGATTTGCAGCAGTCTCGAAATCAACGGAGACTGCGTGCCCTTGCCGCAACCAGGCGGCCCGAACAGCAGGATCACCAAAGAACCTCCAGGGAACTTGTGAATGACGGCGCGCCGGGTACCCGCCAGCTTCGCCGATGAATATTATGTTCTCTCACGGCCAGGTGTTGGCGCGCAAGCGAGCCGCGCTGTGGGTGCGGCGACACGACTGTTACAGCGTTCTTACTTTTGATCTTAGCGGAGAAGGAAAGAGGCCTCGGATAATGCGTCATGGCGGGGTGATTGTGTATACTAATTGAAGTCCCACCCGCGCGCCCGTAGCTCAGTTGGATAGAGCGTCTGGCTACGAACCAGAAGGTCGCATGTTCGAGTCATGCCGGGCGCACCATATCCTTTTTTCAGTATCCTCGAACTCCATCGATACCACTTCCAGATGTGGCGGCTGCCGTGCGGACACTGTAGGATCGTAACTTAGGACCGTCCGTAATAAGGTAGAACTGGAAGGGGCGACTGCGCTTTCGATGAAACCCTACAACAGACCGCTGGGTGTGGATTTATTTTCCGGCGCGGGAGGGATGAGTCTCGGCTTCGAACAGGCAGGTTTCGATGTCGCAGCGAGCGTAGAATACGATCCGGTACACTGCGCCACCCACGAGTTTAACTTCCCCGCGTGCAGTTCAATATGCCGGAGCGTTGCCGAGATTGATGCCGCATACATCCGCGCACATTCGAGACTTCAGGACCGTCGTGTCGATGTCGTTTTCGGTGGCGCACCGTGCCAGGGTTTCAGCATGATCGGGAAGCGAGCGCTTGACGACCCCCGGAACTCGTTGGTGCACCACTTCGTTCGCCTCGTGGTCGAACTAAAGGCATCCTACTTTGTTTTTGAGAACGTTCGAGGCCTCACTCTGGGAGAGCATCGACGGTTCCTCGAAGAAATAATTCAGGAGTTTCGAAGGAATCATTATCGCGTCGTGGATGACTACCAGGTGTTGAATGCAGCAAGTTATGGTGTGCCTCAGGACCGGAAGCGCCTATTTCTTTTCGGCGCACGCGAGGATTTCCCGCTGCCTTCATATCCACCACCGACACACGAATGCGCTGGAGAAAAGGGCAATCTCTTTCTGAAGTCGAGGCCTACTGTCTGGGACGCTTTACGTGACCTGCCCGAGGCGGATGACTACGAGGAACTACTTGAGCGAGACTGGGTCCGGGCGGAATTCAAAAGACCGACCGACTACTCCGCTTCCTTGCGCAGCGGTGTCGCCGACGCGTCCGATAACTCGATTCCGCGCTGTTTCGATCCGGACTTGCTGACATCGAGCCTGCGAACGGTCCACACCGATCTCTCCAAAACCAGATTTGCTCAGACAGAACACGGGGACACAGAACCTGTAAGCCGATTCCTGAAGCTTGACCCAAACGGCATCTGCAACACGTTGAGAGCTGGTACAGCCAGTGACAGGGGGGCGTTCACGTCTCCTCGTCCGATTCATCCGTTTTCGCCCCGGTGTATAACGGTGCGTGAAGCGGCTCGCCTGCACTCATACCCTGACTGGTTTCGATTTCACGTGACCAAGTGGCATGGCTTTCGCCAGATTGGTAACTCGGTTCCTCCGATTCTCGCCCGATCGGTTGCGACTACAGTGATGCGAGCGGCATGGGATTCAGTACCCGAAGGCGATACTACACCTCTGCCACTGCGCCAAACTGAACTGTTGTCCCTGGATATGACACGGGCTGCGCGGCGGTACGGAGTGCCCGCTAACACGGTCGCTCAACGTACCCGATCACGGGACTCCGCACATGGGTGAGAAGGAAGGAACACCCAGGAGCAATAAGCCGAACCGGTACGCAGCGATTATCGCCGAAGTTTTCTCGCGTCATTACGCACCGGGTGAAACTCAATTTCAATTCACTCGGCGGGAATTCGTCGAGATAGCACAGGAACTGGGTATTGTTTTACCGAAGAACCTGGGCGATCTCCCCTATACGTTTCGCTTTCGGGTCAAGCTTCCGCGAATCATCACGGACACGGCCAGTCCCGACAAAGAATGGATTATTGAGCTCGCCGGCAGGGCGGTTTACCGCTTCAGGCTGGCGACACTGGCCAGCATCATGCCCAATCCGCACATGATGGCCATCAAAATACCGGACGCGACGCCAGAGATAATCGCTTCTTACGCACTGACGGACGAACAGGCACTTCTGGCAAAGGTGCGCTACAACCGGCTTTTGGATATATTTCTCGGCCTGACGACGTATTCGCTTCAGAATCATTTGAGGACAACCGTCAGGGCTATGGGGAACGCTCAAATTGAGATCGATGAGGTTTATGTCGGCGTAAACCGGAATGGTGAGCACTTCGTGATGCCGGTTCAAGCCAAGGGCGGAGCTGACAAGATTAGCGTCGTGCAAACGACGCAGGACGTGATCTGGTGCCGTGAAAAATACCCGTCCCTCACGTGCAGGTCGGTATCCGCTCAGTTTATGTCGGACAGCGTCATTGCTTTGTTTGAGCTTGTTCTGGACGGCGACGAGGTGAAGCTTGTCGAGGAGAAGCACTACAAGCTCGTACCGGGCGACCAGATTACCCATGACGATCTGAAACTCTACAGCAAACGTTAGGCTTATTAGACCGAAGGCTCTTCATGGACCATGTAAATAGAGAAGTTCGGTCCAGGATCATGGCGGCGGTCCGGTCGAAGGGAAATACCACAACGGAGTTGCCGTTAGGAAGGCTACTCTGGGCAGCGGGACTACGGGGTTATCGCAAGCACTGGCCGATTACGGGTAAACCCGATTTCGCGTGGCCTGGACGAAAAGTTGCCATTTTCGTGGACGGCTGCTTTTGGCACGGCTGCACGTGTAAGCGGCTACCTCGTACGAACACCGAGTTCTGGCGTAACAAACTCCAGACCAACAAACAGCGCGACAGGCGCGTAACCCTGTTCCTCAGACGAGAAGGCTGGATCGTTATCAGGGTCAAGGAATGCGCTGTGGGCAGCCCTGCGACATTGGCTCGGATACGTAAAGCACTGGGACGGATCTAAGTAACGGCAAGAAGACGCAGCGTACGGCTGTGTAAGGCCAACCCTTCGAACCACGAACCAGAAGGTCGCATGTCCGAGTCATGCCGGGCACACCATTCCTCTTTCATATCCTCGAATCGATTCCCTTTTCATTTTTTTTGAGAGTTTCTCGCGCTTAGTCGCAGTTATAACGCGTGAGGGCTTGTCTGGTATTGCTCGTTCTGCTGTCGCAGGTGTCCTGGGCGGCGGACAAGGCGAAGACCCGCTCATGGCGTCTTACCGAGATCAACGCGAAAATCCCGCCACCGCCATCGGGAGTTCCTGAAGTTCATGCGGACGGTGGGTGCGGCGATGCCACCGGATGCCGGCGAGATACATCTGGTGCTGGACAACTACGGAACTCACAAAACGCCGAGTGTCGTCCGGTTTATCGAGCCTCCTGATCCACATCAGCCCGTCGCACGCTGCTCATCTTGACTAAGCAGGTGGGCCGCCTTGCCCGATGATGGTACAAGTCACCGGCGGCTCGGTTCATTTCGCCCGGTCTGAATACATATGAGTGACATTCTGGAGCAGACCATTCAGGTGCAGCCCGTACTGCACGCCGCAGGCACGCTCTCCACCACAGCCCTGCGCACGATGGCCGCGCATGCGACCGAGCGCACTATTGGCGGCTCCTCGGCTACGCCACAGAATGTGGGCTGAAGGCGTGCGCGGTCCGGCAGTTTCGGCAGGACGAGGTTCCCGACAAGACGATTGTCAACGACTTCTATACTCCCCCGTAACTTTACTTAGAATAGGTGTACACAGGAAGTACGTGCCGAGGTTTGGTGACTTGTACGAAACTTCGAAGTTGCGCAGGGTGGCCGGCTTTGCCGTTGCTGTGAGTATCGCCGGAATTGGCATCTGCCATCGCCTGACCCCGGAAAGCAACCTGCTGTGGCATGACATGCTGCAGCACATCTACGCAGTGCCTGTTTCGGCTGCAGGACTTTTCTTTGGGTGGCGCGGCGGACTTGGCGCGGCATGCTTCGCCATATCCTTTCTTGCGCCGGATTTGCTGCCGGCCATCGGCGGCGCGACGGGCGCGCGGCGTCACGTCATTGTCCAGGTTGCCGAAGCTGTCGATCTCCTCCTGGTCGCACTTGTCATCGGCGTCCTTGCGGACGTGCAGCAGCGGCATCGAAACGCGCTGGAAGACGCAAACCGGAGCCTTGGCATCGCCCATCGTGAACTCAAAGACAACTTCGAAGTCCTGAAACGGTCCGAGCGCCTGTCTGCGCTGGGACAACTCTCAGCCGGCATCGCACATGAAATCCGAAACCCGCTTGCCAGCATCTCCGGTGCGACAGGAATACTGGAACGAAACCAGGTGTCGCCCGAGCGGCGTGTGGAGTGTCTGAAGATCATCGGCAAGGAAACGCAACGGCTTGAGAACCTGCTGTCCAGTTTCCTTGCGTTCGCGCGCCCACGGGCACCTGAGTATCAGACCGTCTCGCCCACAGCAATTCTCGACCCGGTCATCGCGCTGGTTTCCCATGGACTCCACGGCAAAGCAGTGTCCATCGAAAGGAATATCGAAGAAGGACTGCCAGACCTGGACTGTGATCCTGAGCAGCTTCAGCAGGTTGTTCTCAATTTGTTGATCAATGCAATGCAGGCCATGCGGGATGGCGGCGAAGTTGTGGTCTCCGCGTCGAAACATGGTGACAACGCGCTGATCAGCGTCCGCGACGGGGGATGCGGAATTACCCCGGAGCAGATGGACAAGATCTTCGATCCTTTCTTCACAACGAAAGAAACGGGTACTGGGCTCGGGCTTTCGGTAGCGCATCAGATCGTCACCCAGCATGGCGGCAGTCTTAAGGTGCGGCCGAATTCCGACCGGGGAGTGACGTTCCTGGTAACCATTCCCCTTAGAGGAGGACAAGCCTATGCAGCGCAGGCGTATTCTCGTGGTTGACGACGACGAAAGCGTCCGGCGCATCACGCAGTTCCAGCTGGAAGAAATCGGCTATCACGTAATGACTGCGAGCCACGCGCAGCAGGCACTGGCGATCGTGGAGTCCTGGACACCGGCCCTGGTGCTCACGGATCTGAAGATGCCCGGCATCTCAGGCCTCGACCTGCTAAAGCAGATTCGCGCCGCGTTTCCGGAAGTCACGGTGGTCCTGATGACGGCCTTCGGAACGATTTCAAACGCCGTGGAAGCGATGAAAGCAGGGGCCTGGGATTACATTACAAAGCCGATCAACTTCCAGGAGCTCGGGATGCTGGCCACCCGTGCCTTCGAACGGCAGACGCTGCTCGATGAGGTTCGTACCCTTCGAACAGCTCTCGACGAGAAGTTCGGTTTCGAGAACATCATCGGCCACTCGCGAGTCCTCATGCCGGTGCTGAACCTGGCTTCGAGGGCTGCGCAGACGGACACTACCGTACTGATCCATGGCGAGACAGGCACAGGTAAGGAACTGCTGGCGCATGCAATCCACCACAACAGCCGCCGCCGACAGGGTGCCTTCGTGACAGTCAACTGCGGAGCAATTGCCAGGGATCTCATCGAATCGGAGCTGTTCGGCCACGTGAAAGGCGCCTTCACCGGGGCTGTTGCCAACAAGCGGGGAAAGGCGGAAGCGGCTGACGGCGGAACGCTCTTCCTTGACGAGATCGGCGAACTGCCGCTCGACTTGCAGGTGAAGCTGCTTCGGCTCATACAGCAGGGCGAGATCGCGAAGGTCGGTGCAACGGGGACATCCACCGTAGACGTCCGCATCATAGCTGCCACTCACAGGAATCTCCTCGCCATGAGTGAGGACGGTGCTTTTCGCCAGGATCTGTACTATCGTCTGGCAGTGATCCCGCTCGACATCCCGCCACTGAGGGATCGCCCTGAAGACATTCCGGAACTCATCGATCACCTGTTTGCGAAGGCGAGGAAAAAGCACGCCAGGCCCAACCTGAAACTGCCGGCGTCGGTCGTCAGTTGCTTCGTGAATCACCGCTGGCCCGGCAACGTCCGTGAGCTGGAGAACGTTGTCGAGCGACTTGTCGTTTTGTCGTCGGAGGACGAGATCACCGTCTCCGACCTCCCCGAGGTGTTACGGAAGTCGCGAAACGCAACAGAAGCAATTCATCTGCAGCTCCCGGCGACCGGAATCAGCCTGGAGGCAATCGAGCGCGAGTTGATTGAGCGAGCCCTGAAGAAGTTCCATGGCAATCAGACACATGCAGCACGCTACCTGGACGTCAGTCGGCGAACCTTGATCTACCGCATGGAGAAACACGGGATCAGGGAGGTTCCGGACGCCGACGCAGCCGTGGCGGGCGATTGAGCCGGATCACTGAGCAGTGGCATCATCGGACCGTATCGCCTGATTGACAGGAACGAGGCCACTCTGGAGCGGCACAGCGCCGGATGGACTCGCTTCAACACCGACGGAGCCAGAGCATCGACCCAGCGTTTTGCGCAAGCTTGCTGACATGCCGCACCAAAACGTACAACGATGTACGGAAACTGTCAGTGCCAGTGTCGCAGTAAGCGCATAAGTACCCTTCCCGGTTGTTGGCAGACGAATTGCATATCCCTAAAGCGAGCCGAACCACAAAATCGTACTTACAAAGCTCACTGGAAAGGAAAACACTTATGTTTCGTCACTTATTGATCATGACTGCCGCCGTTACGCTGGTGGCGCCGGGAGTCGCACGCGACACCGCCGACCTGCAGTCGAAAGCGGAGGCGCTGGTTACGGAGGCAAAGAAGGTGCAACTCGAGGCACAGGACATCAGCAAGGAACTCCGCGTCAAACAGTTCGACCTGAACAAGGTCCAGGAGATGATGGGCACCCTGACCGCTCACGTCGAATCCGTGAACAGAATGGTCACCGAACTCGAACCGATGGAGCCGTCGATGACCGAGCAGCAGAAGGCGCACTTTAACCTCGTCAGGAGCAAGGCGGAGTTGCTCACAATCTTCGCTACCAACAAACAGAACCTGCTTTCGGGTGACCGGCCTCACAAGAACCGTCCGCTGCTTCGTGCGAAGGCAGACGGGATCGCACAGCGTTCCGAGATGCTGCAGAAGAGCGCTATGGCGCTGCGCCGGTAAGCTGCCCGGCTGGGCGATGCAGTGACGGTATTTTGATATGACACATAACCATGAAGTCGAGCTCCGCCCCGGGCAGGACGGACAAAGAACAGGCGTAATCGTGTTCGTCAGCGAATCTGTCGCGGAACATCGCCTCATTGAGGAGATACTCCGTGGCTCCGTCTGGAAAGTGTACTGCCTGTGCACCTGCAGGGACGCCATCGAGCGGGTCTCGCGCGAACACACGCCTGTGGTGGTCTGTGAAAGGAAGCTTCCCGATGGGTACTGGACGGATTTCCACCATGCGACCAGCGCGCTCGACATGAAACCCGAGATCATCGTGACGTCGAAGCAAGCCGACGCAAGACTCTGGGCGGAAGTACTGAACCTGGGAGGATCCGATGTCCTGGGACAGCCCCTCGAGACAGGAGAGGTGGTTGCTTCCGTAAGCGCGGCGTGGCGGCGCTGGAACCACCGGCAGCATGCAGCCCACAAGATCGCCGCGCGTTCCGGATCGCGCTAAAGTCCGGCTGCAAATATGCAGCTGTTTCTGATTGTTTGGAACGGAGATATGGAGATTTTTAAATGGACCTGCAAACACTTCAATCGCACATTCACATTCGTGTGCTCGCCTGCCTGGAGGAGACAGAGGCGCCCGTAATCAGCTGTTATCTCAACCTTGAATCGGGAGAAAGCGGCTGGCGCAACTTGTTTGAATCACGCATGCGGCTCCTGCGAGGCGCGCAGTCCGGACAAAATCGGATCGCCTTTTCAGAGGCTCTGGCGCAGATTCGCGCCTGGTTGTGCTCCAGTGTCGCCGGTGAGAGCCGGGGCGTGGCACTCTTCGCCCGCGGCGGAAATCACCCTTTCTTCCTCCCGCTGCAGTTTCGCGCCCCTCTTCCGACCTGGATCGCACTCGGTCCGACGCCGAACATTTACCACCTTGTGGAACTGAAGGACAACTACCACAGGTACGTTGTCATGCTTTCGACCGAGGACAACGTACGGGTTCTTGGAGTCAACCTCGGCGCAGTCACAGAAGAGGTATGGCGCAACAGACCCGAGCTTCGCCAGCGTGTCGGCCGGGAGTGGACGCGCCAGCATTACCTTCATCACCGATCCGAACGCATCAATCAGTTCGTAAATGAGCAGATCGGCGTAGTCGATCAACTGATGCAGTCCGGCGGCTATTCGCACCTTATCGTTGCGGGCGCGCCGCGCCTTACGTCCCAGATCCGAAAAGCGCTGCCTCGCCACCTCGCACGAAGGCTGGTGGACATCATCCACGCCTCAAAGAGCGACAGCGTCTCCGACGTCGTTGCCGCAACGCTCGCCCCCTTCCTGGAAGCTGAGGAGCGCGAGTCTGTGGCACTTGTCGAGCAGTTGCAGCGTGAGCTTTACGGCCATGGGCTTGCCGCGTCCGGCACACAAGCCACATTCCAGGCATTGCGTGAACAGCGGGTCGATGCGCTCGTTCTGATAAAAGAGTACAGCCCCGACCCGGGATGCCGGTGCGCAGCATGTGGCTGGACCGATACCGAACGTTCCTCAATGCAGGCGTGCCCCGTGTGCTCGAGCCAGGCCATTCGAGAGATCGACGTTCGGGGAGAGATTGCCAGAATGGCTGAGCAGGCCGGGTGTCGTGTCGAGGTGGTGAACAACAACGATCTGCTCGAACAGCTTGGCGGCGTTGGTTGTCTGTTACGCTATCTGCGTCCCGAACAATACGTGCACGCTGCATCAGTCTCAGGTAATTAAGCATGCAACGCTTCCGAAGCATCCTCCTTGCAATGGAGGTCCGGTACAGTGACCAGATTTTGAGAAATCTGTAACTGCTTGTTGCGCCATGGTTTGGATCTTCTCCTGGGAGACCTTGGCCCCGGAAATTCAGGCTGGCTGTGCTATCCTTCTCCCCAGGTTCCTCTCCGGTTCATCGGTAAGGGGGGCAGGCCCCCAGGCCTGCGGCGGGTCCCCAGACCCGCCTAAACTAATCCTAAACAGAAAGTGTACAAACGAACCCGAGCGGTGTCCGTAACGTGTTAAAAGCAAAGTAGATCACTACTCCCCGGGTTACCCCGAAACTACACCGCACCCGGACTGGAACCCGGGGCAACGCCCGTTAGCGACCTCTGAAAATAAAGTTTTCTCTTTTATTTCCAGACACATACCCGGCATCCCGATCGTCGCCTGACCCCGAAATTTTGACACCTGTGCGCTATTCTCTTCGACGTGGCAGCAGCCACGGCCCGACGGAGAAATCCGCGGGCCTTTTTATTTGGAGGGAACCGAAAATGCCGTGCACATGGCTTCGTTGCATTGTGGTGTCATGCATGACGGCCGCTGCCACCCTGGCAGCGCCGCAGCTAACAGAAATTCACGACGTGCTTTACAAGGCGAATGGAACCTTGTTCGAAGGCGTCGCTCAGATTGAGTGGAAGGCGTTTGTGGCGTCGGACGGGACGCCAGTGCCTCCGAACACTGTCAACGTACGGATCGTCCGTGGACAGCTTCGCGTTTCGCTGGTGCCGACCACCGACGCAAATACTGTCATCAGTTATACCGCCCGCTTCAACAGCGAAGGGAAAACGCAGTTCGTCGAGTACTGGTCCGTGCCGCCGACGCGCAATGTACTCAAGCTGCGCGATATCCGGGTCCCCGCGCCAAACTCGGCCGGCAATCTCACCAGTTCCGTGTCGATTCAGGACGTCTCGGGCCTGCGCACAGAACTCGATCTGCGCCCGCCACGCGGCGCCGGCTGGTCGAACAACCGGGCGGCCGTCATTGGCCCGTCAGGCAGCCTGGAAGCTGTTTCCGGTGCCGATGCCGACTGCGTACGAGTGGACGGAACATCGGGACCATGCGGTTCCGGCGTGGTGTTCGTAGACGGCGACACGCCACTCGGAGTGAAGAACGGCAGCAATCGCAATTTCACACTCTCCGCGCCGCCCTATCCTGCCCAGAGTCTGCGCGTCTATCGCAATGGTCTGTTGCTGGCTCCTGCGGACTTTACCGTGGCAGGTTCGGTTGTGACCGTCGCGGTCTCGGCTACACCGGTCTCCACAGACGTGCTGCAGGTCTGGTATCGAATCTCCGGGCCGTCACCATCCATCGTGGAAGGAGAGGTGCCGTCCGGCACACTGAACGGAGTGAATCTTTCGTTTAGTCTGGCGGGCGCTCCCATTCCGGCGTCGAGCCTGCAGCTTCACCGCAACGGCATGCTGCAAAAGCAGGGCATTGATTATTACATGACCGCCAGCGCAATCACGTTCTTTCCGCTCAGCGTACCGCAGTCCGGAGATCTGCTTCTGGCCAGCTACCGCAAATAATCAGCCCAGGTATTTCTTTAGGTCGGGGTTAAGCTGCCGCTGTACGTCGGGATTATCGATGTTGTCGCGCGTGATCAGCCGAGCTGCGAGATTCTGGATCTTTTCCGTCTTCTCGCCTTTCATGTGGCGGACCGCTGCCATGACACTCTCGTACCCCATGAGGAAGGGGTTTTGCACGACCAGCGAATCGATGATTCCGGCGCGCAGGTCGCCTTCCAGCTGGGGTCCGGAATCGAACCCGACCAGCTTGACCTTCCTGCCGCGGCCCTTCAGTGCCTGTGAAGCGCCGGTCGTGCTGGATTCGTTAGACGCAAAGAAAGCGACGATTTCCGGGTGGGCCGTGAGCATGTTCTCGGAAACCCGGAGCGACTTGGAAACCTCAGCATCGCCGTATCGCTTGTCGACTACGGAAATACCCGGTGCGTTTTTCCGGATGTAATCTTCGAATCCCGCCTCCCGGGCCATGGTAGAGGCGGCGCCGGCGGAAACGGCAACAATGGCGATAGGGCCTTTTCCGCCGGTAATTTCAATGATTCGCTGCGCGCCGAGTTCTCCCGCTTTGTAATTATCGGTCGCGATCTGCGACACGAAATTCTCCGTGTCAATCCCCGAATCGAAAATAACAATCGGGATGCCCGCTTTTCCGGCGCGCTCCACCACACTCACCAGCGCCGCTTTGTCGATCGGAGCGAGCGCAATCGCATCCAGATGCTTGTTGATCATCGCCTCCACAATCTGGATTTGCGTGGCGATTTCCGCTTCCGTGGGAGGAGCGTTCCACTCCACCTCCACGTTCGATTCCTGAGCGGCCTTTACCGCTCCGGCGTGGACCGACTGCCAGAAGACGTGCGAACGCCCCTTGGCCACCACACCGATGCGCTTCTTCTCATTTCGATTACAACCGGTGAACGCCGGAATGGTGAGTAGCGGCAGGAGCGCCTGCCGCCGCGTCAGAAGGGTGAGATCGGTCATTGTCGCCAATACGATTTCCAGAGTCGGTTAGCCGCGAACAGATGCGGCGGGAATTTTGCGGTGCAGATCCGCCAGTTCGTTTCGGCTTTCAGCGCCGATCGTAAAACAATCCACGCAGTCGAGCGAGAGGGCGAACTGGAGGCACTCGTCGGCGCGGTCGCGCAGGCGTCCGGCACCCAAAATCTTCATGCCGATGATGCCCTTACCCTGCGCCTTCATCTCCTTCAGAATCGGGATGACGACTTCGGGCTTTGCATCCATCGCAATGCCCGCCGGGTTGATACGGGCCAGATCCACCTGCACCCAGTCGCTCGCCGCGGCGGCTTTCAAAGCATCGAGAGTGTGGCAGGAGGTGCCGTGGGTCTTCACGATGCCTTTTTCACGAGCCTCGGAAATTACTTCCATGGCGCCCTTCCGCTTCTCCGGCCAGGAGCCGTCGAGCATGCAGTGCAGCAGAAGGATGTCAAGGTAGTCCGTATTCAGTTCCTTGCGGAAGCGGTCGAGATCGGCCCGCATCTCGGCAGCAGTCACCGCATGGGTCTTGCTGAGGATCGTCACCTTTTCGCGTTTGACGCCCTTCAGCGCCTCGCGAACATGCGGGTGAGAACCGTACTGGTCGGCCGTATCCCAGAACGTGATGCCCATGTCCTGGCCAGCCCGGAACATGTCGGCGATCCCGTGTACCCCGAGCTTCTTCGTCTGGTTGGAGCTGCCACCCGATCCGTTCGTGCCGGTTCCCATCGCAAGGCGGCTGAGTTCCACCTTCATGGGGCCGAGCCTGACACGGTCGCTGGCTTCCTTTTTGGTGCCGGCAAACAGGTGATACGGGAACGCACCCAGGCTGAGTCCAGCGCCTGTCGCCATTCCGGTTCGAACGAAATTACGCCTGTTCATAAGCCTCCCTGGCTATTGGGCTACATTATCACGAGCCGTACATTACGGCTTCACGGAGATGACCGTTCGCAGAGGAGCGGAGCTGTTCGGCACCTGGTTCGTCGGCGTGCTGTTCAGCGTGACGACCGCGTCGTTCTGGCCCGGAGCGGCATCAGCCGGGATTCTGGCGTTGATCTGCCAGACGCCAACAAGCCCCGGTGCCAAACCGGAGTACAGTACATCCTCTGGCTTGACGAGATTCTGTCCGCCCAGGTAAACAACTGGGAAATCTCGCGTTTTCGTCTGACCCGTGGGCGCCGTTCCATCCGGCGGAGCATCCGGCACAAAGCCCTGGCCTGTTCCAAACAGCTGTATGATGGAACCCTTTGCCGCCGGATTGGAAGGCGTGTTGATCGTGTTGTCTTCGTTAAGCGCCGCAAGCTGACCCTGCGCCGCACCTCCCTGGACGAACAGAGCAGGCGCCACACGGGCGAACTGCGGATTGCTGACTGCCAGGATCTGACTCGTCGACTTTCGAATCACCTGAATCTCGGCCGTTCCAGAATCCGGGGCGCTCATTGGGACAAGAAAGTTCACCTGGAATGGACCGACAAAATACAAAGGAACCGGCTTCTCATTCAGCAATACCTGGACGTCAGCCAGCGTGTCCGGCAGGGGGACGGTCGTAAAGGCCGTGTTGTCGGACGAAAAAGTCAGCCCGGCACCAGCGGCGTAGAGGATAGAGATCGTGCCCGGAGCCAGCGAGCGCTCCGCGTAGTTGCCCGCGATCTGGAAGCGCAGCGCGTTGTAATACATGGCGATGCGATTCGTGGCTTCCGCGATATACAGGTTGCCCGAAACGTCCTGCGTTAACGCCAGAGGCACCGAACTTGGGATGGAGTAATCGGAACGGGTGCTGATGGCGAGTCGCTCAAACCGCGGGAATCGAGTCGCGGTGTTGCCGCGCGTGTTGGCCACCCAGATTTCGCCGGTCAGCGGACTTACCCACACGCCCTGCGGAGCGCTTAAGCCACCCAGCAGGAAGGCGGGCTCGGGATCGTTGGCTCCCGCGTTAATCCGGTCGTACAACACCACGCGGTTGTTGCCCGCGTCGGCGACGTAAAGACGGTCGTCCGTGTCAATCGCAATATGACGAGGACTGGTGAGGCGGCGGCTGGAAGTGCCCGAACCCACCGTGAAGAAGTCGGGCTGACCAATCACACGTTCAGCAGCCTGTCCGTTGGTGAAATCGCCGTTCACCGGGCGGCGGAAGAAGAGAAGCCGGGAATGAACCGCATCGGAAACCAAAAGGCTGCCTTCCACTGTAAATGCCAGTCCAAATGGATACAGCATGTTGCGGGCGGAAGGGTCGGTGATCTTTTGATTGAACGAAAGCTGGCCCAGCACCAGGTTGGCCCTCAGCCGGTCGCCCGCGGGAACACTCTGCTCAAACGGCTTCGGGAAACGCAACACCCGCCCGTTTGCCGAATCGGCGACATACAAGTCGCCATTCGAATCGACAGCAAGTCCGGAGGGCCGGAACAGGCTGGCGTTGTTCAGCGAGTTTGCATTGTTAAACGGCGCATTGATGAAGGTGCGCTGGAAATCGACCTGACCTATGACAATGTCAGCCGGGTCGCCAGGCCGGACCGTTCTTACGTCCCGATACCCGAGAACTCGGTTGTTAAACGTATCCGCGACGTACAGATGAGGGCTGGCTGCGACCTTGTCGATAGCCAGTCCCCCACCGTCGCTAAAGTTGCCAGTCGGATTATTATCGCCGCCGAACCCGGCGTAAAGGAATAACTCACGCCCGTCAGTGATGTTCGGTGCGTTTAGGTTCAGACTCGGTTGCCCAAGAACCCGTGTGGCGATTGCTGTGTTGGTTGCTTCAGGCAGCACCAGGACGCGGTGGTTTCCTGTGTCAGCGACGAACAACTCTGGTCCGAGGTAGAACACACCCGAAGGCTGACTGAACGAATTGCCGGATGGCTCCGCTTGCAGCCGGTTGGCTTCGAAGCGCAGGAAGTTCTGCTGTCCAATCACAACCCTGGCAGGAGGGGACACCTGAGTATCGGACTCAGCGGGCCATTCTGTGAACGGGTCGTACAACACGATGCGGTGAGTGGCGGCATCGACCACGCCGAGCCGGTTTCCCACCGTGAACAAGCCGCTGACAAATCCAACATAGTATTCGTCCGGACGCGACTGCTGTCCCTGTGCAACCACCTGGATGCCGACAACGCGTACGCCGATTCGGCCGGTCGTCAGCTCAGGCGTATACACCACCACGCGGCCATATGCGTCGCCTACATAGAAGCGGCCCTCGGAATCGAACGCGAGAGTAAAGGGCGTACGCAGGATGCTCTTGTTCAACGGCGTCAGGACGGAAGATCCCGCCGGAGTGCCCACGGGATCCGTGGGGAGGCTGCCGGTGACGAAGTCCACCTGGCCGATTACCATGTCGGCCGCGGGCCGGTTCTCTCCCGCATCGAGCGCTGCCACGGGGTACCGCAACACGCGGTTATTGCCGGCATCGGTGACCCACAGGTTGCCAGCCGAATCGAAGACCATGTCCGAGCGATCAAGCGCGGAAAGGAACAGCGACTTTTCAGAGATGCCACCCTGGTTGACCGTGCTGGTGTTATATCCAGGCTGGCCAATCACCAAATCTGGAACGGGGCCCAGATTGGAGTTGGCTATTTCCGTTTTGGGAAACCGAAGGATGCGGTTGTTGCCAGTATCGGCGACATACACGTTACCCTTGCTGTCGACGGCAACCGAAGACGGAGCAGTCAGCCCAAGGGTTCGGGTCGTGCCGGGGCCGAGCTGCAACGTCGACACACGGTCCAGCTGGCCGATGACATAGTCCGCAAGAGCCCCGTTACTGAAATTACGGGCATCGCGCCACCCGAGCACCCTGTTGTTGGAGAAGTCCGCCACGTAAACGGCGGAAGGGGTCGAGCTTCGATCGACCGTAACGTCCCGGGGAGAGTAGAACTCGCGCCCTTCCACCACGTTGGGACTAATACTGCGGAAGGTCACGCTGGGCTGGCCCGCTACACGGGAAGGGCTTAGATTCAGGACGGACTGCGCGTAAGCGGCAGTCTGAAACATCCCGATCGCGGCCGCAAGAATGAGTACAAACCTATGCATATCTTATGTTGAGGCGCACGGAGACCTCCTTCGCAAAGTAACACGCGGCCGGGCACGGTGCCAACCTTAGGCCAATGGTACACTGCGGTTTTGCACCCCACCGCTGTGTCCCGGAATCCAGAACTACGTATGCGTGTGTGCGCTGTGAGTTTCCTCAATACCGTGCCGCTGGTCTGGGGTATGGAAAGGGGACCGCAGGCCGGAGTCTTCGATCTGAGTTACTCGGTACCTTCGGTTTGCGCCGACCGGCTGGAATCGGGCGACGTGGACATCGGGATCGTGCCCTGCGCGGAGCTCGACCGGCTGGGCCTCGAGTTTCTCCCCGATGTGGGGATCGCCTGCCGGGGACCCGTGCGCAGTATCCTGCTGATCTCACGAGTGCCGGTGCGCCAGATACGAACACTGGCCGTCGACGTCAGCTCGCGCACCTCGGTCATGCTGGCCCACATCGTACTGGCCGAGCGTTACGGCGTGACGCCGATGACGGCCGTGATGCCGCCCGATCTGAATTCCATGCTCGACTCGGCCGACGCAGCCCTCATTATTGGAGACCCGGCGCTGGCGATTTCCCCGGACGCACTGCCCGGGGTGGTACTCGACCTGGGCGCCGAGTGGTTCGCGCTGACGGGCTTGCCAATGGTGTTCGCAGTGTGGGCAGGCAGGCCGGAGCACATCAATGAGTCCGTGCGGCAGACGTTTCTCGACTCCTGCCGGTATGGCACCTCGCGAATCGATGAGATTGCCAGCGATCCGGTAGTCCGCCGTGGCTTTCCCCCGGCGGTGGTGCGCGAGTATCTGACGCGCTACATCCGTTTCGAACTGGGGCCTGAAGAACTCCGCGGCCTCGCAGCCTACCGCCGGTATGTGGCCGAGTTTCGGGCCGCACTGGTACTCTGAACAATACAAGGTGTTTTCGCGATGATGACCCGCACTGAAGCTCTCGACCTTTTTGCCAGCGACGACCTGATCGGTATCGGCATGGCCGCTGACGCCGAGCGCCGGAAACGGCACCCGGATGGCGTGGTCACCTACATCATCGACCGGAACATCAACTACACCAACGTCTGTACCGAGTACTGCAGCTTCTGCGCCTTCTATCGCGCGCCTGGCTCGAGCGAAGGCTATATCCTGCCGAAGGAAGTCATCTTCGACAAGATCCGGGAAACGGTCGAGCTGGGCGGCACTGGCGTGCTGATGCAGGGCGGGCTGCACCCCGACCTGAAGATCGAGTATTACGAGGATCTGTTCCGCTCCATCCGCGACCGGTTCCCCAGCGTGTGGCTGCACTGCCTGTCGGCGCCGGAAGTCACCAACATCGCCGATGTGAGCCAGCTCAGCCTGCGCGACACCATTCAGCGGCTGATGGATGCGGGGCTGCAGTCGATCCCCGGGGGCGGCGCGGAGATTCTGGACGATGCGGTGCGGTACCGGATTAGCCGGCTGAAGTGCTCGACGCAGGACTGGATCGACGTGCACCGGACGGCGCACCAGCTCGGTATGCGAACCACGGCGACGATGATGTTCGGCTGTGGCGAAACCATCGAGCAGCGGATGAACCACCTGGAGCTCGTTCGAAACCTGCAGGAAGAGTACGGCGGGTTCACGGCGTTCATCCCCTGGACGTTCCAGCGCGAGAACACCTCGCTGGGCCGGTTCGTCAAGGAGGAGGCGACAGCGGTGGAGTATCTGCAGACACTGGCGATCTCAAGGCTGTATCTGGAGAACTTCCTGAACGTGCAGTCGTCCTGGGTGACGCAGGGGCTGAAGACGTGTCAGCTGGGTCTGCGCTTCGGCGGGAACGACGTGGGCAGCATCATGATCGAGGAGAATGTGGTGTCGCAGGCGGGAGCCCGGCATCACGCCCGCGAGGAGGACCTGCGGCGGATTATTCGCGATGCCGGATTCGTTCCGAAACAGCGGGACACGCTGTACCGTACTTACTTCCTGAACTAAGCGCCGGCGGACTGGACGGTCTCGGCTACGCAGGGGTTGCGGAGCTCGCCGATGCCTTCGATGCGCGCCACGCACTCCTGGCCCGCCAGCAGCCACTTTGGCGGTTTGAAGCCGAATCCTACGCCAGCTGGCGTGCCGGTGCAGATCACGTCGCCAGGTTCCAGCGTTACGACACTCGACAGGTGCGAGACCAGCTGCGGGATGCGGAAGATTAGTTCCTTGGTGTTCGAGTTCTGGCGCATCTCGCCGCCGACTTCCATCTGGATGCTGAGGTTGTGCGGGTCGGCGATCTCGTCGGCCGTCACGATGCACGGGCCCATGGGTGCGAAGGTGTCGAACGTCTTGCCCATGATCCACTGCGAGGTCTGCATCTGCCAGTCGCGGGCGCTGACGTCGTTCACAATGGTGTAGCCGAACACGTGTTCCTGCCAGCGGTCGGCCGGGATGTGGCGTCCACCTTTGCCGATCACCACAGCGAGCTCCACTTCGTAGTCGGGCTTCTCAGAGTTGGCCGGGAGCACAATGGCGTCGTCAGGTCCGATTACGACGTTGGTGAACTTGTTGAACACCAGTGGGATGGTGGGCAGAGCCAGGCCGGATTCAATGGCGTGGTCGTGATAGTTCAGTCCAATGCAGATGAGCTTGGGCGGACGGAGTATCGGCGCCATGAGGGTCACCGCACTCAGTTCGTACGAGGCACCACTGGCGAGGAAATTCTCGATTTCGGGTCGCGCGGTATCCCAGGCCGCAATGAGGGAAAGGAGGCTTCTGTAGCCGGCTCCGGCGAGTCCGACCACGCGGTCTCCGGTGAGGACGCCGGGTTCCGGATCGCTGCCGGGACGGCGGAAAGTAACAAGTCGCATCGTTTGTTTGTTTGGCTCCGAAGCGACCTATTTTATCACCGGGATGAGGCCAGAAAAACGAAAAGGCACCCGAAGTGGGTGCCTTTTCATCGCATCGGACGGAGAACTTTTCTAAGCGGCTTTCTGGACTTTGCCACTGCGGATGCAGGAGGTGCAGACGCGCATACGCTTGCTGGCGCCTTTCACGAGGGCACGCACCGACTGCAGATTGACATTCCAGCGACGCTTGGTCACGTTGTGGGCATGGCTGATCCGATTACCGAACTGGGGCCCACGATGGCAGATTTCACACTCTTTGGCCATTACACAATTCTCCTTCAACGTACAAAACAATAGAGTAACACACCGGAAGGTGACTTGGCCACCTTTCCGGTGCTGAAAACACGAAGGCCGGAAGCAGGTCAGGGTTGACCCGCTTCCGGCCTTAATGAGGAGCGTTGGAGAGAGCTTTTAGGCTCTGGTCTGGCGGCGGCGCCAGATTGCCAGACCGACGAAGGCGAGTCCCGCCGCGGCGAAGGTGCCGGGCTCCGGCGTAGGAGCTTCGTCGAAGGTGATCTGGTCGATGGCGATCAAACCCCACAGCGGATTTCCGTCGAGCATTGCAGCAAACTGGGTGAACTCCAGTCGGTCAAAACCCTGGGCGCTTGAGATGGTAACCCGGGTGTTGCCGAAATTCTGCGGGGGGGCATCGTAACCTGCCTGGCCATAGCTGATGGCCAGTACTGTGTCAGCACCGCGAGGTTGAGGGTCGTTGCCAGCGAAAGCGGCCACGTCGAACCCGCTGGCGTATCCCGGGCATTCATAGGTATCGCTACAGTTTCGCACGACACCGTTGTTCCCAATCACCCCGTTGCCCGCCTGGCGAGTCCCGTTGAATACGTCGCCATTCTTGCCGAGGACAAGGAAGCTAATGCTGTAGATCAGACGAGGGGTATTGTCATAACGGCCCGTGAAAAGCCATTGGGTGTTAACTGGACCCATAGCCTGCGCAGTTCCTCCCGAGATGTCCAGGTAGTACGAGCCAAACGGGAAGATGGAGTTGAAGGTCACATTGTCGGGCTGGTAATAGTGCGGGTACAAGTCCCTCGAGATGGAACCATTCACGAATTGAATGCCGTAGTTAAACTGATAAGGGTTTACGGTCTGCGCATTGCAGGAGCTGAAGTTCTGACCGCAAACGTTTTCAAGGTTTTCGAAGCCCAACGTGACTTCCGTTGCGCTGCCGAATGTTGTACTGACGAGGAGCAGAATTACGAACAGTATGATTTTTGACACTATGCCTCCGCGATTCACCACCGAAGTGTACGTCATAACGTGAGTACTAGCAAGTAGGTAACACTACTGGAAGACTATGTAGCCTAGGTACTTCGGGACTATGCTTATGGTACGAAGGTCTTGTAAGTGATTGGAAACAGGTCCGTCACAGTGTACAACTTGTTTCTTGAGTCACGTTCTCTAAGTAAAGTTACGTATATTGTTAACGAATTATACTTACCTCAATGAGGAGTGCCCTAGGGGGGTTGCGTACATGGTACTTCCGGTCCGTCAACCGACCGCTCACGGTCGCCTAAGTCGTTCTGCGGCGCTCCAGGACCTCCGTACCAGAGGTGGGGCGTGGGATGTGGCTGTCATTGGGGGAGGCGCGACTGGGCTCGGGGTGGCGCTGGACGCCGCTACCCGCGGGTATGCGACCGTACTTATCGAGCAGGCCGACTTTGGGAAGGGCACGTCCAGCCGGAGTACGAAGCTGGTTCACGGAGGCGTGCGCTATCTGGCGCAGGGAAATGTCCCTCTGGTACGAGAAGCTCTGTATGAGCGCGGTCTCTTGCTTAAGAATGCCCCGGGACTGGCGCATGCGCTTGGATTCGTGATTCCGGCCAGCAGTCTCGCGGAAGCGGCCTGGTACCGTAGTGGCATCGGCGCTTACGATTTTCTGGCGGGAGCTCAGAGACTGGGAAATTCGAAGTGGCTGAGTGCGAATGAGGTGTCGACGCTGCTTCCCGGGATTCGACCGGCCGGCGTACGGGCTGGCGTGCTGTTTTACGACGGTCAGTTCGATGACGCCCGTCTGCTGATCTCGATCGCGCTTACTGCTGCCGCGGCTGGCGCTGTCCTTATTAACTACGTCCGCGCGGAAAGGGTGTCGGCCGGAGAGATTCTGGCGGAAGATGTGGAATCGGGCGAACCGCTTACGATTTCCGCACGCGTGGTGGTGAATGCCACCGGGGCCTGGAGTGACCGTCTGCGACCAGGGGGATCTGGAGCTGTTGCGGCGGTTCGGGTAAGCCGGGGCAGCCACATTGTGGTCGACCGGGCATTTCTCCCGGGAACACGCGCGCTGTTGATTCCGAAAACGCCGGACGGCAGGGTTTTGTTCGCGATTCCGTGGCTGGGCCACACTCTGATCGGCACGACGGACGTGGAGACAGACGATGCACCGCTGGATCCTGTGCCGTCGCTGGCGGAGGTCGATTTCATCCTTGAGACGGCCGCGCGGTATCTGGCGAATGCTCCGACCCGACGCGATGTAACCAGCATGTGGGCCGGTCTGCGTCCACTGGCCGCGGGTGGTGGGGACTCCGGACAAAGCTCGGCAAGTCTGTCGAGGGGGCATTCGGTGGTGGTGGACCCGGGTGGTCTGGTCAACGTAATGGGAGGAAAGTGGACAACCTATCGAAAGATGGCCGAAGACGCGGTCGACGCGGCTGCGAAAGTGGCGGGGCTGGCGAGTGTCGCTTGCCGGACGCAGACGCTGCCCCTGTTGGGTGAGGCTCCGGTTTCCGGGCTACGAGCGGCGGTGCTGCGGGGCGTTCATGACGAGATGGCGAGGACGGTGGATGACGTGCTGGCCAGGAGGACCAGGCTGCTTTTCCTGAACGCCGATGAGGCGATTGAGCGTGCGCCGGAGGTAGCGGGATGGATGGCCGCAGAACTCGGGAAGGACCAGGCCTGGTCGGAGGCACAGGTCCGGTCCTTCGTCGAGCTCGCGGCAGGTTACCGTATCAACGCAGCGTGGTGAAGGCGGCGTCGGTGGGGGTAAGTGCCGGGTCGCTGGTAATCAGGAATCCGTCGATGGAGAACGGGGCGTCCCTCGACAGGACATAAAGCTTATGCCAGCCTGCCGTCATGGTGAGGAGCCTTGGCGAGGCTCCGCTGTTAAGGCGGCTCCAGTGCCACAGCGAGCTGTAGACGCCTCCTGAGGTGTCAAACAGGATGGGAGTCTGGGTGTCCACCTGCACCTGGAACGACGAAGTAGTGGCGGACGGTGCCAGCGCTCTGGCCCACATCAGATAGGATCCGGTTGTGGGCGCGTAGACGTCGAAGGTCACGTAGCCGCGGTTTATTTGCGTGGACGCAATATATTTGCCGCCTGAGGTGATGGGGGAATCGAGGAGCGTGAAGTTGCTCCGGGCTCCTTTTTCGGCCTCGTAATACAGGCTGTACAGTCCGGAC
>JAWXCM010000431.1:0-3841 GCA_034408745.1 Bryobacteraceae bacterium
AGCCTTTCCTGATGACAGGTAGCATCCGCGAAAAGTTCAATGCTTGACCAACGATGGCTCAAGAGCCTGATCGAAGCGGCCCGTGATCGACTGTGGAACGGCACCGCGGCTGAGGCCGACGCGCGATCACTCTGCGCCGATGTCGGTCTGCGGTCTCCGCGAAGCGAACTGGAGCCCTGTGTCTGATAACTCGAGGTTATGTCACCGAAACAGCCCCTTCATACGGACTATCGTCGATACGTCGTGTGCTGAAGTTCGATAGCCGATTTCAGGTGCATGCACTGTTGAAGGAACATCAGGTGCCTCTCCGTTATACGGCGGCGGACGTTGAAGGCGATTTGTCGGCGCATCGCGAGCTTGGGATTCTGCCCAGCCGATGATCGTCGTCGCTGACAGCGGGCCCCTGCATTACCTGCTGCTCATCGACCAGATTGAATTGCTTCGGCGCTTTTACGGACAGGTTGTCATTCCTGACGCTGTCGCCAACCAGTTGAGTGCCGCCAACTCTCCCGTGACCGTGAGCACCTGGATGGCACTTCCGCCTGAATGGGCGGTGGTGACGGCTGTCTCACTGGACCAGATCGAGTCAGTCACCGACGAATTGGACCTCGGGGAACGAGCGGCCATCGCGCTGGCAGGTTTCCTTCGGGCCGATCTGCTGTTGATTGACGAAGCAGCCGGCCGTGTGGAGGCGAAACGTCGCAACCTTCGTGTCACGGGCACACTGGGCGTCCTTCGTGCCGCAGCGGAGCAGGGCATCGTCAACATTCCAGACGTGCTCGACAAGCTCAGGCAAACCAGCTTCTACGCCGACGAGGTCCTCGTTCAATCGGTCTTCGGCCAGTGGCTGTGACGGTGCGGGGCGAACCGCTCGCCTCTCCGGAACTACCGCTTGCCAACCACGGGTCGCGAACCGGCGCCACATCTTCCATGTAGTCGGCAATGGAGGTTGATCCGTTTGGGTGGACACCTAACTTGACATGGGGGCCGGGGTGGGTGTCTGGCTACAAGGGCCGATGCTGCGGCGTGGCAGGCTCGCGCAGACTCGGGCCCGGGCATTGGCCTGAAAGGCGTTTCTCTACTGCAGCGCGAACGTCGCTGAGAACTGGGTGAAGCAGGTGGTCACTCATGCCTCGACAGCTGAATCAACCGACTGAAGCAACCATGCCGAGCCCGAGCTGTCAGACATCGCGATGACCGAACTCTGACCTTGGAGGGTCTTGAACAGCCAAGCGTTGTTCGGACACGGCATCCCGTTCGCTATATTTCCCAGGATGATTGCGTTTGCGCCATCGCTGGTCCCGCCCTAATCGAAATTGTAGCGGTACGAAGGACCAGTCGGCCCGGCTTCCTGAGTCGTGATGGGTTCGCCGGTTGTCGCACCTGCTCTGACGAAGGTTTTTTCGGCAGCGTAACCGCCAAACCCCAGACAGCCACTCGGAGTGTTCGTGGCGATCTCGATCGAAAAAGTGACCCGGTAAGATGCGGTCGGGCTCAACCCCGTCACTCTGCGCTTGTAGTAAACAAGCGGATTGTCACTGGAAACAATCTGAATGAAGAGTCCGGACCCTTGGGAGGCCAGTCCTCCCGCCAGGGGCCGCAACTCCGCGGTGAGGTTTCCGTAGAATTGCGGGGCACCTGGAACCCACCCCTGAGTGCCGTTACGAAAATCAAACGCGTATGTCCCGTCCGGCGAGGGACCCGAAGGCGGCGTCGCGCTGCAGGCGGCCGCGGCCCCTACCAGCAGCACGCAGACGATCCTAGGAGTAGACCAGGAAGGCATCGGAGTTCTGTCGTGCGCTCGACGACGGAGTCTCCAGAAACCGATGCCAAGGAAGATCGTGGCAAGGGCGGTGGCGCTACTGAAAGTCGCGGCCGATTCGAGCGGAGGCGGCGAGCACTGGTCAGGTCCAGAGTCATACTCGTCGTAGTAACAACCGCCATAGCCGTCGTCTTTCCAGCGGCCCAAATCGGGATCACACTGATCGGGACCGGAGTCGTACTGGTCGAAATAGCAGCCGCCGTAGCCGTCGTTCTTCCAACGTCCCGGCCCGGGCGGCGGTGGTGGAGGGGGGGGAGGGGAGCTCAAGAATCCTGAAAACGCGATCCTGTTCGGCGAGCCTGCTCCGGCGTTTCCCACGGTCAGATCATCAGACGCGTACGTCACGATCTGATCTTGAACCTGCACTGGCAGCGCATTGGGGTAGTACTCCAAGTATCGTGCGGCAATTCCTGCGACGTACGGACTCGCAAACGACGTTCCGTCGAGAGTCGCTGTATAGGTGTCGCTTAGCGACCATGCCGTCGCAACCGCCTTTCCGGGCGCAAATAGATCCAGCACCGGCCCGACATTCGACGAACGTGTTGAGCTAAAGATCGCCCGGTTGTCGGAAATGTCCGTTGCTCCAACTGTAATAGCCTGCGTGACACGGGCGGGTGTGATTTCGTCCGCATCGATGCCATCGTTGCCGGCCGCAATGACAAACACCACACCAGCCGACACTGCGTCACGAACCGCCTGGTCCACCAAGTTATTGAAGAGGAGGTCTTTGTCTCCGCCGATACTGACGTTTGCGACTGCCGGACCGCCCCGAGTCGCATGATCAGCGATCACCCAGTTGATTCCACTCAGAAGGTCACCGGTGAACGAGAAACAGCCATTGGCTACTTGGACGTCTATGATGTTCACTGCTTCCGCCACGCCATGGATCTCTCCTCCAGCCACGCTTGCAACGGCGGTTCCATGACCCTTTGGGTAACAAGGATCGATGTTGGGGTCACCTCCAGATGGGGGTGGTGGCAGAGGCGGCGGAATCGGCGGCCCTCCGCCGTTCACGAACATCGCGCCGAACGTCACGCGGTTTCCGAAGTCGCTGTGGCTGCTGCGAATGCCGTTGTCAACAACGTAGAGCGTGACGCCAGCACCGGTATTGGAGTATTGGTACTGGTTGTTCAGACCGAGCGGCTGGTCGATCCGGTCCAGACCCCAGCCAGGATTGACTTGTACGGTGTTGAGGGCAAGGCGTTGCTCCTGCGTGACCGAGGCCACGCGAGTGTCCTGACTGAGCGCGCGCGCCGTGGCCTCCGTCATCTCGGCCACAAAACCGCCGATAACGTGTGTCAAGATACTTCTCACGCGTGTGATGCCGTACTCTCGGGCCAAGTCGCTTCCGAGGGCACTTGCGCGGGAGCGGTCGCCGCGCGGACCTGCCTCCCGCCGCGTTAACGTCACAATGTACTGGTCGGGCACACCCTTCTGTGGTGCGGGTCTGAATTTTGAAGCCGCTTGAATGTCACGAGATTCTTGCGCGGACACCCGATCCGTAGTTGCTTCATTCAGCCCTGTGGCCAGAACCACGAAAGTTGCAAACGCCACCCCCCCCGCGTCTTAGATTCCGTGGCATCGACTCCCTCCACTGCACATAAGGGCATCAAACAATCAGTTGAGCCCAGGGTCTGGGCTGACCAGCACCTGCCGCTGACCATACGCCTCGCGTACGTGGCTGTCAAAATATTCCGGACGACGCCGACGATGTGCAGACGTGTGCCTCGGGCGTCAGCCGGATCACGGCGGGAATGAAAGACGCGGTGAGATACCATCCCGCTGGCATCACCACCGAGCTACGGGCGCGACCGAGGTTGCGTTCGAAGACGAGGTCGTTACCGTCGCGCCGGTAGCTCTCGGGGTGGGTGTAGGTCTCGGAAATCCGCAAACGCACTGACTGGCCCGCCTTGACGGGCGCGAAGTGCAGCACGATCACCTCGGTTTAATCCCGGTTCCCACTTGAGTGACCGGAGGAACTGTACTTCAATAACGTCATGCCAAATGCGTATGACGTCG
>JAWXCM010000432.1:0-6165 GCA_034408745.1 Bryobacteraceae bacterium
AGATTGAATCAAGACTCAATTCTAACGGAAGTTCCTCTTAATACCTAGTTGGGCCGATTGGTTTTCCACAGGTCTGAGGGAGTTTTGCAAGTGGCTCACGTGACCCGTTTTTTGAACTCGTGACGAAACGAGGTTTAGTTGTTATCGGGTGCAGAGACCCAGTGGCCTGATAGGCTGTTACAGATGGCAGAACAAGAGGGGTTATTGGATACGCGCAACATTCTACGTGCTTGCGATATCAGGGATACCCGGAGGATGAGTTGCCCGGTGCCGATTAAGAAATTCGACCTCTACTCCTCTCTCTGGTCGTCCTGCGATGAACTCCGTCGCCGTCCTCGCGGCCGCCACCGTTCTCATCGCCTGGATCAGCGAAATCCTCGTCGGCTCCGTCCAGCACGCCGCCCATAGTTTCGGCATGACCAGCGTCTTCGTCGGCGTCATCGTCGTCGCCATCATCGGTAACGCCGCCGAACACTCCACCGCCATCATCGTCGCCCGCAAAAACCGCATGAATCTCTCCCTCGGTATCGCCGTCGGCAGCAGGATCCAGATCGCCCTCTTCGTCGCTCCCCTCCTCGTCCTCCTCAGTTACTTCACCGCCCCAACTCCCATGAATCTCGTCTTCAGCCCCGCCGAAGTCATCCCCGTCACCCTCAGCGTTCTCATCTGTGCCCAGGTTGCTAATGACGGCGAGTCGAACTGGATGGAGGGTTTCCAATTACTCGCCGTCTATGCCATCCTCGGCGTTGTTTTCTACGCCCTTCCCGAAGTCCACATGAAATAGGCGAATTCAAAAACTCAACTTGAGCGCCATCTGCACGAACCGCGGATCGAACGTCGAACTCACTCGGCCGAATGTCGCATTCGCGATATTTACATCCGGCGCCGCAAAGTTCTTATGGTTCAGCAAATTGTAGAACTCGCTGCGGAACGTCAGTCGCGCGCCTTCATTGATTACCCGCACCTTCACGCTCTTGGTCAGCACCAGATTCACCTGTTGCAGCGCAAAGCCATAGACAACATTCCGCCCCAGTGTCCCGAACGACGCCGTTACGGCCGGCGTCCCAGCGCCGCGCGATTGAAATACGCGAGGTACTCTAGGCGACGGGCGTGCAGGTGGGTTCTTGGCGGTTCAGGGCCGCACGATGGTGCCATCGAGGCGGCGGTCATTGCCGCGACTGCCGCCTGGGGTCGTGTACGGGAACTTCGCGGCGAGCGCTTCGTTGATGTCGACGCCCAGCCCAGGACGGTCGTTTGCATACATGTACCCGCCCTTAATCTCCGGGGCGCCTGGGAAGACTTCGCGGACCGTGTCCGAGAAAAGGTTCTGCTCCTGGATGCCGAAGGCGAACGAGGAGAGGTCCAAGTGCATGTTGACGGTGTGGCCGATCGGGGAGACGTTGCCGGGGCCGTGCCATGCCGTCCGGACGTTGAAGAACTCGCAGCAGTTGGCGATCTTGCGGCACATGTTCAGGCCGCCAACTGCCGAGACATGGATGCGGATAAAGTCGATCAGCCGCTCAGCAACCAGGAAAAGCCACTCGTTTCGGTTGACAAACAGCTCACCCATGGCGATCGCGCACGAGGTCTGCTGGCGAAGAATGCGGAACCAGGCCACGTCTTCGGGGGCGAAGGGATCCTCCATAAAGTATGGCCGATACGGCTCGACAGCCTTACAGATCTGGATCGCCTGATTGGGTGGAACGCGCTCGTGGATGTCGTGAAGCAGTTCAATGTCGAAGCCCAGCTTGGCGCGGAGGTTCTCGAACATCTTGATGGTGGTGTTGGTGTAAAGAGTGGGCTCGAAGACCGGCGAGGGCGGCGTGCCGACGGGCCGCATCTTCATGACATCTTCCGAAGTCTGGGCCCCGCCCACGCCATATCCGGAGAATCCGGGTGTGGCGAGCTGGACGCGAACGTAGCGATAGCCCTGGGACATCCACTTGCGCACCTGATCTTCCAGGTCGGACTGTTCGCGAGCGGAGGCGTGCGCATACAAGGGCACGGCCGTACGAACCTTACCGCCGAGGAGTTGGTAGACCGGCACCCCGCAACGCTTGCCCAGGATGTCCCACAGCGCGCCGTCGATGCCGCTCAGGGCGTTGTTCCCTGTCGGTCCACCCCGGAAATAGGAAGCGACGTTGGCTGACTGCCAGATGTCCTCAATGTCGTCGCAGTTCTTTCCGATGACAAACGGCTTCAGGTGGTGCTCCAGGTAGGCAGCCACCGCCTGGGGCCGCTCCCGGTGCGTGGCGCAGCCGACGCCGTAAAGGCCGGGCTCGCTGGTCAGGACTTTAACGATCACAAGGTGGTCCGGCCCGGGTTGGGTCAGGATCACCTTGACGTCCGTGATTTTGAGAGGGGGCATGCCGCGGCGGGCAGTGGATTGGGCGGCGGCCCGGGGGCCGGAACCGGCCAGCATAGCTGCCATACCTGCGGCGGAAGTGCTGAGAGCTTTCAGGGCGTTGCGTCTATACATGTGTGTCCTCAGAAGGTGTATTTGAGTGCGAACTGCATTTCGCGGTTGCCGGTCATCGTGGAATTAATCCGGCCGAAGGTGGGTTCGCCAAGAGTCCGGCCGGGAGCGCCGAACTGGGGCGTGTTGAGGAAGTTGAATGCTTCCCACCGGAACTGGATACGGTGACCCTCGCGGACGCGGAACTCCTTGAACAAGGCGAAGTCCCAGGTCTTCTGCGCGGGAGCATCCACCAGGCCGACGCCGGCGTTGCCGTAGCCTTTGGGACCGATAAAGAGACCTTCGCCGGCGCAGCCGTCGCACTTGGAGCGGACGAACCCCGCCGTGTTAAACCACTGGTCCAGGCCGCGCCCTTCCATGACGCGCCCCACCGATTGGCCGGCTGCGACGTGCGGGCGCGGAGAGCTCGCGGCGCCGGTGTTTTGAGAGTCGCCCCCCTGGTTAATGGTGACGGGGAAGCCGGAGGTCAACTGGATGATGCCGTTGATCGCCCAGCCGCCCAGAAACAGACCTTTCACGCCTCGCTCGTTCCGGAAAATCGGCAGCTCCCAGACGTGGCTGAAGACGAAGCGGAAGCGCTGATCGAGGTTGAACCGGCCGCGATCGCCCCTGACGTTGCGGGGGTCCTGCGGGACGTTGCTGCTGAACGGACCCGCCTCGTTGACACTGTAGCCGACGCCGATGGCCTTCTGGTAGTTGAACGAGCCGGTGAAGGTCAGTCCGCGCGAGTAGCGCTTCTCGGCCCGGGCCTGCAAGGCGTGATAGGCCGAGTTCGTGGCGCTGTCCAGGTAGCGCAAAGTGCCGAGGGGCATCACTCGGTCCGGGTTCAGCGAGTCCACCCACGACTGGATAGGCCGCCGCGCCTGAATCGCACCCAACCCCGGATCCGGGTTGTTGAAGTTGCTGAGGGTGGTGTCGATGTGAGTACCCTTGCTGCCGACGTAGGCAACGCCCGTGACGAGACTGGGACCCCAGCTACGCTCCAGTTCGGCGGTCCACTGCCAGAGGTTGTTGTTCTGGAACTTGGAGCGGTTCCCGTTCGACGCCTGGACGTTGCCCAGCATGATAAGTGCCGTCGCGGTTTGGGCAGCGGTGCCGGCAAAGGGGTTGTCGATTGTGGCCCGGGGGTTCGTGCGGTCATTGTCAATCACATTCGACCCCGACAGCGGCGGCTGCAGGTTGAGGATTTGAAAATTGTTGAGCTGGTTGGCGTTGTAAAACTGGCCGGCGCCGGTCCGGAACACCATCCTGTCGGTAACCCGATAGGCGATGCCGAGGCGGGGCATGATCTGCTTCCAGTTGACGTCGTACAGCGGGGATTTGTCGCCGGGGTTGGGAATCAGCATGGGCACGAACTGCCCGTTGATGGTGCGGGCCTTGCCGTCGGCGAAAGACAGGGTCCGGATGCGGCCTAGATTGTCTTTGTCGGAGACATTGCCGTAGCCGTCCCAGCGTACGCCAAAGTTAATGGTGAGCCGGCTGGTGGCTTTGAAGTCGTCGAGCCAATACAAGGCGGATTTGTGCTGCCGGCTGGTCAAAGCAGGCTGGCCTTCGGCGGTGTTGGCGTTAGTGTGATAGCCCAGCATGAAGGCGGCGAAAGCGTCGGTGACGCCGACTATGTCGCGGGTGAAGTTGATCTGGCCGCGCGGCAGGTTGGAGCGGGCGCTGCTGCCAATGTTGTACCGATACACGCCGCCGAACTTGAAGTTGTGCTTCCCGCGGATGCTGGCGACGCTCTCGGAGAACTCGTGAACGTAGACGTCGTCGAGTTGGCCCGGCTCGCGCACATAGTTGAAGCCGGTGTAGCCGAGGATGTTAATGGTGGGCAGTCCCTCTTCGTTGGGCTTGAGGGGCCGGTTGTTGTCGCCGACGACGCGGAAGTCAAGGCCGAGGGCCCGCTGGTCGAAGTCGACGTTGGTGAGCGGGCCGAGGAACTCGGTTTGGGTCCTGTTGTAACCGTAGCGGAAGTCGCTGAAGGTGGTAGGGCCGATGATCTTGTTCCAGCCGAGCGCCAGATTCTGGGAGCGGTTGTCGGCAATGGTCTGGGGCAGGCGCACCAGCGGGTTCTGGTCGGCCAAGGCGTTGACGATGACGTAGCGACCGAAGAAGCGGTCGTTGTTGCCGATGCGGTGGTCCACGCGGCCGAGATGCTGATCGCTGTCGATTCCGAGGAGGTTGGTGCCAGCCAGGTTGAAGGGGCTGCCGGTGGCGCGGGCCAGCTCGTCCTGGTTGGGGTAGCGGAGAAAACCGCCTTCGGGGAAGGGGCTCTTGTCCTTCCAGGTGAGCAGGTTATTGGAGACGCGGTTGATCAGGCTGGCCGGAATGATGTTGTTGGGAAACGGCACCGTGCTGCCCGGCAGGCGGATGGTGCGGGTGAAGAGCGGGTTTGCGTCGTTCGGGTACCAACGGTTGCGGGGTGTGAGAAACTCGGAAAAATCGCCGCGGCGCATGGCCACGGTGGGGACGCTGGCTTGGGTGGGGGTGGCGCGGCGCTCACGCCGGGCTTCCCAGTTGAAGAGCCAGAAGGTCTTGTCGCGGATGATCGGCCCGGAGACGACCACCCCGTACTGGTTGCGGCGGAGCGTGTTCTTGGACTGCGTCGGGGGCAGGAAGAAGCCGCGGGCGTCAAACTTGTCGTTGCGGACGAACTCGAACAGCGTGCCGTGGAGAGCGTTGGTGCCGGACTTGATAGCAACATTCACTTGGGCACCGGAGTTGAACCCGTACTCTGCGGAGTAGACGGCGCTCTGGACCTTGAACTCCTCGATGGCCTCGATGGAGGGCGTGAAGCTCATTGTATTGATGCGCGGCTCGGTAGCGACCACGCCGTCCATGGTGATGTTCTGCTGGATGTCCCGCTGACCGTTGGCGGCGATCTGCACTGTCTGGCCGGGGATGGGGGTCCCGCCCTGTCCGCTGGTGCCGATACGGCTGGTGCCGAGGGTGACGCCGGGCATCAGGGTGGCGAGCTGGCTGAAGTTCCGGCCGTTCAACGGCAGCTCCACCACGCGCTTGGCTTCGATGACCGACCCGAGGGTCGCATCTTCGGTGCGCAATAGTGAAAGCCCCCCACGAACTTCGATGCTCTCGACCTGGTCGCCGACCTGCATCTGGAAGTCGATGCGCGCCTTCTGCTGGAGCTGGAGGACGATCCCGCGGCGCACCGCGGTCTTAAATCCCACCGAGGAACAGGTCACCTCCCACTCGCCGATGTCCAGCAAAGGGAAGACGTAGTTTCCAGTGTTATTCACCCTAGTGGTGCGCATGTCGCCAGTGGCGGCGCGGCGGACGGTGATGGTAGCGCCGGGAATCACGGCACCGGTGGGGTCGGTAACCAAGCCTAGGATTTCAGTGGAAACGGTTTGACCCAGCAGAACGGCCCCGCAAGCCAACGTCAGAACCACGATAAACCGCATCGACATACACTCCTCATTTGGTGAAGCCCGCTCCTATGTGCATCTTTACAACAAGCGTCCCCGCACGCTCAAAGAACCCCATGTTCTCTCCTGTGGAAGAGCGGTATGTGCGGAAGATATACCAAACCTATCAACGTTGTCAAGTGGTAGATGGCACAGTGGTAGATGGCACTTTGTCGCCGCCAAATGATAATGTCCTAATTGAGCCAAGTAGAAATGTCCTATTGACAGCCCCAGGCTGGGGAGGTGCAAGAAGGACAACTACTGATGACG
>JAWXCM010000433.1:0-29897 GCA_034408745.1 Bryobacteraceae bacterium
AACCAGACGCCTGCACAAGTTCGGCCGCGAAGGGGATTCGATAGGCAGTGGCGGGCGAGCGACTGGTAATGGTGACGGTGTCGCCGGAGTGCTGGGCCCAGACGCCAACGGAAGTTCCGTTGAGGAACAAGGCGAAGTGGCGGGCGATGGTGGCGGGGGTGTCGGACGGGAAGACGGACTTGCCGAAGGTCAGGGTGGCGGCTCCGGTTCCGAAGCGGAAATAGATTGCGTCGCCGCTTTCGAATGTTCCTCCGAACCTGACGGCCACCTGCCCGAAACGGGCGTTTTCGCGCTTGCGCTGATTCCACCAGAAGACTCCGATGTACTCATTCATAGGCGCGGTGAACCCGAGCTGGTCAAAGATCCAGTGGATGCGCGCGGGCGGGAGTTTGTAGGTGTGGTCGGTGGAATAGTCGAGGGCGGGTGAGACTCCGGTCATGACGGCGAGTGGGGCCGGTATGTCGGACGGGACCGCGGCTTCGAGGAAGTCGAAGCGGAAGTCAGGGAAGGCGGTGAGTTCGAGGACGTGCTCGCCCGCAGCGACGCTGGTCTTGAGAAGACGGCGGGTGTTGACTGGCGCGTCGGCGTTGAGGGCGCAGTTGAGAGCTGGCAAAGCGAACCCATCGAGGGTGGGCGAGGTGGATCCGGCGCCAGCGAAGAGGGTAGTGCCGAGGTAGAGGTCATGCGCGACATTGCAGGCGTATTTGACGCGCAGGCGGGCGGCGGAGTTGGCGGCCTTTTTCGCGTAACCGCCTGAGAAGAAGCCTTGTTCGAGGTCCCACGGGCCGCTCCAGGTACACCACGAGTCGTTCTCTTCGATGCGGACGCTGTTGGGTCCGGCGACGCGGAGGCGGCGAGTTTCTTCGGGGCCGGTGAGGGTCCAGCTGGTGAAGCGCGCTTCCCAGTCCGCGCCAGTGTAGGCGCTGCCGTTAGCGAGTTCGGGGGCGAACGTCAGCCACATAAGGCGCACCTGTTTCAGGTTGAGGGCGGTGAAATCGAGCGTGATTCGGAGGGTATGTCCGGTGTTTCCGCCGGAGAACTGGGCGACTGCGTCCGAGGTGCGGAGTCGCTCATTCTTCCACGTGGCGTACATGGCGAGCATGTTGCCGTCTGAGCCGGGTGTTGCGGCGGTGAGGCGGATCTCGGCTCCGGCCGCGGTGGCGGTGAGGGGGATGAGCGATCCCGCGGCGGTCCAGTTGGTGGCATTGATGGCGCTGGCGAGGGCTTCGGCGACGGTTGCGGCGTCGGGCGGTGCGGGCGAGGGGGCGATGTAATCGAACGCGAGATTGCCGTACCAGAGGGTCAGGCGGTCGTACTGCTGGATTGCGGCGGCCTGAACGGTGAAGGTTGCGGTGGCGGCGACCCGGGAGCCGGGCGGGACGGCGGTGGCGTGGTCGGCCAGGCGGATCCGGGCGGAGGTCCCGTCGGTGCGAATGGCGTTGAGGCAGGGCCAGTCGATGGTCGGGTACTTGGGCGAATCGAGTGGCATGAGGCCGGTGTATCGCACATCGAAGGCAAGAGTGAGGCCGTCGAAGGTGAAGTCGGGCAGGTGCTTGAGGCGCGGGTGCTCGTAGAAGTTGTCCGCGTCGTGGAGGATGAGCACTGCGAAATCGGCCGGGTCGCGGAAATTGCCACTGACGGTGAAGCTGCTGGTGGTGGCCGAGTGCAGGGCTGCCGATGCGCCGAGACCGTCGAAGCCGCGAAGCGCGAGGGTGCGGTTGGGCTGCAGTTTGTAGATTTTTTGGGCGCTCACTGGTGTGCCTCCGTGGTGTTGGCTGACGACGTCCGTCCGGCGGTTGGGTCGGGTGGCATTTCCCACTGGGTGTCGTCCTCTTCGCCGCCGTCGTCGGCGGTGGCGGGAATTCCGGCGAAGACGTTAGCGAAGCGGGCGCGGTCGCGGGCTTCGAGCGCATCCAGTTCGGCGAGGGCGGCGCGGGCAGTGGCCGCAATGCCGGCTTCGGCGTCGTTCTGCTCGCGCGCCTGCTCTTTGCGGACTTCGTTGCGGACGGCGTAGAAATCGGCGACGGCTCGGTTGCAGGCTCGCTCGGCTGCCGTGATGTAGCGGAGGAGGAGGCGCAAGCGGTTGGCGTCGGTTGGTTCCGTGAGGAGCATGGCAGTGGCTTCGGCGGAGTTGCGGATGTGCGGATTTTCGGCTTTGAGGGCTCGGGTGCGCACGTTGATGAAGGCGGCCTCGGCGCGATAGAGGCGCTGGCGACGCCAGAGTGCGTCGGCGACCTGGATGGCGAGCACGCGTTCGCGCTCGGAGCGTGGGGCGAGGTCGGCGAGTGTGGCGTCGACGAGGGCCTGGTATTCTTCGGGGCTCTCGTCGTCGAGGAGCAGGGCTGTGGAGGTGAGGCCGTGGGTCATTCCGTTTCGACGTGCCTGGTCCTTGCCGGCCTGGGTCTGCGGCCCGGTTGAGCGGCGGGCGTTTTCGCGATTGGCGTCGATGCGTTTCTGGGACGAAGCCATGATTTTGAAGCTCCTTTCTCTGTCGGCGGCGTGTTCTGCTGCCCGGGGAGATTGTCGCAGGTGGGGTGCTAATTTCCGGGGGTGACGGTTTGGTGGTTTGGCTTTAAGTCGATGTGGATACAAGAGTTAAAAATATTCGTGGGGGTTGCTAACGCGGGTCGGGGGGGAGTTGGGTTTTTCTGCTCAGCGCTAAACCGCATGTGCCTGGTTAATTGCGGACATTGTGTCATCGCGGAGGTTGGCGATTGTGTACTTGAGGGGCGGGCCTGGGGACCCGCCGCAGGCCTGGGGGCCTGCCCCCCAACTGCGTCACGGGGACGGGGGCACGACGGCGGAGGATTCGACACATGCCGAGTACGGAGCCGGGGCTGGCGGTGAAGCCGGTGATGGTGGCCGGCGTGGTGACGGACGTCGTCGTCGAGAGGGAGAGGACGTTAGTGCAGGTCGCGGCGCACCGGCTGTGGTGGCTTGTGCTCCTCGTGTGGGATACGCGTACCTATCGACTCTCGACGGATTGCGCCTGAGGGCTCACGCGCCATGATTGCTTCCTGCCTTTGTCAACTGGGAGGAGTTTGCCCTCGTGGCGGAGAGCGGTTGCGGCCCAGCGGATATCGTATTGCCATTTATAAAGCAGATTGCCGCCGTTACGGAGCTCCTGCTCGTAGTGGTCCCAAGCATACTTACTCACCTGCAGCACGCCGGCTTCACCTTCGTTAATGAGTTGGTTAGCGGAGCTTGCGGTGCTCTTTGAGGACGCAGCGGTCCATTACTACTTCGAGGCCGGCGGCGCGGGCTTTGGTGGCTCCGTCGTGGTGCTCAATGCCTTCCTGGAGCCAGATGCATTTGGCTCCGATGGCGATGGCGGAATCGATGACCGGACCGCATTCTTCCGAGCGTCGGAAGACGTTGACGATGTCGACGGGCTGGGGGATATCTTCGAGGCGCGCGTAGCAGCGTTCGCCGAGGATTTCGGCGTGGCCGGGGTTGACCGGGACGATGCGGTAGCCGTGGCTCTGCATGTACTCGGAGACGCCGTAGCTGGGGCGGATTTTCTTAGGGGAAAGTCCGACTACGGCGATGGTTTTCCAGGTGCGGAGAATGTCGGTGGGGCTCATTTTTCGACCTCGTCGAGTTTGAGAATGCGGCGGAACCGTTCGATTTCGCGGGGGGTGAGGTGACGCCAGGTGCCGGGCTTCTGGTCGAGTTCGAGGAAGCCGATGCGGACGCGGCGGAGTTTTTCGACGAGCCGGCCGAAGTGGCGGAACATCATTCGGATTTGATTTTGGCGGCCCTCGATGAGACGGACTTCGTACCAGGGAGCGGTGGCGTCGCGGATCAGTTTGATTTTCGCGGGCGCGGTTTTGCGACCGTGAAGGGGGACTCCGGTGCGGAATTCATCGAGTTGTTCTTCGGTGAGCGGGCCGTTGGATTTGACGACGTACCACTTTTCGATGTGCGTTTTGGCGGCGGTGATTCGGTTGGTGAACTCGCCGTCATTGGTAAGCAGGAGGAGGCCTTCGCTGCTGTAGTCGAGGCGGCCGACGGGGTAGACGCGCTCTTTGAGGCCGCGGATGAACTCGATGACGGTGGTGCGGCCCTGCGGGTCGTGGAGGGTGGTTACGACTTCGCGGGGCTTGTTGAAGGCGATGTAGATGAGTCGCGATGGCTCTTTGAGGAGCTTGCCGTCGACTTTGATGTGATCGCGGCCGAGATCGGCTTTGGTGCCGAGTTCGGTGACGATGGTTCCGTTGACGGTGATGCGGCCTTCGAGGATGAGCTGCTCGGCTTTACGGCGGCTGGTGACTCCGGCATGGGAGAGGATTTTCTGGAGGCGCTCTTCGCTCACTGGGGGGTTTCCTCTTGTTGTTCTTCTGGTTCGGATGATGGTGACTCGTCGGCAGGCTCGGGGCCCACGGAGTCGGCTGGCGGGTCGGTCTCGGTGTCGGTGAAGGCCATGCGGCGGAGGTCTTCGAACTCCCTGAGTGTGGGGAGTTCGTTGAGGTCGCGGAGGCCGAACTGGACGAGGAATTCTTTGGTCGTTTTGTAGAGGATGGGCTTGCCTACCACGTTCTTTCGGCCGGCGGTGGTGATGAATTTGCGGTCGAGCAGGGTTTTGAGGACGCCCGCGCCCTGGACGCCTCGGATTTCCATGATTTCGGGTGCGGTTACGGGCTGTTTGTAGGCTATGACGGCGAGTGTCTCGAGAGCCGCGAGGGAGAGCTTGAGGGGCGGGTTGAGGTTTTTGACGAAGGTTCGGACGGCTTCGTGGTGCTCGGGTTTGGTGGCCATTTTGAAGCCGCCTGCGACCTCGCGGACGGTGAGGCCGTGGTGTGGTTTGTTGAACTCTTCCACGAGTTTATCGAGGAGGAGTTTGACGGCGGGGATGGGCTCATTGAGGGCTTTGGCGATTTGATCGAGGGTGAGGGGCTCGTCGGTTACGTAGACCACGGCTTCGAGGAGGGCGAGGAGGTGGGCTTCGCCGCCTTCGTTGTCGGCCGCGGGCCTTGCGTGCATCATGAGCTGCTCAGGGAGGAGCTGCTCAGGGAGGAGCTGCTCAGGGAGGAGCTCCGCCGGGGCTGGGTGTTTGTCGTCGTCGGCGGGTTCTGTCGGACCGGCCGGCAGCATGAGATCGTTCTCTTCCATTTGCTAACTGTATTCCTGTTCGACGCTGGCGATTTGCTGGTCCGACAGGATCGCTTCGTCCATGTTGTCGCTGGCCCTGATCATGATGTCGCCGAAGGCTTCGGCCTGGGACAGGATGACGGCCTGACGTTTTACGAGTTCGAGGAGGGCGAGGAAGAGGCAGAGCATGGCTCGGCGGGACCCCTGTTTTTCGAACAGCCCGATGACGGAAATGCTGGCGTCGCGCGGGGTGCCTTTGAGCATTTCGCGGACGAAGCGGATCATATCGGGGACGGTGACTTCTTCCTTCTCGATGGCGTAGGTTGGGCGGCTTTTGGCGCGTTCGAGCACGATTTGGAAGGTCTTGACGAGGTCGAAGAGGGAGACGTCGAGGCCGGGGTTTATGACCTCATCTTCGGTCAGGAACTGGCGGATCTGGGGGTTGGACCAGGCGGCTTCTTCCAGCAGGCGTTTTTGCTGGAGCATTTCGGCTGCATTCTTATATTTCTCGTGCTCGAGAAGGCGCTCGACGAGTTCTGTGCGGGGGTCCTCTTCCTCGAGGATGGCGTCGAGCTCGGGGTCCTTTGGCAGGAGCATCTTCGACTTGATGTGGATGAGCGTAGCGGCCATGTACACGAACTCCGAGCCCATTTCGATATCGAGTTGAGCGGCGTGTTCCATCCACGCGATGTACTGAGCCGTGATCTGAGCGATGGGGATGTCGTAGATGTTGATCTGGTTTTTTCGGATCAGATCCAACAGCAGATCGAGCGGCCCCTCGTACTGTTCCAGCTGAAAGTTCAGGGGAGAAGACACTACCAAACAAAGGTAACACGGGGGTTACGGGTCAGGAGGCGCGGGCGGACCTTACGCCGATCTTATGAAACTGCTGGAACCGCGCTTCGCGAGTGATGTGGCGCTTTGATTTGCTTCAGCGAACAACGGGATGACGATCGGAATCCAGTAGAGGGTAAACCTTTGAGCCAAAGAGCAACACGAGACTGGCCGGGAACAGCGCGCCGAAGTACCACAAAGCTGCTCCTCGCATTGTTGCCTCGCATCGCGCCCGACCGTAATGCCCGGGGTCGTTTGGGGTTGTCCATCTGGCGGACGACGCACGAAGCAAGAGATTCGCACTGCCAATGGCGATCAGGCCTGATGCGATCTGAACCCGCATCGAACCCGCCTCGATAGCGGCGACCCTGTCCGGACCTCGATCTGGTGGGACCAACGCCTTCACATGGGCGCATCTGGCCTCGCGCGAGCGCTGCCCCGCTTTTCGTGGGAGCCTGTTGAACAGACAACGAGGGGTTCCCTATACGTAAAGGGTTTTTTCGTTCCCAGGGTCGCAGCCGGGCAGGTGGACTCGGAATGACCAGGCGGCGCATGTGGGTCCAAGACGCCCGCCAACTCTGGTGACGGCGACTGGCTCCTATTGCTCCGAAAGGGGTCCCGGCATGAGCCGCAGTTCCGGCATCGGGAAATGTCTCTGGTTGTCGGTCACCAACACCAGCTTGTGGATGATGGCGACGGCGGCGATGGTCACGTCGGCCAGTCCGAGGGTCTGCCCCTTCTGCCGCCACTGCCGGAAGAGATCACCTGCGAGTTGGGCCACTTCCCACGTAATGGGGTAGAACTCCAGGCTGCGGAGAAACTTCTCGGTCTTGGCCTCTTCGCCGGGACGCATGCCCATGTAAAGCTCGGTGACGTTCACCGCGCAACAGGCCAGGAGAATGTTTTGCTGGGAGATCTGGGCGAGAAGCTGGGGGCGTCCGTTCCGGTCGTTCAGGGTGTCGATCAGGACGCTCGAATCGAGCAGGTAGGTCATTTACCTTCCCGGCATCGTTCGAGTTCCTCGAAACGCTGGTGGTCGAGAGAGCGAATTTGCCGTACCCACTCGGCGGCTCCCTGGGCCAGTTCCGGGTGGTCTTCGGACTTCCATGCTCCGGCAGTTTCGCGCAAGACTTCCCGCTGGCGGCGGATCTTAATCTCGCGTTGGGCGAGTTCGGTCAGGAACGCACTCCGGCCCCGCTTGCCGACGATCTTATCGATATCGGCAAGCACGTCAACCGGCAGGATGACGTGTGCTCGTCTACTTGCACTCTTCTGCACACTCATAGTGTGACATAACCAGAGCCTATCCGTGGGTGAAGGCGGCGTCGCCTGGAGGCCTCTTCACGTGGCTATCTTGCGGCCAGAACTGCCTTGGCAAGAGTGGAGCGTCATCGAATCAAGATAATCGTCCCTGTAAACGTGCCCTGAATTGTGCCAGCTGATGTGACAAGGACGAGAGTTCCACTCACCGTACTACGGAGTGTGGCAGATGTGAACGTGATCGTGAGCGTCCCCGATTTAACAGAGCCAGACACCCCTTGGCCCCTGTTATCCAGGTAGCTACCGCTGACGTATTCACTGTAGGTCGCAGTGTTCCCGGTAATTCTTGGCAGCCCGAGCCAAGAGACATCGAGGTTGACGCCATTGGAACATAATCGTTCATAACATGAGCCCAGTCGATCTGGCCGGTGTGGCTCCCAACGGACACCTGAATGGAAAACTTATTGACAACTGCTCCCGCAATGGTCGCTGAACCAGCGATATCAATAAGCTTGTCCGAGAGGTCGATACCCGCGGAAGGAGACTGCGGCGTTACCGTCAGGGTGGACTGCGCCGAGGTGCCGTTGTACGTGGCCTTGATCGTGGCGGATTGGTTCGAACTGACCGTTGTCGTTGAAACCGTGAAGGTGGCGGAAGTGGAAGCGGCAGGGACTGTCACGGTCGCCGGGACGGTTGCTGCGGGCGCGCTGGAGGAGAGCGATACGGTGGCACCACCCGCTGGCGCTGAACTGGAGAGCGAGACCGTGCCTTGCACGGAGCCACCGCCTGTGACCGACGTAGCGGAGAGGCTCAGAGTCCGGACCTGAGGCGCGACGGGCGCCAATACGGTGAGGTTGGCCTGCGCCGATGTGCCGTTGTAGATGGCCTTGATCGTGACGGACTGATTCGAGCTGACCGTGGTTGTTGAAACCGTGAAGGTGGCGGAAGTCGAAGCTGCAGGGACTGTCACGGTCGCAGGGAGGGTCGCTGCGGGCGCGCTGGAGGAGAGGGCAACAACAGCGCCCCCCAACGGAGCGGGGCTAGGAACAACCGTGCCTTGGACGGACCCGCCGCCAGTGATCGAGGTATTGGAGAGCGTTAGATTAGACTCTGAACTTGAGCAGAAGAGCTGCTGCCTTGGACCGCTATGTACAATTCCTGCGTTCCAGTGACGCCGTCCACCGTGAATGTCACGGGCACAACATCACTGCCGGCGACGTTTGGCACGACCGCATTGAACTGATACAATCCCACGGCAGAGGGAGCCAGGCCGGCGTAGGAGATCGTCGCCTCCGTTTGTCCGAACTTCAGATGGATTGGCGAGACGAGTGCATTGCTGAACTGGACGATCTGGCCTGCCAGGATGCCAGGCGTCACCTGACCAAAGCCAACACCGTAGAGCGTTATGACGTCGCCCGGCTGTGCGCGTCTGGAGTTCACGCCGGCAAGCGCGCCCGGCGGGAGAACGAAGGTCGTGCCGTCGGAAAACAGGGCTGTCACATTCTGCTTTCCGCCTATGGTGAACGACTGCGGAGCGAGCAGACCCGGCTGTAGCAGATTAACTGTTATCGTGGACGCCGGACTCGATCCTACCGGCTGCGGGCCGGGGAGACGGTGGATGGCACCAGCGCGTTGATCTGGCCAGGACTGATGTAGTCGATGAAAGCCGCCTGGCCACCGATTGTGACCCCGGTTCCATCCAGCGAGGTGGGCGCGGTCGAGCCGTTAAAATCAGCGCCGGTCCATGATCGCGAATTGGTAGCGAGATTCGATCCGTAAATTTCGATCCACGAGCCGGGCGCGATGGATGTGAATTGCCCGAAGGCACTTGCACTGACGATCCCATCTGCTTTGATCGAGGGAGTCGCGGGCAACAGATTCGAGTTTACGCCCCAGACCCAGGTGTCGCCGCGGATGCCGCCGTCATCGCCACCGAAAAGGACCACCTGCCCGCGAGCCGGGTCGTAGGCCATCGTGGGGAGTAATCTCTCGATAGCGCGATTGAGCGCGTATCGTCGCGAAAGCACGCACACCAGGCTGAGAATCCGATTCAGACTGGCGCGACTTTGGACCGTGGACGAGTCCTGGACCTCGTATGGACCTTGTCGCTGGTGTTTTTGGGTGGAAAATCCGTGTAAGTCTATGACAAGTTTGGTACGCCCGGTAGGATTCGAACCTACGGCCTTTTGCTCCGGAGGCAAACGCTCTATCCGGGCTGAGCTACGGGCGCACGTTCCTCCAGTTTATCGCACAGCGGAGCGGTGTGGAAGGGGTCGGTGAAGTTTCTTCGGCATGACTCGGTGAATGGGGCTATTGTGCGGCCTACAGTGTCTGAAGCGCTTCGAGGGCGGCGCCGGTTTCCTTCTCGACGTCGGCGTGGAGGCTGTTGCCGTGGGCGTCCATGGTGACGATGGCAATGAAGCCGTTCACTTTGAGGTGCCACATGGCTTCGGGGATTCCGAACTCGATGAGGTTGACTCCGAGCACTTTCTCCATGGTTCGGGCGTAGAACTGGGCGGCTCCGCCGATTCCGTTGAGGTAGACGGCTCCGTGTTCTTTCAGCGCGGCGAGCGTCTTCGGACCCATGCCGCCCTTGCCGATCACCGCTCGTACTCCGTAACGCTTGATTACGTCGGCCTGGTACGGCTCCTCGCGAATGCTGGTGGTGGGTCCGGCGGCTTTGACGGTCCAGGTGCCGTCGGGCTGCTTCAGCATGACGGGGCCGCAGTGATAGAGGGCTGCTCCGTTGAGGTCGACCGGTGGCGGGTTCTTCATGAGGTAGGCGTGGACGGCGTCGCGTCCGGTGTACATTTCGCCGGTGATGATGACGACGTCGCCGACCTTCAGCGCGCGCATCTGCTCTTCGGTGAGGGGTGGGTTGAGGACGATTTCGCGGCCGGTGAGCGGGAAGCCTTCGAGCTTTGCAAGGCGCTCGACCGGACGTTCGGGGTCGCGGTAGAGCCAGCTGGTGATGGCGCCGGAAGAGGCGTCGAGGCGCACGCCCAGTCGGCGGAATGCCCAGCATTCATAGGCGACGGAGACGAAGAAGCTGGCGGGGAGTCGATTGGCCGCGGTGATTTTGCAGCCGATGAGCGATTTGGCGCCGCCGAAGCCCATGGGACCGACGCCGAGCGTGTTGGCCTCCGTCATGATGCGCTCTTCCAGTTCCCTCAGCACGGGGTCGGGGTTGGTGTCGTCGAGGGTGCGGAAAAGCTGTTCCTTGGCGAGGAAGTAGCCGTGGCCGCGGTCGCTGCCGATGCACACGCCGAGGGCTCCGGGCGCGCAGCCCTGGCCCTGTGCCTGCCACACGGCGTGCAGAAGGCATTTGCGCACGCCTTCGAGGGTGCGGTCGCAGCGACCCATGTGCTCGAGCGTGGCGGGCAGGGAATACTGGATGTTCTTGTTTTCGCAGCCGCCGCCTTTGAGGACGAGCTTGACTTCGATTTCGTCCTGCTCCCACTGCTCAAAGTGAAAGACCGGGGTCTCGGGGCCGAGGTTGTCGCCGCTGTTGTCGCCTGTGATGGAATCGACGGAATTGGGGCGGAGCTTGCCGCGGCGGGTGGCTTCGGCGACGGCGCGTCTGGCCGCCTTTTTGATCTCGATCTGGTTGACGCCGACGGGGGTGTGGATGATGAAGGTCGGCATGCCGGTGTCCTGGCAGATGGGCCCTTCGTCGGACTGCGCCATATCGACGTTGGTGGCGATAATGTTCAGCGCCTGCGATGCCTGGGTACCGGGCTGTTCGCCGTTGAGCGCCAGATTCATTGCTGCGCGCACGTCGGGGGGCAGGTTGGTGGAGGTCTGGGTGATGAGCTCGATGAGGCTGTTTTCGAGGAATTGCATTGTGGCTTCGGGTTGAAATTCCATGGTAGCGGGTTACGGGATTCGGAGTCGGACCTGGGCGGAGTGGCCGGGTTTGACGATGGGCGTGGGGGTGGAGAAGTCGATGACGACCCTGCCTTTTTCCACGCTGCTGACGACGCCTGGAATGGCCTCATTCGGGATGTCGGCGATGATGATGAGGGCGGGCATGTCGGGTTTGATTTTGGCGAGGACGGCTGGGTTCGGCTCGACCGTGACGGTGAGGCTGGTGATGTCGGCGCCGATGCGAAAGAGGTCGTCCATGGCGGGGTTGACGTCGTCGCCGGGGGCTCCGCGGCGTGAGACTACGATCCCGTTGACTGGGGAGAAGATCTGGCCGGATTCGACGCGGGCTTTGGCGGATTCGAGATCTTCGGTTCGGGCTTCGAGGTTCCTGCGGGAGTTGTCGAGGGTCTGCTGCAGGCTGGCGAGCCGGCTTTCGGAGCCTCTGGCCACGCCCTCCAGCGAGGTCAGGTCGGACTGCAGGTTTTTGAATTCGGTCTCGGCGCGCTCGGCCTTCTGGCGGGGGGTGGCGCCTTCGGCGAGCAGCATCTTCTCGCGATTCCAGTTGCGTGAGGCGCGTTCGAACTCACCTTTGACGCGCACGTAGTCGGCGGAGGCCCGGGACGCTTCGAGGCGCGCGGACGCGACGGCGGCTTCGAGTTCATTGAAGCGTTCCTGAGTACGTTCGACCAGCTCCGTGGCGCCCTGCTGAGCGGCGGAGAGCATCTCATTGCCGATTTCGGCGAGGAGCTGGCCTTCGTAGACTTCGTCGCCGACCTCGGCGCGAAAGGCGATCACTTTGCCCTCCATGGGCGAAGCGACGTTGACGATCTCGCGGGCGTCGATGGTGCCGGTGAGGCTGATTTCGCCGCTCACGTCCTGAACGGGTGCCGGAGCTGGTGCTTCGGCTATTTTTGCCTGCCCGGCGCGGGTCCGGTACCACCAGGCTCCGCCGCCCACTGCAGCGGCGAGGATCAGGGCGATGGCCGCCGCCAGGGGCCATTTCATTCTCATGGTTACCATAGTATTCGTGGCGCAGCCAGTTGCTTACCTTTTCGACATGGACGGAGTGATTATCGACTCCACGGGGGTCCACACCGATGCGTGGATTGCGTATTTACGGGGTCACGGGATGGAACTGCCGGATGTGGGAGTACGAATGCTCGGCAAGCATAACGATGCTATTGTGCGGGAGTTTTTCGGGCACACTCCGCTGACGGACGATGCGGTGTTCGCGCATGGCGCGGCGAAAGAGAAGGTGTACCGGGAGCAGATGGATTCGCTGTTCGATGAGAAGCTGGTTCCGGGAATTCGGGAGTTTCTGGAAAAACTAACCGGAATTCCGGCGGGTATTGGAAGTAATGCGGAAACGGCGAACGTCGATTTTGTGCTGGAGCGCGCGGGATTGCGGAAATACTTCCAGGCTGTGGCCAGCGGCCACGACGTGGCGAGGCCGAAGCCGGCTCCGGATATTTATTTGAAGGTTGCCGACATGTTAAATGCTTTGCCTTCTTCGTGTATTGTATTTGAAGATTCCCTCACCGGGGTGGAGGCGGCGCGTGCGGCGGGTATGCGGGTTGTCGGGGTGTGTACCACGCTGGATGAGTTTCCGGACGTCGACCTTGCCATCCGGGATTTTCAGGATCCGCGGCTGGATGAATGGCTGACATCAATTCACGAACTCGCATAACCGGCGTGCTGGCGCTGCTGTTGTTCCTGCTGTCAGGAACGGCGGCTTCTCAGACGGAATTATCGCTGGCGGAAGCGTCGCGGCGCGACGGACCGAACCTGGCGGCTGCGCACCAGAACGAGACGATTCGGGTGCGGGGTGTGGTGGTTGCCGCGGCGGTGCTCCTGCCGGACTATTTGCAGCTTGCCATACAGGACCAGAGCGGCGCGGGGTTGACCATTCAGGGACCACCGGCGATGGTGGGCTCGATGGTTGCGGGGCAACGGGTAGAGGTAACAGGCCGGCTGGAGGAGCGCGCGGGACTTCCCGTGATTCGCCCCACTGAGGTTCGGGTGACCGGGGTTGAGGAGGCCCCTCAGCCGCAATCCATGAGCATCGCGAGCCTGAACCATGTGGTCAACACAGGCAGGCTGGTGACGGCTGAGGGGCTGATCCGCTGGGTGGGTCAGAACGCTGGCGGCGAGATTCTGGCGGTAGGTGAGGGCGACCGGAACGTGATGGTGTTCCTGCCGTGGGCGGGGCGGAGGCGCGTTACCGTTTTTGACGGATACCGCGAAGGGGACCGGGTTCGGGTAACCGGTGTCAGTTCGCAATACTGCCCCATACCTCCGTTTGACCGCTCATTTCAGATATTAATTCCGACGGTTTCCGCTGTATCTCTGATTTCCCGGGGGTGGCTGGTATCTCCCGCGATGTTTTCGTCAGCGATGGCGGCACTTGCTGGCGTGATTTTCCTGTGGTGGTGGCGGGAGCGAAAACTGCGTATGCAGCGCACCGTTTTGCGGGAAATCATGAGTCTTTCCGAGGACTTAATTGCCGCGTCCTCGATGTCCGATATTGCCCGGCGGATTGAGGCAATGCCCGCCGGCACATTTGGCGCGCCGGAACTTGAGATTTATCTGCATGGCGAAGGGTCGCCGACACTGGACCGGGTGATTACGGAACGCACACGTGCGCCGCTGTCGATTCCGCTGGATACGCCGATCGGGTCTCTGCACGCGCTGACGGCGGTTTGTTACCGCAACCGGGCGATGCTGGCGGTTGCGGATTTGAAGCGAAGTCCACTGATTCAGCATGACGGGACGTCGCTGCCGCAAAGCGCGGTGATCGCGCCGATGCTGGCGCAGGGCGAACTGACCGGCGTCCTGGTGCTGTTGTACCGGCGGAAGGCGGACCTGAATGCCGACTTCCAGGTGGCGGTGCAGCATCTGGCGAATCAGGTGGCGGCTTCGCTGCGGCTGCAGGATCAGCAGTTGATGAAGGAGCAGTTGCTGCGGAGCGAGAAGATGGCCGCGGCCGGGCAGTTGATTTCGGGTGTTGCGGCGGATTTGCGGACACCGCTTGCGAACGTGGAGCGGGTGTCGGCGCGGCTGCTGGAGGGCGCCAGCCCGATTCAGAAGGCCGGGCTGCACGATATTGCTTCGGAGGCGCAGCGCGGGCTCGATCTGGTGGACCATCTGCTGTCGTTCTCCAACATGGAAAAGCGTGAGCCGAAGCCTCTGGATGTGCACGGGATGCTGGCGCGGATGCTGGAGATGCGGCGTGAGGACATGGAGCGCCGGGAGATCATCGTAGACAGCCACATCCCGGTGGCTCCGGTTGAAGTATGGGCGGATCAGGCGCAACTGGAGCAGGCACTGCTGACCACGCTGGTGCATGCCGAAGAGGCGGCGACGGCGTCGGCGGACCGTACGGTACGGGTGGCGTCGCGGATTACGGGGTCGAAGGTGCAGATCACGTTCACCTCGGCGGTGTCGATGGACGAGCCTGGGTTGAGCGCGCCGGATTTGGCGGATTACTTCGGTTTCCCGGTTGCGCAGGCGATTTTGCAGAGCCATGGCGGGGATCTGCGGACAGTGCAGATTGACCGGACGCACTCGCGGCTGGAACTGGAGTTGCCGGTTTTGGCGCCGTCGGCCGCGGCAGGGGCACCGGCGAGGCGGTCGGACCGGCCGGCTCGCGTTATGACGGCGCTTGTGGTGGAGCCCGATGTGCTGGCGCAGCGGAAGCTGGTGACGATGCTGTCGAGTCGGGGGCACAGGGCGATTCCGGTGAGCAATGCGGAAGAGGCGGCGGAGGTAGTGCAGCGGATCCAGTTCGACCTGATGTTCTGTTCGACGCGGCTGCCGGGGCTGAACTGGGTGGAGTTGTATCAGCGTGTGCGGCGGAGGATCGGCGTGTTTGCGCTGCTGACGGAGGGCTTTGATCCGGAGGCGTCACAGACGTTCGGGACGGGTGAGGGTCATGTGCTGGCCAAGCCGGTGGAGGATCGCGAGCTGGATCACGTGCTGGGTGTAGCGGAGGTGCGATGGGCGGTCGCGCGGCAGTAGCGCTGTTCGTTTGTGCGCTGGTGGGGCACGCGGCCGACGGGTGGAAGCTGGTGCAGACCATTTCGCTTCGCGCGACGCTGCACCATGTGCAGGGGATCGACGTGATGGACGGGGCTGTGTGGGTATCTTCGGTCGACCGCGCGTCGCGCAAGGGTCGACCGCGCGTTGCGCAAGGGATGGGTTAGTAAGTTCGCGCTGCTTTCTGGTGAGTTAGTCAGGCAGGTGGAGGTTCAGGAAGGCGCGCGGTTTCATCCGGGTGGGCTCACGCTGGACGGGAACTCGCTGTGGGTTCCGGTCGCCGAGTATCACCGGGGCGGCCCGACAACGGTGCAGCGGAGGAATCGGGAGACGCTGGCACTGGAGTCGAGCTTTGAGGTGAAGGACCATATTGGGTGTGTTGGCGCGGGGCCGGATTACCTGATTGGGGGTAACTGGGACAGTCGAGTTCTGTATAAGTGGAGTAAGTTGGGTGTGCAGGAGAGTGCGCGGCCGAATCCGCGAGTTACTTCGTACCAGGATGTGAAGCTGCTGGACGGAATGCTGGTGGGCTCGGGGCATGTGTCGGCGACGGTGGGTGCTGTGGAGTGGGTGCGGGTGTCGGACCTTGGACTGGTGCGGCGGGTGGAGATGGGCACTACGGATCGTGGGGTGTCCTTTATGAATGAGGGGATGACGATTCGGGGTGGCAAGCTGTTTCTGCTGCCGGAGGATGATCCTGGGCGGCTGTTTGTGTTTGTACCGGGCACGGGCGGGCCTGGTGGTGCAAGCACAAGAGACCCGCCGCAGCCTTGAGAGGCTGCCCCCCTTAGTGTTCTGGCTTCGGGCGGGTTGATTGTGTTGGTGTGAGGCGCCCAGTTGCAGCTGCTGGCTCACAAGCCGCGGCCTGTTGGTGGCCGATAGGATAGGAGCATGAGAATTGCTCCACTTCTCTTCGCGTTTCCTTTACTGCTAAGCGCCGAAGTTCATGATTTAACTCTCAGGCAGAGTGTGGACCGTGCACTGCGCCAGAATCCGGAGATTCTGATGGCGCGGTTCGACGAACTGCGCGCGGCGGAAAATGTGCAACAGGTGCGCGATCCGTTCTCGCCGAAACTGTTCGTCGGCAGCGGGCTCGCGTATTCCAGTGGGATGCCGATGAGTATTGGCGGTACGGTGCCCGCGATAATTCAGGCGCAGGCGACGCAGACGTTCTACAACAAGCAACTCAGTTATCAGGTGGCGGCGGCGCGGGAGAATGCTCGCGGGGCCGGGTTCGACACGTCGGCGCGGCGGGACCAGGTGGTGTTCCAGGTGGCGAATCTGCATCTTGCGGCTGCCCGGGCGGTGCGGCTCGCGAGCCTTGTCCGGCAGCAGGTGGAGAGCTTTGACAAGATCGCCGGAGCGGTTCGGGCGCGGGTGCTGGAGGGCAGGGAACTCGCGATTGAGGCGCGGGCCGCGGATTTCCGCGTGGCCCAGGCGAAGCAGCGGTTGAAGGTGCTGGAGTCGGAGCAGGCACAGAACGAGGCGGCGCTGGCGATCGCGCTGGGGTTCCCGGGTGAGGATCGGGTGCGTCCGGTGGAAGAAGAACTTCCGAAGATCGAGATGCCGGCTTCGGAAGTGGAGGCTGCGAAAGAAGCGCTGGGCAACAGCAAGCAGCTGCGGCGTCTGGAATCCGCGCTGCAGGCGAAGCAGCTGGAGGCGCATTCGGCTCGTGCGGCCCGGTATCCGAAGATCGACCTGGTTTCGCAGTATGCGCTGGCGGCGAAATTCAACAATTTCGAGGATTATTACCGGCGATTTACGCGACATAACGGGCAAATTGGCATGTCATTTCAAATTCCTTTGTTTGCCGGGCCTGCTGCGCGGTCTCAGGCGGCGGCGGCGTCGATTGACATGAACCGGCTGCGGGTGGAGATCAATGCCACGCGCGACCGGATCGCGGTTGATGCGCGGAAGAGCTTCCAGGACGTACAGACGGCGCAGGCGTCGCGGGATCTGGCGCGGATGGACCTGGACATTACTCGCGAGCGGCTGGGGGTGGCGCTGGCTCAGTTTGAAGAAGGGCGGCTGCCGCTTCGTCAAGTGGAAGAATTGCGGTCGGCGGAATCGGAGAAATGGGTCCTGTTTTACGATGCGCAAGTGGTTGCGGAGCGGGCTCAGCTGGAGTTGCTGCGTCAGTCGGGGACGATTTTAGCGGCGCTGCAGCAGGAAGCACGCGGATGGTGGTGACGCGGCGGCCTCGCGCTACCTGCTCTCCCAGTACAGCACCTCCGACGGGGAGGGCGATCATCGCGGTGAGGGCCGCAGTCCCGCTGCCGAGCGCCATTGCGCCGCGAACGGCGGGACCGGCGAGCATGAGGCCGACGGTCAGGCCGATGAACCGTCCCACCGATCTGCGGGACCGGCGGTTGTCCACGTGGGTGAGGCGGAGTGCGTCGATGTCGGCCGCGGCGATTTGCTGCGTGACGTGCGGGATTCCCCGCTTGTCCTTTCCCACCCGCAGTATCAGTTCTGTTGCGGACACGGCCAGGATTCGGCCGTCAATCCTTTGGCCGCTCCGAAGGGTGGCGTGGACTTCGTCGGCTCGGGTGAGGAAGTCCCGGAGTTCGACCAGTCGGTCGGGTGGCAGGGGGGCGGGCGCTGCCGCGGCGGCTGCGATCGACAACGTGAGGATGGTGAGGCACCTGAGGACTTGCATGATCGAGGCTAGCGCCTGAGGGTGAGTTTGGGGCTCGGCCTGGGACACTTTGTCAGGTGTCACATTTTGGCTGCGAGGGCGGCGCGGACTTCGTCGAGGGACGCAGGGGAGATCAGGCGAAGGCGCTTCAGCGGGACTGTGGGGGGAAGTTCGCGCGCGACCACGGTGTCGGCTACGGCGAAGCGCACGGACTTCAGGCCGCGTTTCCAGCCGGGCACGCGGGCGTCGCGGAGGACGAGGCCGCCGGGGTCCCAGCCGCTGGACGAGAGCATGGCCTCAGCGAGGCGCAGCAGCGTGGGCGACCGCGAGATGAACGTCACCAGGGCGTCAGGGGCGGGCTTCGCTTCACTGCGGATGAGGTCGATGGCAGAGTTGGCCTGGAGCCAGATGTCGACGCATGCCGACTCCGGTCCTGACGCGGTTCGGGAGGCGCGGGCGGCGAGCGACACCACCAGAGCGGTGCTGTGTCCAGTGAGGCTGTCGGTGCCGCAGACGCGCGTGGGAAGGGCTTCGGCGAGCTCGGCCACAAGGATTTCGCGCAGTTCCGGTTCGGGTTCCTGTACGGCGACGGAGTCGCAGGTGTTACGGGTGAGGGCGTGTTCGAGCGCGCCGCGGATGGCGGCCGTATCGAAGCCGGAGCGGCGGGCTTCGGCGATCCACGCCTGCGCCAGTGCGTCGATTCCGGTGGCGGAAGCTGCCGGGAGCACGAGGCTCCGCTGCCCTGTCGGAGACCGATCCAGTGGCGCTCGGCGAGTGTGATGTAGGCGGCCCGGACGCTGTTGCTGTGCACGCCGAGGCGGGTGGCGAGGGCCCGGATGCTGGGCAACTTTTCTTCCGGACGTAGTTCCCCGCTGCTGATGGCGAGGATGATCTGTGTCGCGATCTGGCTGGTGAGCGGCACGCCGGAGTGTCTGGTGACTGAGATGCGCACGGCTACCTTCCATTACAATAGCCGGAAGTGCTTAATTCAATCTTGTTCGCTGCGCTGCTCCTGTTCAGCCCGCAGCCTCCTGCCGAAGATGTGCCCAAAGGCCAGGCTGCGTATCGGAGTAACTGCGCGTTTTGCCACGGGCTGACGGGCCTCGGTGGACGTGGGCCGAATCTGGTGAGCCACCCGAAGCCGGAAGACGAGGTCAAACGCATTGTGAAGCAGGGCGTTCCCGGGACGACGATGCCGTCGTTTGGCGGGTTCGAGGAGGACGAGCTTACGGCGCTGGCGCAGTTTGTGCAGCACCTTGCCGGGAGCGCGCCGAAGGATCAGAAGGTGACGGGTGATGCGGCGAAGGGTCGGCAGGTTTATGCGAAGCTAGGGTGCGCGAACTGCCATCAGATTGGGGCGCAGGGCAGCACTTACGGGCCGGAGCTGACCCGAATCGGGAGCGCCCGGCCGGTGCACTATCTGGAGGAATCGATTACCACGCCGTCAAACGATGTACCGCCGGAGTATGAGGGCGTGACGGTGGCCACCGCGGATGGCCGCAAGGTGCAGGGCGTCAGGATCAATGCGGATCCTTTTACGGTGCAGGTACGGCTTCAGAACGAGAAGCTACGGACGTTTGTCATTGGCAAAGATGCAAAGGAAGTTACTCGGAATACGACGTCGCTGATGCCACCTTATAAGTTGCCGAAAGCGGATCTGGATAACCTTGCAGCGTATCTGACCACGCTGCGGTCCGACGCGACATCGGGTCAGGCGAAGCAGGCTGAGGGGATTAAATGAGACTCGCGACATACCTGATGTTAGTGGCGGTCTCGCTGCCCGCGCAGGTGACTTATGAGCGGATTGTAAATCAGGCCAAGGAGCCGGGTAGCTGGCTTACTTACCAGGGAGATTACGGAGCGGTTCGGCATCGTGAGCTGAATCAGATCAACTCGGAGAACGTTAAGAACCTGCGGGTCGAGTGGATCTACCAGACGGGCATTTCGGGCGCGTTTGAGACGGTGCCGCTGGTGGTCGACGGAGTAATGTACATCAGCGGTGGCGACGGCACAGCGATGGCGCTGGATCCTCGCACGGGCCGTCAGTACTGGCGCTACAAGTACAACATGCCGAAGGACGCGAAGCTTTGCTGCGGCACGGTGAATCGCGGACTGGCGATGCTGGGGATGCGGCTGTTTCTGACGACGCCGGATGCGCATCTGGTGGCCATCGACGCTCGCAACGGAAAGCAGCTTTGGGACACCGAGATGGGCGACTGGCGCAAGGGCTATGGCGCGACAATGGCTCCGATTGCGGTGAAAAACAAGATTATCGCCGGAGTGTCGGGCGGCGAATTCGGGATCCGCGGATTTGTGGACGCGTATGATCCGGAGACGGGGAAGCAGGCGTGGCGTTTCTGGACGGTTCCGGATAAGGGGCAGCCGGGCGGCGACACGTGGCTGGCCGATTCGTGGAAGCGCGGCGGTGGCGCCACCTGGACAACGGGCACCTTCGACCCGCAACTAAACACGCTGTACTGGCCAGTTGGAAATCCTGGGCCCGATCTGTATGGCGAATCGCGGCGCGGGGATAATTTGTACACTTGCTCAATCATTGCGCTGGATCCGGATACGGGCAAATTGAAGTGGCATTTCCAGTTCACGCCGCATGACACGCACGACTGGGATGCGAATGAAACGCCGATGCTGCTGGATTTGCCATGGCAGGGCCAGAACCGCAAGTTACTATTTCTGCCGAATCGAAACGGGTTCTTCTATGTTCTGGACCGCACGAACGGTAAGTTCCTTTCCGGGAAGCCGTTCTTTAAGCAGACGTGGGCGAACGGGCTCGACGACAAGGGGCGGCCGATTCTGAAGGCGAATACGGAGCCGTCGGCCGAGGGTAACATGCAGTGTCCTGGGCTGGCGGGAGCTACTAACTGGATGTCGCCGAGTTACAACCCTGCGACTAAGATGTTCTATCTCCAGATTCGGGAAAACTGCGACGTGTTCTTCTCGGCGCCTCCGACCTATATAGAGGGCAAGCCATACTGGGGGTCGGTGTTCCGTGGTGTCACCGATGACAAGGAGCGAGGCCGCATTCGCGCCTTCGACCCGTTGACGATGGAGACGAAATGGGAGTTTCACTACGACAAGGCTCCGTGGGCCGGCACGCTGTCGACATCGGGCAATCTGATTTTTGCCGGAGATGAGGATGGCTACTTCATGGCTTTCGACGCCAGGAGCGGGAAACTGCTGTGGAAGCTGAACACGGGCAACCGGCTGGTAACGGCACCGATCACGTACCAGATCGACGGACGCCAGTACGTGACGATGCCGTCGGGAAGCGCGCTGCTGACATTCGCGCTGCCGGAATAGCGCTTGCGGCGACGTTGTTCGTTGTTGCGCTGTTCTCGTTTTACTATTTGCGGCAACTCGACGGGCTGCGGCGGCTGCAGACCGAGACCATCGACCGCAACCGCCGCGAATCGCTGCAGTTAATTCGGATCCAGAATGACCTGAATTCGCTTGGCCTCGCGATGCGGGACATGCTGGAGGACCGTGACGGGTACGGTCTGGCTGCGTGGCGCACGGAGTTTCGGCGTCTGCGGGTGGATTTCGAAGATGCCCTGAGCAAGGGTCGAAATCTGGAGCAGCGGCGCCAGCTCCGGGAGTTGCTGGAGCAGTTCTGGGTGACGGCCGATCAGGTGTTCGGGCTCGCGGATGGGGGCTGGAAGGCTCGCGCCGAGGGCATTGTGGTCGATTCGCTGCAGGCTCAGCAGGCGTCGCTGAGCAACAACGTAGCGCGCATGCTGGTGGCCAACAATGAGGCCGAGGATGCGGCGGCGCGCGAGGTGACTGCGATTTACGATCGGAGTGAACAGAACGTGTATTTGTTCCTGTTTGCGATGCTGATCAGCATCACGGCGATTGCATTAGCGGCGGCACATTACAACCGGCGCCTGATCACGCGGATCGAGGCGCTTTCCTTGCAGCGCAGCACGCTGGCCCGGCGGCTGATCGGGGTGCAGGAAGAGGTTTTTAAGTCCGTCGCGAGGGAACTGCACGACGATTTTGGGCAGATTTTGACGGCAGTGGGACTGATGCTGCGGCGTGGCGACGTGAGCGAGGTGAAGCAGGTGGTACAGGAGGCGCTGGAGAAGACGCGCTCCTTCTCACAGGCGCTGCATCCGACGATCATCGACGATTACGGGGTGGAGGCGGGCATCGAACGGCTGGTTCAGACGTGGAGCCGGCAGACGGGGATTCCGGTCGACTATCAATGCGAAGGTCGCGCCAAACTGCCCGAGGGCTATGCGATCCATGTTTACCGGATTGCGCAGGAATCGTTGAACAATGTCGCCAAACACGCGAAGGCGTCGGAGGTGGAGGTGCGGCTGGATTATGACGGCGGCTTTCTGCGGATGCGGATCTCCGATGACGGCGTGGGGATCGGTGCAAAGCGCTCCGGGGGGCTGGGTCTAACCGCGATGAAGGAGCGGGCCGAACTGATACATGCAAATATTAATATCTATCGAGGACCGATCAGAGGTACATTGGTAACGTTAGAGGTCCCAACAGAGTGATTACCGTTCTTCTTGTGGACGACCACGCACTGGTAAGGCGTGGTTTCCGCCGGTTACTCGAGGACGAGCCGGACATTGAAGTAGTAGGCGAAGCGGGCAATGGCCTGGAAGCTGTGACACTGGCCAGTGAGCTGCAGCCGAACGTGGTCGTCATGGACTACGCCATGCCGGGACTCGACGGGGTGCAAGCCACCAACGAGATTCGGCGGCAGGTCCCTGACAGTATTGTTCTGATGCTGAGCATGCATTCCGACGAGAATTACCGGCGCAACGCGGCGGAGGCCGGAGCGTCGGGGTATGCGCTCAAAAACGCCATTGACGTGGATCTGGCCGCGGCGATTCGCGAAGTGGCTGGCGGCGGTTCCTACGGTCTTCCGGCAGAGGAAACCAACGGCCCCGAGGAGCATGAACTCACGCCCCGGGAACTCCAGATTCTGCAGTTAATTGCACAGGGCAATTCCAACAAAGATATCGCCACACTGCTTAGTTTGAGTGTGAATACGGTGTCTGTTCACCGCAACAATTTAATGCACAAGATGCGGGTTCATCGTACAGCCGAACTGGTGCTGTACGCGATTCGCAAAGGGCTCGTCAGCCCGCCGTGATCTGGACCCGGCGAGATCTGCTGGCCGCAGGCTGCTTCACCGCCGCTGCTGCCGCTGCGGATCCGCCGGGCTTCCGTTTTGTCGACGTTACGTCGGCAGCGGGTCTGGGTTCGTATCGTCACGACAACCGCGCATCGGGGAAGAAGTATTTGCCCGAGACGCTGGGACCTGGTTGCGCCTTTCTCGACTATGACGGCGACGGGTGGCAGGATATTCTGCTGCTTGCTCCACTGACCCTGCTGCACAATAATCGCGACGGTACGTTTCGTAACGTGACCCGGGCGTCGGGTCTGGAGATGCTGAGCCAGTTCGCCCTCGGCGTGGCGGTGGGCGATTTCGACAACGACGGGTTCCCCGACGTTTTGGTGACCTGTGTGGGCCAGAACCGGCTGTTTCGCAACACCGGCAGGGGCACGTTTGTGGATGTGACGAATGCCGCGGGGTTGATGCGCGAGGGCTTCAGCACGTCGGCGATGTGGGTGGACTACGACCGCGACGGGCTGCTGGATTTATTCGTCTGCAATTACGTGAAATGGTCGCCGGAAACGGATGTGTTTTGTTCCTCGGCGGGCGGCAAACAGAAGTCGTACTGCACGCCGGAGGCGTATCGCGGAACCACGTGCTGGCTGTATCGCAATCTGGGCAACGGCAAGTTTGAAGACATGACGGCAAAGGCCGGGATCTTCGATTCGAGCTCGAAGTCACTGGGCGTGACGCAGCTTGATTTGGACAACGACGGCTGGCCGGATATCTTTGTGGCCAACGATACGCAACCGAACAAGCTGTACCGCAATCTGCGCAACGGCAAGTTCGAAGAGGTCGGCGTGGCCGCGGGCGTGGCGTTCAGCGATGACGGCAAGGCGAGGGCGGGCATGGGCGTCGATGCGGCGGACCTGGACGATTCGGGTCTGCCCACGTTGATGGTCACCAATTTCCAGAATGAAATGCTGGGGCTTTACCGGGCCTCGGGCGGCGGTGCGTTCAGCGACATTGCGGCGCGGTCGGAGGTGGGCCGGGTGACGCGCAGAAGCCTGGGGTTTGGGTGCTTCTTCTTCGATGTCGAGCTGGACGGAGCGCTGGAGTTGCTGGTGGTGAACGGGCACATTGACGACACGATTCGGGGCACGGAATATGCGCAGTCGCCGCATTTGTTTTTGAACCGGGCAGGGAAACTGCGGGACGTTGCGGCGGAGATCGGGGCCGAGTTCGCGCGGCCGAAGGTGGGACGCGGGGCGGCGTTCGGCGACTTCGACAATGATGGCGATCTGGACGTGCTGGTGACGTCGAACGGCGGCGGGGCAAGCCTGTATCGGAACGATGTTGGTACAGGCAACCGGAGCCTGCGGCTGCGACTGGTGGGCACGAAGTCGAACCGGGACGGGATCGGCGCGACGGTGCGGATTGAGTATGGGGGTAGGCGGCGCGGGTCGCGCACGGTGAAGAGCGGAGGTAGCTATCTGTCGCAGAGCGAGTTGCCGGTCACGTTTGGCCTGGGGCGGGCGGCGCGGGCGGATCGAGTTGTGGTGCAGTGGCCCTCAGGGCGCGTCGAGGAGCAGCGCAATGTCGACGCGGGCAGGTATGTATGGACCGAGGAACGCGGGTATTCGCGCGGGTAACGACATCGAGCGCGTGCAAACGCACAAGCATGCGCCAAAACGCGAAATGTTACCTTAACCCCATGAGAACCGCGCTGGCACTTACCGCGTGCCTGCTCCTCGGCGTCACATGGGCTCAGCCCGCCGAGCCCGCCAGCTTCAACCTTGAGAATGGTATGAAGGTGATTGTCGAAGAGGACCACGACATACCGAATGTCGCGATGTACTTCTTCTACAAAGTCGGGTCGCGGAATGAGCGGCCTGGCATCACGGGGATCAGCCATTTCTTTGAGCACATGATGTTCAACGGAGCGAAGAAGTTCGGCCCGAAGGCGTTCGACAACGAGATGGAGAAGGCTGGGGGGCGGAATAACGCGTATACGTCGCGGGACATGACGGTGTATCAGGACTGGTTCCCGTCGACGGCGCTGCGCCTCATGTTCGAGATGGAAGCCGACCGCATCCGCGACTTGTCGTTCGATCCGAAGATTATCGAAAGCGAGCGGGGCGTGGTGGCTTCCGAGAGGCAGACGCGGACGGACAACAGCAACTTCGGTCTTCTCTATGAACAGTTGAATGCGGCGGCGTACACGGCGCATTCGTACGGCTGGCCGGTGGTGGGCTGGGCTTCCGATATTCAGGCGTGGTCGCTGGATGACCTGAAGGCGCATTTCAGGATGGGCTATGCGCCGAATAACTGCACCATGGTGGTGGTCGGCGACGTGACGCTGGACGCGGTGCGGAAGCTCGCGAAAGAGTTTATTGAGCCGATCCCGAGTCAGCAGCCGCCTGCTCCGGTTCGTACGGTGGAACCCGCACAGCGCGGAGAGCGCCGCGTGACGATTGTGAAGGCGGCGCAGGTGCCGCAGGTGATGCTGAGCTATCACATCGGCACGGCGGCCGATGCCGACGATGTAGCGCTGGATGTGCTGAGCACGGTTCTTACGAATGGGCGAAGCTCGCGTCTGTACAGCCGGCTGGTGGACAAGGAGCAGCTCGCGCTTAACATTGGTGCGAATGCTCAGCCGGGGATCGATCCGGGACAGTTCCTGTTCTTCCTCAGCCCCCGTGCGGGTGTGGATCCGGCGGTTGCGGAGAAGGCGCTGCTGGAGGAGATAGAGAAACTGCGGACCACAGATATCAGCGCCGATGAGTTGCGAAAGGCTAAGAATTTGCAGCTGACTCAATTGTTCCAGCAGCGCACCACAATTTCCGGGCGGGCGAATTTGCTGGGTCAGTACGAGATTTACAAAGGCGACTTCAGGAAGCTGTACAAGGCGCAGGACGAGATTGAAGGCGTCAGCGCGGCTGACGTTCGCCGCGCTGCGCAGAAGTATTTCGACAGTAAGAATCGCACGGTAGCGACGTTAATTCCGGAAAAAGCGCCTGTGATTAAGGAGACTGCCTCTAAATGAATCGCCTCCTCGCCGCATTCCTGGTGGCGGCTGCCGTGCTGAGCGCAGCCAATGAAGTCCGGCTGCCTCGCTATACGCGGGAAGTGCTGTCTAACGGCATCGTACTCGATGTAATCCCTCGGGCGGAAGTGCCGCTGACTTCGATTCGAGTGGTGCTGCGCGGCGGATCGGAGGCGGATCCCCCGGAGCTTGGCGGGCTGTCGGCCGTGACTGCCGACGCTCTGCGTCGGGGTACGGCAAAGCGCAGTGCCGACCAGTTCTCGAACGAGCTGGATTCGCTGGGCGCTTCGTACGCACAGCAGGTGTCGCCGCAGTCGACCGTGGTCAACATAGAACTGTTGTCGAAGGATCTGGAGAAGGGTCTCGACCTGATGCTGGATTCGCTCCTGAATGCGACCTTTCCTGCGGCGGAGATTCAGAAGCTGCTGGCGCAGAGGATTGACGGCTCGAAGGCGCTGAAGGACAACGGCGGTGCCGCGGTGGCCGAGTATTACCGGACGTTTTACTTCGGAGCGAATCATCCTTATGGCCGGCCGGTGGATGAGATCTCCCAGGCGAAGATCACGCGGGATGCGATTGTCGCGGCGCACAAGAAAATGTATGTCGGCCGCAACATGATTGTGCTGGTGGCGGGTGACGTAAATGCGAACACCGCGGCCACGGTACGCAAGGCACTTGCTGGCATCGCCGCGGGTTCGCCGTGGCAGTGGCAGAAGGCTGCGCTTCCTGTGTCGGCCGGGCCTCGCATGGCCATCATCGACAAGGCGGACGCCTCTGAGACGCAGTTCCGCATCGGGCTGCCGGGCATCGACCGCACGAACCCGGACCGGGTTCCGCTGTGGCTGGTGAACACGCTGTTCGGCGGGCGTTTTACGTCGGTGCTGAATGAGGCGCTGCGTGTCAACAGCGGGCTCAGCTACGGGGCTAATTCGCAGGTGGAGCAGAATCATCTGCAGGGTCGAATCTCCATCTCGTCATTCACAGCCACGCAGAACACGGTCAAGGCGGTGAACCTGGCTCTGGAGGTGCTGAAGGGGATCGCGGAGAAGGGGATTACGGCCGAGCAACTGGCATCGGCGAAGGCCTACGTGAAGGGCACGTATCCGGCTGACCGCCTGGAAACGGCGAATCAGCTGGCCGAGATTGTTGGAGATATTGAGTTATTCGATCTGAATCGGGGAGAAGTGGACGATCTTTTCCCGAGAATCGATTCGGTTACCGTGGAAAAAGCAAACGAAATGATCCGAAAATATCTGCGCCCGCAGAATCTGACTTTTGTGTTACTGGGAAACGCTTCGAAGTTCCCTCCGGGGCTCGAGGCCTTGGGCGTGAAGGCTCCAGTGAAGGTGGCCATCACCGAGCCCGGCATCCGGGTAACGGCTGAGTGACGCCACGGATCGTTGTCACCGGCATAGGGGCGGTTAGCCCTAACGGCATCGGACGCGAAGCGTTCTGGGAAGCGACTCGCAATGGGGTGAGTGGGGTGAAGCGGATTACTCGCTTCGACGCGTCGGGCTATCTGGTCCAGATCGCGGGCGAGGTGCAGGGATTCGACGAGGACCTGTACGTATCCGCGAAGGACAGGCCGCACGTCTCGAGGGTGACGCCGCTGGCGATTGCCGCCACTGGGGAGGCTGTGGCTGACGCGGGGCTGGAACCCTCACGACTGACGCGCGAGGAACTGCGCAGGATCGCGGTGGTGGTGGGCACTGGCGGCGCGAGCCAGGAGTGGACAGAGGAGCAGTATCGCTTCTATTACGAAGGCAAACAGAAGCAGTGCAGCGTGTATGTGATTCCGACGTCGACGCCCGGCACGCTGGCGAGTGAGATTAGCATGCGCTTTGGGTTTCGAGGGCTGAGCCACGTGGTAACGACGGGCTGTACGTCCTCGACCGACGCCATCGCGTACGCCGCGCTGCAGCTTGGCCGGCCTGGGCTGGAGTATGCGATTGCGGGCGGGGTCGATGCGCCGATTGCTCCTCTGATTATTCGCGGATTTCAACTGATGCGCATCATGACGTCGCGATGGAATGCGGAGCCGCACAGGGGCTCGCGGCCGTTCTCCGGGGACCGCGACGGATTCGTGATTGCGGAAGGCGCGTGGTTCTTCGTGCTGGAAACGCTGGAGCACGCGAGGGCTCGCGGGGCGCATATTTACGGAGAAATTGCGGGCTACGGGTCGACGTGCGAGGCGTTTCACAGGGTGCGGCTGGAGGAGTGCGGGGAGGAACCGGCGCGGGCGATTGGGATGGCGCTGGACGAAGCGGGGATCGGGCCCGAGGCTGTGGATTACATCCAGTATCACGGTACGTCGACCGAGCTGAATGACCGTATCGAGACGCGCGCCGTACGCCTCGCGTTTGGCGAACATGCGGGCCGGCTGCCGGGTTCGTCGCTGAAGAGTCTCATTGGCCATCCGCAGGGAGCGTGCGGTGCGGCGGGCATCGCGGCGACGCTGCTGGGTATGCGCGACGGCGTGGTGCACCCGACGCTGAATCTGGAGACATCGGACCCGGACTGCGACCTCGACTATATTCCCGAGACTGGCCGCCAGCTGCAGGTGGAGTACGCTGTAGCCAACTGCATTGCATTTGGGAGCAAGAACTCCGCGATGGTTTTGAGGCGACTCGGATGACCCGGATGTTCCTTTATATTTTTGCCGCTGCGCTCGCGTGTCCGGCGCAGCGCGTGCTGTTGTATTCGCCTCTGACACGCATCGATCCGTTTGGTGAAGTGGTGAAGGCAGACCGGGGGACCGCGGAGCCTCGCGACATCCTCAGCCCCGGTGTTCCGCGCAATGGGAATACGCCGCTTCGCATCGTGGTCGAGATGGACAAGCCGGAGACGTACTGGCTGGAGATCGGGCAGAATCCGGCGGATTCGCTTGGCGTCAAGCTGTGGAAAGAGGTGTTTGTGGAGACGCCAGCGGGCTGGATTCCCGACACGCTGGAGGAAGTAAGTCACCCTTATCGCGGATTTGTTTCCGATTTCAAACTGCCAGGTCAGAAAATCGTTTCATTTTGGCTGGAATTGACGGTTCCTAAAAACGCGGACGTCGACCGGATGAAGGTGGAGCCGCAGATGTATGTGGACTCGCTGAAAGACTGGATCATTTACCCCATGGAAGTTCGGATTCATCCGCCACAGCTTCCCGACGCGAAGCCTTCGGGCGTCGGCGGACCACTGCCAGCCTTGACCGCACCGGCTGACGCGGCATTGCATTCCGTACTTTGCGGCAACACACAGAAGACGGTGCGTTCGGGGCAACTGACGAATCGGGAGAGGCTGAGGGATTACGCGTCGCAGGATTTGACGCTGTTGAAGAATCGGGCAGAACTTGAGCCGTTGTTTCTGAAGGTGGCGGGCGCCACTGACCTCACGCCGTGGTGTACCTCGCCGAAAACGCTGTCCGTGGGCCCGGAATGGTATCTGCGGCTTCGGGACGCCATTTACCGGGCGGCCTCTACAGAACCGCTTCGATAAGGCGCGGGCCTGGGCGGCGCAGCGCATCGGCCAGTTGTGTTGCCAGTGCGCCCACGGTGGTCGCGCGGGTGGCTGGCACGCCAAGCCCTTCTGACAATTTGACGAAGTCGATATCCGGATGCCCGATGTCGATCATGGTGTTGGCGGCGGGTCCGAAGCCGTTCGCGCCGGTCCGTTGCATCTCCACGTCCAGGATCTGATAGCGGCGATTGTTGTAGACGATGGTCACGACGTTGAGCCGCTCGCGGGCCATTGTCCACAGGGCCTGCAGCGTGTACATGGCGCTGCCGTCGGCTTCCATCGCGATCACGGCACGGTCCGGGCAGGCGACAGCCGCACCCACTGCGACGGGCATTCCCTGGCCAATGGAACCGCCCGTTACGGGCAGGAAATCATGCGGTGCGGCGCGCAGGAGATGACGGCCAAGAGGCTCGGCTGACGAGATGGCTTCATCGACCACGATGGCATTGTCGGGCAGCAGGAACGCTACAACGTGTGCGATGGACTCGGCGGTAAGCGTACCTGTGGGATCGGGCAGGGGCTCGGGG
>JAWXCM010000434.1:0-19531 GCA_034408745.1 Bryobacteraceae bacterium
GCCAGATTCGGTTCACCATGACTCGCGCGGTGAGCGGGTTCTTGTCCGAGGCGAGCCAGTTGGCCAGGCCGGTGCGGCGGAAGCTGGATTTGGCTTCGGCAGGCGGCGCGGGGAACTGGTAGTCGCCGTCCCAGGCGACCTTCAGGATTCCGGGCTGCATTTCGGAGCCACGCATGTCCGGTGCGCCGCGGTGGAGGAAATAGGCCGGCGCGGGGTCCGGGCCATTTTCCGTAATTGCGCGGGCGGTGGGAAATGGCTCGGGCATTTGTTTTTCGAGCGCCTTGATTTTAGACGTTAATTCTTTGTGCTGAGCGCGCTCGGCGTCCGTCATCCGTTTCTGGATGTCTTCAAGGGGGATGGTTAGCGTCTTCTCGATCTGGCGCGCGTTGAGCTTCTGACCTTCGGTGCGCTTGTCTTCCGGGGTGCTCCATGCGAGGCGTAAGACTTCGGGGAGCGCTTCGATTTTCTCGTCGAAGATCTTTTTCCGGTGCGGCTCCTCGACCGCCTTTCTTTCTTTTTCAAGCGGACGCTGCAGGGCTTTAATGCGGTCGACTTCGGCTTTATGGGCGGCTACTTCGGCCTTGCTGACCAGGGGATATTCGGCATTTTTCGTGGGGAAGAACACGGCCTGCATCTGGTAGTAGTCTTTTTGCGGAATTGGGTCGAATTTATGGTTGTGGCAACGGGCGCAGCCGGTGGTCATGCCGACGAAGGTCAGCGATGTGGTGCCGACGAGGTCATCGAGCTCATCCATCCTTGTGCGCTCGTCTTTGTTGTTGTTGTCGAGGCCGAGGCGCATGTAGCCGGTTGCGGTCTGAGCTTCCTGCGAGTCCGGTGCGATTTCGTCTCCGGCGAGCTGCTCGCGGATGAACTGGTTATAGGGCTTGTCGGTGTTGAACGCCTTCACGACGTAGTCGCGGTAGCGGTACATGTTGAGCCAGTCGTAATCGCGCTCGAAGCCGCCGGAATCGGCGTAATGGACGAGGTCGAGCCAGTGGCGGCCCCATCTTTCACCGTAATGCGGCGAGGCGAGGAGCTTGTCGACTACTTCGGTCCAGCGTTTCTGGGACGGGTCGCGGACGAAATCGGCGACTTCTTCGGGTGACGGCGGGAGGCCGGTGAGGTCGAGGTAAACGCGGCGGATCAGGGTGCGGGCGTCGGCTCGAGGGGACGGCTTGAGGCCTCGCTCCTGAAGCTTCGCGCGGAGGAAGGCATCGACGGGACTGGCTCCGAAGGCTTTGGGCGGATCTCGGCGAACGGGCTGCTGGAAGGCCCAGAACTTGCGCTCCAGGGGTGTGATGGGACGCTCTTCCATGCGCGCCATGGCGGCTTTGCGGTCGTCGTCCGCGGAAGATGTGGGGGTGGCGGAAGTGGTTGAGGGCGCGGCTGGCTCGGGGAGTGCGGCTCCGGCTTCGATCCACGCGGTCAGCACGGCAATGTCGGCGTCGGATAGCTTCTGTCCGGGCGGCATGGTGGGCTTCTCTTCGTGCGTCACCAGCTTCATCAACAGGCTGCGCTGCGGGTTGGTGGGCGAGAGCGCCGGTCCGCGGGTGCCTCCGGCGAGGATGGCTTCGCGGGTGCGGAGGTCGAGGCCGGACATTTTGAGCGAGGCCCCGTGACAGGTGACGCAGTTCTTGCGCAGGATCTGGGCGGCTTTCGTTCCCAGGTCGGCCTGAGCGAAAACGCTGACTGCGGTCAGGGCAAAGGAAATGGTAAGGCGGAAGCGCATCGCTTCCTGTTAGCTTATGCGATTTGGGTAAGGGCTTGCACGCCGCGGGCGACGCGGAGCATGGCTTCGAGGCTGCGCTCGACGTCAGCGTCGGTGGTGGCCCATGAAGACACGCTGATTCGCATGGCGCTTCGGCCCTGCCAGACGGTGGGTCCGGCCCAGCAGGTGCCGTCCTGCTGGATGCCCTCAATGACGCGCGTGGTGACTTCGGGCGGGCCGAAGGAGACCATCACCTGATTGAGCACGACGTCGTTGAGGATTTCGTAGCCGGCTTCGCGGAGGCCGGTGGCGAAGCGCTGGGCGGCCCGGCAGTTGCGTTCGATGATGTCGGCGACTCCGGTTCGGCCGAGGGATTTGAGGGCGGCCCAGATGTCGATGCCGCGGGCTCGGCGGGAGAGCTCGGGGAGGTACTGGGCGGGCTCGCGGCGGGCTCCCTGGGGCAGATAGGCTGCTGTGAGGCTCATGGCGCTACGGAGGGCTTCGGGGTCGCGCACGAAGGCGAGGCCGCTGTCATAGGGGACGTTGAGCCACTTGTGGGCGTCGGTGGCCCAGGAGTCGGCTTCGGCCAGGCCCTCTGTGAGTTGGCGGTATTGCGGGCTGGCTGCGGCCCAGATGCCGAAGGCTCCGTCGACGTGGATCCATGTTGCAGGGGCGTTGGCGGCGGCACGGGCACGGCGGCAGATTTCGGCGGCGGGGTCGAAGGAACCGGTGTTGACGTTGCCGGCCTGGAGGCAGACGATTGTGGGGCCGCCGGTGAGCTTTGGCATACGGTCGGGGAGCATGCGGCCCTGGTTGTCGACGGGCACCTTCTGGACGCGGTTGCGGCCGAGGCCGAGCATGCCGAGGGCTTTGATCATGGACGGGTGGGCTTCGTCGCTGATGACCACCTGGATTTCGGGCGCGCCGAAGAGGCCGTCCGATTCCACGTCCCAGCCGACGTGTTTGAGGACGGCGTGTCGGGCGGCGGCGAGCGCGGTGAAGTTGGCGACGGTGGCTCCGGTGACGAAGGCTCCGCCTGTTCCTTCGGGAAGCTGCAGGACGTCGACGAGCCAGGTGAGGGCTACTTCTTCGAGGGCGGCCGAGACTGGCGAGGCGAGGTGGAGGGTCGCGTTCTGATCCCATGCTGTGGCGAGCCAGTTGGCGGCGAGGGCGGCGGGGACGGAACCTCCGATGACGAAGCCGAAGAAGCGCGGTCCGGCGATTCCCATGGCTGCGGGGGAGCCGAGTTCGTCGAGCATGTCGATGACCTGGGCGGGGTCGGTGGGCTGCCCGGGCATAGGCTCGTGGAAGCGGGAGAGGGCGGCGACGGCTTCGGCGGAGGGTCCCACGCGGCGTTCCTGGATGTCTTTGAGGAAGCGGGCGGAGCGTTGGGCCACATTGTCGAGCAATTCGCGCATTCCACAAGGGTAGCGAACAGGCGTGATATACCCGTAGCTGCATGAAACGAATCGCCGCCTGTCTGTTGCTGGTTGCCGCCGCCGCATTCGCGCAGACCGAATGGCAGCCGCTGTTCGACGGCAAGACGCTGAAGGGCTGGAATGTGATCGAGGGCTTCCGCAATCACGGTGCTGTGAAGGTGGAAGACGGCTCGATTGTGATGACGAACGGCGAGCCGTTCACCGGGATCAATTATTCGGGGAAATTCCCGACGAATCAGTATGAAATTCGGTTTGAGGCGAAGAAAGGTCGGGGCGGGGATTTCTTTGCCAGCCTGACTTTTCCGTTTGGGGAATCCTTCGGCACTTTCGTTGTTGGCGGATGGGGCGGGGATATTATCGGGATCTCGAGCCTGGACGGGTGGGACGCCTCGGAAAATGAGACTCGCGCGTACTACACGTTTGAAGAAAACAAATGGTACAGCTTTCGGCTGCGGGTGACTCCGGAGAAGATCGAGGCGTGGATCGACAACGAGCAGGTGGTTAATTTGTCGGTAAATGGGCGCCGAATCGAGCTGCGGGCGGGGGCTACGGACCTGACGAAACCGCTGGGATTTTTCTCGTATAACACTTCGGGGACCGTGCGAAAGATTGCGTTTCGCACGGCCCCGAAGCAGTAATTCTCAGCCGTTCAGCGTCCAGTTGGGACGATATTCGCGCTTGAGGTAATCGTTAGCCTCATTCATGTTGGTGATGCGGCCGGTTGCGGGGTCGTAGGTGAGCTTCTTGCCCGCCTGGTGCGCGACCAGGCCGAGCAACATCTGCTCAATCATGGTGCCGGAATAATCGAAGTCGCAGTGCGTCTTGCTGGACGTTCCGTGCTTCACGTTGTTGTGCTTGCCTTTGCAGGCGTCGAGCCATTCCTGCTGAAAGACATCGCCGCCGGGGCGCGCTGCCTGGCCTGCCTTTTCGGCTGCGACCATGCGCTCGACTGTATCGTTGGGCAGGCCGAGAGCTGGCGGGACTTTGCCGTCGAGCATCTGGATAACGGGGAAGCCGGTGCTGGCCTGGGGCTCGGCGCTGGGCATGGCGGTAAAGCCTGCGGGCAACGCGGGGCGCTGTCCACCGCCGGGTCCGCCGGGACCACGACCGCCGCCGCCGCCGGGACGGGCGCCAGCCGCCATCTGCGTCGCCTGACCGATGCCGCCGATGAGGGGCTCGAGGGCGCCTTTGTCGCGGCGTTTGTAGTAGGTCAAATCGCCGTCGTCATTATTGGGCAGCAGGATGCGGCTGGTGAAGTCGCAGATGAGCGTGCCTTTGGTGCCTTCGAAGATGGCTCCGTTGGGGATCTTCGAGACGTCGACGTAGCCGCGGGGATTTGGTGGTTTGAGGCCGCCCTGGTACCACACGAGTTCGACTGGGCCGCGCCAGGAGTTGGCGGGGTGCTCAAAGTGAGCCTTCAGTTTGACGGGGCAGATATCGGCGTTGTACTTGTCGCTGGCATCGCGGTCGATGTCGATGGATATCGGCGCGCCGGCGTCGATGGCGTTCCACACGAGGTCCATGGTGTGTGCGCCCATGTCGCCCATCTGGCCTACACCGAAATCGCGGTACATATTCCAGAAAAGGCAGTTGAGGCCGGAAGTTCCGCCGAAATATTGCGGGCTGTAGGGGTGGTAGGGCGAGGGGCCGATCCACTGCTCATAGTGCAGGGAGGCGGGCGGCTGGCCTTCGGGCTTTGGGTAGCCGGGGCGGGGAAGCTGGCGGCTGTCCCAGCTGTGGATGGTTTTTAGTTCGCCGACTGCGCCGTCCATGATGGCTTCGCGGACGCGCTCAAAGTTGGGGTAGGCGTGGCGCTGGGTTCCGTGCTGGGTGGCCAGTTTGTTGCGGCGTTTGAGATAGTTCTCGCGCACGATGCGCGTTTCCTGGACGGAGATGCCGAGCGGCTTCTCACAATAGACGTGCTTGTCGCGGTTCATTGCCCAGTTGGCGATGAATGCGTGATGGTGGTCGGCGCTGCAGATGATGACGGCGTCGATGTCCTTCTGGTCGAGCATGCGACGCCAGTCGGAGTAGGTCTTCGCTTTTGGGAAGAGCGCGAGCCCTTCTTTGGTCCGAAGGTCATTGACGTCGCACAGAGCTACGACGTTCTCGTTCTTCATCACGTTGTAGTGGGCGGTGTCGCGGCCCCACACGCCGACGAGGGCGAGGTTCAGTTTGTTCGAGGGGGCGTTCTGGCCTCGCAGCGTACCGCTTTTGAGGATCGTCAGCCCTGCCGCCGAAACGGCGGACTTCAGCAAGTTACGTCTTTCCATTTTGGAGTTCCTTCGGCCTATATACTATCGAATCTCGGCGCGGTAGTTAACAGGCTGCAGGAAAGACAGGGGGCGCCGAAACGGGAGCCGCCTGAAAAGCTTGCGGTTGGATCGCTCCGACAGCGGCCCGGGTGACCCGAGCGCTGCCCGGTCGCGGTCAACGCAGTGCGACAGGTACGGAAGAGAATGCCCCGTCGGAAGTGAAATGAAGGGCTGCGACAACGGGACCAATCGAGCCGGTTCCGTCGAATGACTCGGTGGTACAGTAACCCAGCCTGCCGGCGGTTCCGCTTAATCGCGACGTGAGTGCGAAAACAGAATAAATCTGAGGGGACTCGTGCACGGACATTCTGCCGACTTCCAGGTTATTCACAAAGCATCTCAGATTGACGCTTCCTTCCGGCATGGCATGGCCGGTGAGTGCCCGGGTGGGGAGCACAATGGCGACTCCGGTGTCGCCTCCATTCCGGTTGTCGAACGTGAACTGGCGCAGCTGGCCGCTGGACGGAGTTGCACAAGAGACAAATGCCTCCACGGGAGTTCTTCCAGGAACGGCCTGGCGGAATACCTCATAGAGTTGAATGCTGCTGCCCTGCGTACTCTTCACTGTAAGCCAACCCATGGAGGTGTCTTTGTCCCCGGCCCCGATTTCAACGGCCTCAGTGGTTCCGAGGCCCAGGTTCAGGGTGACGTCGGCGACGCGCCCCGCCAGCCCGCGCGTGGTGGTGAAAGGAACTGTCTGAGGCTTTCCCTCCGCGTCGAAGAAACGGATGGTGACAGTGGCGGGGGCGCCTGTGGCGGTCACATACAGCGTGGTGCTCCATTCACCACCCCACGCGGCATGAGGGCAGACCGCGGAGGTGGCCCCGAATGTGACGATTCCCTGCGTTGTCTGGGCTGCTGCCGGCATGACCGATGCGATAAGAAATACGTGTAAAACGGCGGTCCTCATGGGTGATATAGTGCCACACAAACACATGCCGCCGCGTTACTGTTTCCAGTCGTCTTTTGTCAGACCATTCAAATCATAGACCGCAACCCCGTCTCGGAAAGTGATCTCACAGGTCAGCTTCTGATTGCCTTTCATGCGCATGCCGGAATGGTCAGTGAAGCCGAAGTTGCCTTTCTCAAGGCGGAGGACCGCTATGTCTGCAGGGGCTCCGACGCTGAGGTTGCCGAGGGTCTCCTGTTTGATTTCGCGGGCCGGGTTCCAGGTGGATGCGGCGATTACCTGCTTCAGGGGCATGCCGAGGTTGAGGAACTTGCTCATGACGTTGAGCTGGTCCTTCATTCCCGCGTTCATGCTTCCGATGTGGAGGTCGGTAGAGATGCTGTCGGGCCAGAAGCCGGCTTTGGTGAGGGGGATGGCGACTTTGTAGACGAAGCTGCCGCCGCCGTGGCCGACGTCGAAGATGACGCCGCGTTTGCGGCCCTCGATCATGCCGGCGTTGGGCTGACCGTTGTCGAGGAGTTCATTTCGGAGGCCTGAGTACATGTGGGTGTAGATGTCGCCGGGGCGGAGCTTTTTGGTGAGCAGGTCGACAAGGGGGCGGGTGTCGGGGTGGTTGGTGCCGAAATCGACCATGACGGGGATGCTGGCTTTGGTTCCGGCTGCGACGGCGCGCTCGACGGGAGTCCATTCGGGTCCGGAGTAGTGCGCGGTTTTGATTCCGACGACTACGCCTTTGTTGGCGAGGGCGACTTTGGCGGTGGCCTCGGCGTCCATGTCGTCCTGGTTATTTTCGAATTTCCCGCCTCGCATTCCGTTGCCTACGATGTTGAGCATGGAGAGCACGCGGGTTTTTGAGCGACGGATGACGCGCTCCTGGAAATCGGGGAAGTTGCGCCAGCCGGAACCGCCGGCGTCGACGACGGTGGTGACGCCCACGCGGAACGTGAAGCCGTCGGGATAGACACTGTTATCGCCGGCGTAGGAGTGGGGTTCGCCGGTGCCGGTGTAGACGTGTGTATGGATGTCGATGAGGCCTGGGGTGACGTAGAGCCCCTTTGCGTCGACGACGCGCTTTGCTTTGGCTGCGTCGATTTTTTCAGCGACTGCCGCGATGACATTGCCTTTGAGGGCGACGTCGCGCACCGCGTCAATGCCGTTTTTTGCGTCGATTACGTGACCGCCGCGGAGCACCAGATCGTATTCCTGTCCGGAGCACGCCAGGCCCGCTATGAGAACTGCTAACAAGAGTCGCACGAAGTATGTTTATCATTTCAGTTACCGGGTACACCACATGCCAACCTCAAATCGACGAAAATTTCTCGCAGCCGGCGCGGTCGCCGCGGTTCCAGCTGCTGCTCAGGCTCAGGGCGAAAAGCCCACCAAGAAGGTAATTTGGCCTGGCGGGAAGGCGCCGCAGAAGCAGGCGCTGTTCAGCCAGATCACGACATTTGGCGATTTGGTCTTCATTGCCGGGCTGGGCGCGCACTTCGAAGGAGACATCAAGGCCCACACGAAGCACGTGCTGGAGACGCTGGAATCGAGGCTGAAGGAAGCCGGGTCCGGGATGGACAAGGTTCTGAAGGTGAACGTGTATCTGAGCGACCTGAAGGACTACGCGGGGATGAACGAGGTGTTTCTGGGCAAGTTCGGGCCGGAGCCTCCGGTTCGGACCACGATCGCCGCGGTTGGCGGGGTTCCGGGGAACTCGCTGGTTGAGATTGACTGTATCGCGCACAAGTAGGAGAATGCATGTCGCAACGACGATCGTTTTTGCAGCGGATGGCGGCGCTACCCATTCTTGGTGGGCTGGCGGGGCAGCGGGCGATGGTGTCGGCTGCCTCGGCGCCGGCGCGGGATGTGATCAAAGAGCTGGGAGTGCGGACGTTCATCAACGCCGCGGGTACCTATACCGCTTTGACCGCATCGCTGATGCGGCCGGAGGTAGTGGCGGCGATGGCGGCATCGGCGAAACACTTCGTGCCACTTGGGGAACTACAGGACAAGGTGGGCGCGAAGATCGCGTCGATGCTGGGTGCTGAGGCCGCGATTGTGACGTCGGGGGCGGCGGGTGCGCTGACGATCGGCACGGCGGCCTGTATTACGGGCGCGGATATGAATGCTGTTCGGCAAATTCCGGATTTAACCGGGCTGAAAAGCGAGGTAATTGTTCAGAAATCGCACCGCTATGGGTATGATCATGCGGTTCGCACGTGCGGAGTTCGGCTGGTTGAGGTGGAGACGGCTCAGGAGCTGGAATCGGCCGTCAATTCGAAGACAGCGATGATGCTGTTCTTCAACGATGCCGATCCGAAGGGCGCGATTAAGGCTGAACAATTTGTGGCGCTCGGGAAAAAGCATAATATTCCGACGTTTATCGATGCGTCGGCGGACGTGCCTCCGGTGACGAATCTGACTCGTTACACGAAGATGGGCTTTGACCTTGTCACATTTTCGGGTGGCAAGGGAATTCGTGGGCCGCAGAGCGCGGGGATTCTGGCGGGTCGAAAGGATTTGGTGGCGGCGGCGAGGCTGAATACGTCGCCGAACAGCGACTCGATTGCACGCGGGATGAAGGTTAATAAAGAAGAAATGATCGGGATGCTGGTGGCCTTGCAGGCTTTTACCAGCATCGATCATGCGGCGGAGTGGAAGGACTGGGAAGCGCGGGTAGGGATAATTACGGACGCGGTTCGCAAGCTGCCGTCCGTGACCACGGAAGTGAGTGTGCCGGAGATTGCGAACCATACGCCGCACCTGCATATTCGCTGGGATCAGGCGAAGATTGCGATTTCACCGCCGGAGGTGATGAAGCGGCTTCGCGAGGGGACGCCATCGATTGAGGCGTGTCCGGCGACGGATCGGGAACAGCTTGTGTTTACGGTCTGGATGCTGCAACCGGGCGAAGAGAAGGTTGTGGCGCGGCGGGTGCGTGAGATTATGACCAGCGTTTGAGGAGGATTTAACGATGATTGCACGCAGGGATTTTCTTCGTCAGTCGGCTGTAGCCGGATTGTGTGCTGCGACGTACTCGGCTGTGCCGATGCTTGCGCAGTCGAGTAATTTGGGTCTGCCGGGTCCGTTCCCGGGCCGCGTTGTGGCGGTGGAACATTCTGGCGCGTCGATTGAGCGCAAGTATCAGCGCGGTCCGGTTCGAGACATGCTGACGCGCGGAATGATGGAGCTTACCGGAGCTCCGACGGCTCAGGATGCGTGGCGGTATTTCTTCAGTCCTTCCGATGTTGTTGGGCTGAAGCTGAATCCGGTGGGCAGGCCGTTTGTGATCTCGTCACCGGAAATGGTGCAGGAAATTATCGCCGGTCTGCAAATGGCCGGGGTCAAGCCGCAGAATATTGTGGCTTATGACCGGTATCACCAGGAATTTCTGGCAGCCGGTTTCGACAAATGGCTGCCGGAGGGTGTGAGGTGGACGGCGGCGACGACAGCGTACAACTCGCATCCGCTGCAGCTGGACATGCAGGGGTATGACGAGACGCAGTATGTGGAGATGCCGCTGGTGTTGCCGGGTGCGAATCCTCGGGATCCGCATCACCGGCGGTCGTATTTGTCGAAGTTTATCAGCAAGGATGTCACGAAGATGGTGAATCTTTGCCTGCTGAAGCATCACCAGTCGGCCGGCGTGACGATTGCGCTGAAGAATCTGTCGCACGGGCTGGTAAATAATGTCAGCCGCAGCCACTCGTCCAGCACGCTGAATACGTGCGGCACGTTTATTCCGAATATTGTCGATCACCCGATTATTCGGAAGAAAGTGGTGCTGAATATTTGCGACGCCGTGGTGGCGGCGTATCACGGCGGTCCGGGCAGGAAGGTGGAGAAGTATGTCTGGTCACCGAATGCGATGTATTTTTCTACCGACCCTGTCGCTATGGACAAGGTCGGTCTGAAGGCGATTGACGAGAAGCGCAAGGCTATGGGGATGCTGTCGATTGCGGCGGCGAAACCGGATGCGGACAGCACTTTTCTTAATATGCAGGTGGAGCATATCGAGATTGCCGGAGCGCTGGGGCTCGGGGTGTATGACGACAAGAAGATCGATGTGCGGCGGGTGAAGCTGGCTTAAGCGGGACTTTTGGCGGGTCTGGGGACCCGCCGCAGGCCTGGGGGCCTGCCCCCCTCACAAAGCGGGTCCACGATTTGGTCATTGCGACCCTTTATACTATTTATAAGTCGCCCGAGGCTGCGACCATGAGACTTGTCTGTCTAATTACCCTGGCGTTGACCGGTGCCTACGCTGCCACCGCGGACCAATCTGCGACCGTTAAGCGGTACTGCGCCGGCTGCCACAACTCGAGCCTCAAGTCCGGTGGGCTCGCGCTCGACAAGACCAATCCGAACAATCCGGTAACCGATGCTGAGACGTGGGAGAAGGTGATTCGACGGCTGCGTGTGCGATCCATGCCGCCGGCTGGACTGCCTCGTCCGGATGAGGCGACTTACAAATCGCTGGTAAGTTCGCTGGAAGGGTCGATCGATCAGGCTGCGGCGGCGAGGCCGAATCCGGGTCGGACGGACACGTTCCGGCGGCTGAACCGGGCTGAATATCACAATGCGATTCGGGATTTGCTGGCGCTGGAGGTGGATGTTTCCGCGCTGCTTCCTATTGACGAATCGAGCCACGGGTTCGACAACGTAACGGTGGGCGATTTGTCGCCGACGCTGCTGGACCGGTATCTGGCGGCGGCGCAGAAGATTGGCCGGCTTTCTGTGGGTGCGCCGGTGAAGTCGCCGGGCGGGACCACGGTGTCGTTGCCGCCGGACCTGACGCAGGAAGAGCACCTGGAAGGCCTGCCGCTGGGGACTCGCGGCGGGCTGGCGATGCCGCACACGTTTCCGCTGGATGCCGACTACGAGTTTGTGGTTCGGCTGCAGCGCGATCGCAATGAGCATGTGGAAGGGCTGACGGCAAATCATCAGGTTGAGATTTTGCTGGACGGCGAGCGGATCGGACTGTTCACGGTGAAGCCGCCCGCGGGCACGGACCACAGTAAGGCTGACCTTGGACTTACGGTTCGGATTCCGGTGAAGGCGGGGCCGCATACGGTGGCTGCGACGTTCCCGAAACAGCGGTCGACTCTGCTGGAGCAGGAGCGTCAGCCGTGGCATGCGCGGTTCAACATGGACCGGCATCCCCGGACTCAGCCGGCGATTTTCTCAGTGACTGTGAATGGGCCGTACAACGCGAAGGGGCCTGGCGACTCGCCGAGCCGGCGGCGGCTGTTGGTGTGCCGGCCGAGCTCGCAGCGGGACGAAGAGGCTTGCGCGGGTCGGATTATTTCGACGCTGGCGCGCCGGGCTTGGCGCCGGCCGGTGAACGCGGACGAGTTGCGGGGCCCGATGCGGTTTTTCCATGAGGGCAGGGCGGCTGGCGATTTTGAGAATGGTGTGGAGATGGCTGTGCGGTCCGTGCTGGTGAGTCCGGAGTTTCTGTTCCGGATTGAAGTGGACCCGGCTGGCGGATCGTCCGCGCCGTACTCGGTTGGCGACCTCGCGCTTGCATCGAGGCTGTCGTTCTTTCTGTGGAGCAGCATTCCGGACGACGAACTGCTGGAGGTCGCGGCTGCCGGCAAGCTGAAGACGCAGGCGGTGTTCGAGAAGCAGGTTCGGCGGATGCTGGCGGATTCGCGGTCGGCGTCGCTGGTGAACAATTTTGCGGAACAGTGGCTGTATTTGCGCAATTTGGCTTCGATTACGCCGGATATGCGGTTGTTTCCGGATTTCGACGATAATTTGCGGCAGTCGTTCCGGCGGGAGACTGAACTGCTGTTCGAGAGTGTGATGCGGGAGGACCGCAGTGTACTGGATTTGTTGCGAGGCCGGTACACCTATCTGGACGAGCGGCTGGCGAAGCACTACGGCATTCCGAATATTTATGGCAGCCGGTTCCGGCGGGTGGAATTTCCGGAGGGTGGTGAGCGCGGAGGTCTGCTGCGGCAGGGCAGCATCCTGATGGTGACGTCGTACGCGACTCGCACTTCTCCGGTGATTAGGGGCAAGTGGATACTGTCGAATATTCTGGGTGTTCCTCCGCCGCCACCTCCGGAAAACGTTCCGGCCCTTAAGGAAAATACGATCAGCAGCAAGTTGTCGGTTCGGGAGCGGACGTCGCAGCACAGGGCGGATCCGGTGTGCTCAGGCTGCCACAATCTGATGGATCCGCCGGGGTTTGCGCTGGAGAATTACGACGCGGTGGGCCGGTACCGGCGGAGCGAAGATGGCGTACGGATCGACGCATCGGGTGCGCTGCCGGACGGTGCGGGCTTCGACGGCGTGGAGGGTCTGCAGAAAGGTCTGCTGGCACGGCCCGAAGTTTTCGCGGGGACATTTACGGAAAAGCTGCTTACTTATGCGCTCGGCCGCGGTGTGGAGTATTACGACGCGCCCGCCGTCCGCAAAATTGTACGGAGTTCCGGGGAAAAGGATTATCGTTTCTCGGAGTTCATACTGGGCATTGTTAACAGTGCGCCGTTCCGGATGAGGAGATCGCCGACATGATCGTGACGAAAAAGGCATTGCATCGCCGTACGTTTCTGCGGGGCGCGGGTGCCGCTCTGGCACTTCCACTGCTGGACGCGATGGTTCCGTCCATGACTGCGATGGCGGCTACTCCGGCTGCCGGGGTTCGACGCCTGGGATTCGTATATGTACCGATGGGGGCGACGCTGGCGTCGTGGACTCCGCGTTGTCCTGTGGGGCCGCTGAGTGCGCTTTCGCCGACGCTGCAGTCGCTGGACAAGCTGCGCGATCACCTGACGGTGGTCAGCAATCTGGAACTGCGCAATGCCTATCCTGGCACGCATGCCACGTCGAACGCGGCGTTTCTGAGCGCGGCTACCGCGAAGTGGACGGAGAGTTCAGACTACGAGCTGGCTACGACGGTGGATCAGGTGGCGGCGAAGCAGCTGGGACGGGATACGCGGCTGCCGTCGATGGAACTTGCGATGGACCTGCTGACGACCGTGGGTCAGTGCGACAACGGGTACGCGTGCGTTTACCAGAATAATCTTTCGTGGTCGTCACCGACGACGCCGCTGCCTGCCGAGGCTCACCCGCGGATCGTGTTTGAGCGGCTGTTCGGGGACGGTGGCACGGCGACGGAGCGCAGGGCGGAACTGAAGCGGAATGCGAGCCTGCTGGACTGGGTTCGGGATGACATCTCGCGGCTGCAAAACAAGCTTGGTGCGTCGGACCGGACCAAGGTGTCGCAGTATCTGGAGACGGTTCGGGAAGTAGAGCGGCGGATTCAAAAGGCGGAAGCGGAGACGGCGAATAATACGCTGCCGGATCTGGACCGTCCGGTTGGAGTGCCGGCCGCTTATACGGATCACGCGAAGCTGATGTTCGATCTGCAGGTGCTGGCGATGCAGGCCGATGTGACTCGGGTGCTGACGTTTCAGCTGGCTCGGGAGACCAGTAACCGGGCGTATCCGGAGATCGGGATTACCGAGGGGCATCACCCGCTTACGCATCACAACAACGATCCGGAAAAGGTAGCGAAAGTCGCGCAGATTAACGCTTATCACGTGAGTTTATTCGCTTATTATCTGGACAAGCTGCGGTCGACTCCCGATGGTGACGGATCGCTGCTGGACCACTCGCTGATCCTGTATGGGAGCGGCATGGGCAATCCGAACGTTCACGATCACGTGAATCTGCCGATTATTGTCGCTGGTGGGGCGTCGGGGCGGAACAAGGGCGGGCGGCATGTTCGGTATGAGAAGCCGGAGCCGCTGGCGAATCTCCATCTGACTCTGCTGGACCGCGTCGGCGTGCGCGTGGACAGGTTTGCCGACAGCAAGGGACAAATTCCGGAAATATCGCTGTGAAATACGTTGGGCATGCCGCGGTATTTCTGACTGCTTTGACGCTGGTTGCGGCGCCTCCGGCCAAAGTGTCGCCAGATGGCACCACGGAACTGCACTGGGCTGTGGAGCGCGGCGATGTCGACAGCGCGAAGCGGGCACTGCGCGAGGGTGCGGATCCGAAAGCTGCGAATCGGTACGGTATGACTCCGTTGTCGCTGGCGGCTACGAATGGAAATGCCGCGCTGGTAAAGCTGCTGCTGGACGCGGGCGCGAGTCCGGATGTCGCGCTGCCGGGTGGGGAAACGCCGCTGATGACGGCGGCTCGAACGGGGAGTGTGGAGGCGGTGAAGGCGCTGCTGGCGCGGGGCGCGAATCCGAATGTGAAGGAGACGGTTCGAGGCCAGACGGCGCTGATGTGGGCTGCGGCGGAGGGCAACAGCGAGGTCATCGAGGTGTTGCTTCAGGCTGGGGCTCAACTGCAGACGCGACTGGATTCGGGCTACACGGCGTTCCTGTTTGCGGTGCGCGAAGGCCGGCTGGAGGCGGTGAAGGTGCTGGTGAAAGCTGGCGCGAATCCGAATGACAGCATTCGTCCTGAGGGGTCGGCGAAGAAGCAGAGGGCGGCTCCGGCGGAGGGCACGGGCGCGCTGCTGCTGGCGGTGGTGAACGCTCATTTTGATCTGGCGTCTTATCTGGTGGACGCGGGCGCGAATCCGAATTCGGCCGAGACGGGATGGACGGCGCTGCACGCGGTCAGCGGGGTTCGCAAGCCTGGGGTTGGGGATAACGATCCGGCGCCGCGCGGGTCGGGGGCGATGGACAGCGTCGCGATGGTGAAGAAACTGGTGGCGTCGGGCGCGAATATCAATGCGCGGATGACGAAGAAAATCGGCGTGGGAATGACGGGGCTGAACACCATGGGGTCGACGCCGTATCTGCTGGCGGCGAGGACCGCGGATGCGGAGTTGATGCGGCTGCTGCAGTCGCTTGGCGCCGATGTGAAGATCCCGACTGCCGACGGTGCGACTCCGATCATTGTGGCGGCTGGCCTGGGCACGCGTTCGCCTGGTGAGGATGCGGGCTGGGAGGACGAGGTCCTGGAGGCGCTGCGGGTGGCGCTGGATCATGGCGCCGACGTGAATGCGGCCGACAACAACGGGGAGACCGCGATGCACGGCGCCGCGTACAAGAATCTGCCACGCGCGGTGGAGTTTCTTGCCAGCCACGGCGCGAAGATCGAAGTCTGGAACAAAAAGAACAAATTCGGCTGGACACCTCTGACAATTGCCGAGGGTTATCGCTTCGGAAACTACAAGCCGTCGAGCACGACGGTTGCGGCGTTTCGGAAATTGTATGAGGCCGCGGGCATCACTCCCGAGCCGTACACGCCGCCCGCAGGCAAATATTTCCAGTAGTTAGACTTTCACGGGGTCCGGTTTGTTAATTGCCATGAGCGCTTTCAGGGTTTCCGCGCTCATTCCGAGTGAATGCAGCCAGGAACTCATGGCGTCGTTGTGGGGTATCTGCAATTTCGCGAAAGCCTCCCAGTCTCCGTGTTCCCATGCAAGCACGCCGCTGAGGATTGCTCCGCACGGTCCTTCGAAATCGACCAGCGCGTTGCGGATTCGCGGTGCCAGGGGAAGTTGCCGGATGAGAATTTTCATAGGCACTTCCACGATGGCGTCGAGGAGGGACAGGAGTCCTACGAGGAACGCGGCGTCGGGCGACTCGGTCTTGAGCCTGCGGGCGAGTTCTTCGCACATGAAGGCTCGCTGCAGGGAGAGCTGGAGGTAGCCTCGTGGGCAATCCTGCTGGCCGGCGATGGTGAGGAGCACTGCCCATCGCATGACTTTCTGAGTGCCGAGCCGGCCGACTGCCTGCAGCAAGGTTTCGACGGGCGCGGCGCCGGAGTAGAGCAGCGTGTTGGAGAGGCGCAGCAGTCCCCAGGCGAGCGCCACGTCGCTGGATATGGTCGAGGCGAGCTTCTGCAGGGTGATGTTGGGGTTCTGGCATTGCGCCACGATTTGCAGCGCGGCGAGTCGTGAGGCCGGGACGCTTTTGCGACGGATGACATCGGGCCGTCTGAGGAAATAGCCCTGGAACAGGTCGATGCCGAAGTTGCGGCACATCTGCATTTGCTCTTCGGACTCGATCTTTTCGGCGATGATCCGGGCGGAGTAGCGTTTGAGTTTCGGGATGTGGCGGCGCAGCGTTGGCTCGTCGAGTTGCTGGACGTCGAGCTTGACGTAGTCGGCTTCAGCCACCGCGTTCGCCTTGCTGTCGTCCCAGACGAAGTCGTCGAGGGCGATGCGGAAGCCGGACTGGCGGAGAAAGCGGATGCGTTCGATCAGCGCATCGTCGAGCTCGATGGTCTCGAGCACCTCGAGGACGGCGCGTTCTGGGGGGAAAAGCGGTGCCGCGAAAAGGGCTTCGCGCGTGCAGTTGACGAAGAGCAGTTCGCCACTGCTGAGGTTGTCGATGCCGATTTCCACGAGAGCGTTCAGTACTACCTGGGCAGTGGCTGCATTCCCGTCGACGCCGCCAGCACCCTCCTGGCCCGCCCGCCGGAACAGCAATTCATAACCATGCACCACGCGGGCACCGTCGAAGATCGGCTGGCGTCCGAGAAACACCTCATGACCGGCGGCAGAAACGCCAGGCATTGTCATCACGACATTAAAGTGGTATTAGGGGAGAGAAGTTCTCCGGGACTGGCAGAAAAATCTTAGGGTCCTTGTGATGGTCATCGCCTGGCCGCGCCCCAACGGATACTCTCGCTACAATCGGAAAAATATGCGACTGATTTTTGGCCGGCTGTGTCTGACGTTGTTTTTGGCGTGTTGCGCTGGTGCCCAGGGCTCGTTTGAGGCTGGCGCGGCGAAGCGGATTATCACGCCAGATCCTTTGCTGCCGCTGAGTGGCGGGATGGGGCCGACTGCGCCTGCGAAGGGAAAGCGGGGTGAACTGACGGCTCGTGCTGTGGTGTTTCGGTCTGGCGGGGAGACGCTGGCCATCGTCAGTGTCGACTTGCTTGGGTTTCCTTCGGCGCTGGCGGACCGGGCTCGTGCGCTGGTTCCACGGATTCCGGGGGATCGGATTCTGGCTGCCGCCACTCATAATCACAGCGGGCCCGATATGTACGCATTTCCGGATGGGCGCGGGGGACATACGGGGTCGCTGCCGTACATGCAGTTTGTCGCCGAGCAGGTGGCGGCTGCGGTAAACGAGGCGTTCGACCGGCTGAAGCCCGCTGAGTTGCGGGTCGCCAGTGGAGCGGCGCAGGGGCGGATTGCTTACAACTATTACGCTCCCGATTTGTATGACCGGCGCGCCGGGGTGCTGCAGGCTCGGGGCCGGGATGGGCAGACAATCGCGACGCTGGTGAATTACGCGGTTCATCCGGAGGTGATGGGAAGTAAAGAGGGAATCGTTTCGCCAGATTTAGTCGGACCTTTATGCGATCAGATTGAAAAAGCCGCGGGTGGCATGGCGATGTTTGTCAATGGGGCTCAGGGAGGGATGGTAACGGCGGATAATCGGGACCTGGATAAGCCGAGCAATCCGGTTACGGGCTACTGGCAAGACCGGCGTGTGTGGAGCGAATGCGAACGAATTGGGGGGCTGCTGGCTTCGGAATCGCTGCGTATTATTTCGGCCGCGGCGTGGCAGAAGGATCCGGCGCTGAAGGTGTGGTCGCGGACGGTGAAGTTCCGAGTCGATTCCGAGGATATGTGGCAGGTTGTGACGAAGTCGCCGCTGAAGTATTCGTATGGCGCGGACCGTACGGTGAGTACGCGGATGAATCTCGTCAATCTTGGGAACGCGCAAATAGTGACAATTCCAGGGGAGGCTCTGCCGAATATTGGAATGTATTTGAAGCGCAAAATGCGAGGGGAGCATAATTTCCTGTTTGGCCTTACTAATGACGCGTTTGGGTACATTCTGACGAAGGTGGATTTTCATAGTTTTGCCCGCTACGAGTATGTGTCGCAGGTGTCGCTGGGCGAGATGACTGGCGAGACTCTGATGACGAATGCGCTGGAGATGGTTGAGGCTGCAGGGCGGTGACTAACGGCTCTGTGGTTCGTGGTATGCTCGCCCGTACAACGGGGAGCGAACTATAACAATGGAACGTAAAAAGGCGTCGGATTACCCACAGGAATTATTAGACCTGTTTGACAAGTACGTGCATGGCGACATCGAGCGCCGCGACTTCCTGGAGAGCGCGAGCAAGTACGCCACGGGTGGCATGACGGCGCTCGCGATCTGGGAAAGTCTGCGGCCCAATTACGCGTGGGCGCAGCAGGTTCCGGTGGACGATCCCCGGATCAGGACAGAGCGCGTGACGGTGGAATCTCCGCAAGGTACGGGGAGTATCAAAGGGCTGCTTGCGAAGCCAGCCAAGGCCTCGGGCAAACTGCCTGTGGTGCTGGTGGTGCATGAGAATCGCGGTCTGAATCCGTATATCGAAGATGTGGCGCGGCGGCTTGCCACGGAGAACTTCATTGCGCTGGCTCCCGACGGGCTGACGAGTGTCGGTGGATACCCGGGGAACGATGAAGAAGCCGGGAAGATTTTCAGCAAGGTCGACCGGGCCAAAATGTTCGAGGACTTTGTCGCGGCTGCGAAATGGCTGAAGGCGCGGCCGGATACCAACACGAAACTCGGCGTGGTGGGGTTCTGTTTTGGCGGTGGTATTTCGAACAGTCTGGCGGTGCGGATGGGTGGCGATCTGCAGGCGGCGGTGCCATTTTACGGCGGTCAGGCTCCGGCGGCGGATGTGCCGAAGATCCAGGCTCCGCTGCTGCTGCATTATGCGGGACTCGATACGCGGGTGAACGGCGGCTGGCCGGCTTATGAAGAAGCGCTGAAGGCGAATGGCAAGAAGTACACGGCGTACATCTATGAAGGCACGAATCACGGCTTTCATAACGACACCACTCCACGCTATGATGCGGCGGCTGCGAAACTGGCGTGGCAGCGGACGCTGGAGCACTTCAATAAATATTTGCGCGGGTAATTAACGCGCTGGCGTCATACGCTCGACTGCAAAGATCAGGGCCATGCCACCGCCTCGCGGGTCGTGGCCCCAGATTGCTTCGCGGCTGAGGTAGTCGGCGAGCGATTTCTGCCTGCCAGTCGATTCACAGACATCCATCACCTGCCCGCCGTCGGAGACTCTTGCCGACACAGCTCGCCAGGCTGATTCCACGCGCGGGGCGTATTCCTTTGCATCCAGCCAGCCGTTGCGGACGCCCAGCAGCATGGCTCGGCCGATCATGGCGGTGGCCGAGAATTCGGGGTATGAGCCTGGCTTGTCGACTACTTGCCTCCAC
>JAWXCM010000435.1:0-3696 GCA_034408745.1 Bryobacteraceae bacterium
GCGTTCCCATCATTTGTTCCCTCTCCCCCAACACGTCTTTTGTGTTGGGGGAGAGGGTTAGGGTGAGGGGGCAACACCTTGCCGATTCGCGAAACTCACTCTTCGTGCCAGCAAGACTGACAATGACGACGAAACGCGCGGCTTGCCACTCTACAACCAGTGGCCCCCCTCTCGACCTCTCCCCCCGAATCGCCCGCCTTTGGGCGATTCGGGGGGAGAGGGGAAGAATGGGTCGGAACGCTGACCAGGGCGGCGCGAGGGGCTCCTGCCCTCGCTGGCCCTGGGCTACATTCTCACGCCTAATCTACAGGGCTTTCAAGATGAAGCAGCGGCATCCATGCCGCTGCACTTCTCAAAAAACGTCCAATCTCCAATGCCGACTGCGTCGGCGAGTTGAGCTTTCTTGGAAGGTGCGACGAAACGAGGATTTTGTTCTCGTTTCGTCAGCAACGGGTCGGCCGAAAAAAGGTGGAAGCGGCGAGACGTTGCTTCCACCTTGGGGACTCAAGGGCAAAGCCCTTGGCTAGTTGGCACCGGCAACATGTTGTCATGGGCGAACAGAGCGCTTGATTTTCTCGGCTCGTTGAAGTCCAATCGACACCCATCGCAAGAAATTCATCGATAGAGGTCGCCACATGCCACGCTACCCGCGCTTCTTCCAGTTCGCCTCGGTTGCCGTGCTGTTCAGTCTCCTGCACGGGCGATCCGTCCAGGCGCCGCCGGAACCCGTGACTCGGTTCCGAGCCGTTGAAGGATACAGCGTCTTCATCACGTTCAAATCTGACGATGATATGCAGGTCACTCGCCCAGGAAATTCCATGCGGTGGACGCATAAGGAACAGTTTGTTGCCCGCATCGATCTAACCGAGCGCCACCTCGACAACGACTATGTCGAGTGGAGAGGGGAGGAGTTTGCGGAACAGATTCTCGAACAGACGAGACGGGAGACCCACTTCAGCGGGGGATCTGTGTATGAGGTTAAGAGCGCTGGGCAGGGTCGCTCCAAAACCAAAGTACATCTATACATTGATGAGCTCAAGCGGACATCTCACGTGTCTGTGGACACGGGGTAAATTCCCGCAACAGAAAGTGGCTTTAGCAAGCGAACTCTCGAAGAGAGGGTAGAGATCGCAGGCGAAACCTCGCTCGTGACGACAGCGGTGGGTTGGGTGGCACAACTGGACTACCCGCTGCCGGATGCCGGGCTCGGGCTGCTGATAGACAAACCCTATCCCAAGGAGCTATGCGGAGACTACCTCAAGGACTTCGAATCGGCTCAGCATCATTTCGGCCATGCGCACTTGGGTCAGATAAAGTTGGACTTCGTGCCGTTGGGTCAGTCGCCGAAACGACCCGAGCCTGACCAAGAGATCCATGCCGATCCCGGTGGCCCGTACTCACTGCAACGTGGCAATACGGTAACGCTGGATGGCTCGCGCTCTGTCCCATCGAAGGGACACCGGCTACAAAGCTACGAGTGGGAACTTACGCCGAAAGGGACTCCTGACGGGTGCTCGGGCATCGGCACGAAGGCAACGATGAGCGGCGCCCGGGTAACTTTTCTAGCGCTCTGCTCGCTGGACGCGAAGCTCACCGTCAAGGACGACGGCGGCAAGGAAGACAGCGGCGGAACCGTGGTTGCGGTGAAAGTGCGTCCGTGGAAGACGAAGTTCACGACGGAAGACAAGGTCAAGAACGAGCAGAGTTTTCCCTTTACCGTCGGCGGGTTTGTCTTTGGCTATAACCGCTGCGCCCGGACCGGCCACTTTAGTGAGTCGGACAATCATTGGTATGAGGCGCACCGTCTCGATGCCAGTGACAATGACTATGAAGAGCGTACGTTTTGGCTGGATCAGGTCAATGATAGCGGTCCCTTCACAGGCACGTTCTTTGTGGCCAGGGAAGATTTCAACATTCAGCGGGCCCGTTGGGTGAACAAGAAACTCTATCCACCCAACGGAGAAGTGTATGAGCTGAACCCCGGGCCCCTTCGACAAGCTAAGTCCTGTGGGTCCGGCTTAATACCCGCCGTGGAGTGCTCATTTGGAAAGCCGGTTATTGACCGGCTGAGACGCTCGGTAGAAGAGCACGAGATGCTTCACTCCAAGCTGGCAAAGCAGTCGCTCACACAGGATCCAGCACCGAAAGTCGAAAGTAGCATGGCGACGGATCGCGTCCAGCTAAAAGATCTGGCGAACGGGTTCGTGATTTCCGCTGTCACTACAATGAGCGATGCCAGTACTGAACCAAAGGTCAAAGCCGCGATGTCGGATCAGTTCAGGCCTGGCGGCTGCATCGATTTCCCGGCCTGGGATAGCGCGGTCAGGGGAGGATGCTATTACTATTTTTCATCGTTTATCGAGAAATGAAAGCAGGTTACGAAAGGAATGACACCTGCATTGATTGCAACTAGCCCAGCGGCTGCGCGCTTCGGACCCTGGCATCGGTAACGACGATCGCCGCGCAGTCTGCGGTAGCGGGAGAAAGGACCAAAGGAAAGCCCACGGCCAACGGAATGCGCTGACCGTGGCTACCGGGCTCGGCGCGCGACTAAGCGAGTGCCTACGGCTGGTCCAGGCCGTCGAGCCACAGCAGTATCAGCGAGGGGCTGATGTCATCGTGGCCCCCTCCGGGCCGGGTCCAGGGCCGCACGGCGCGCCACGTCATGATCCGGCCGCTCTTCAGAGTGGCGAGATTGGTCGAATCGTGCGCGACGATCGATTGCACGCCGGTCAGTGACGGGATGATGGCCGGGTCCTTCGTCTTGCCGGCGGGGCGACCGAGGGTCCCGTATGTCGCGTCCCCCCACGAGAACACGGTTCCGGCCTCGGTCAACGCGATCATGTGATAGAGGCCGGCCGCAATGGCGCGGATGCCTCGCACGCCGGTCACGCGCGCAGGGATCGGGCTGGCCGAGCGCCTGTCGACATCCCACGGCGGTCGACCGAGTTGGCCGTCCGCGTTGCCTCCCCAGGTCATGACGGTGCCGTCTGCCAGCAGGGCCGCTGAGGCATCGGCGGCGGAGGCGGAGGCGGCAATCGCGACGGCATTACGGACGCCCTGGACCGGCACCGGGCTATCGCGATTGGTCGTGGTCCCATCCCCAACCTGCCCCACGCGGTTCTCACCCCACGCGCGCAGCGTGCCGTCTTTGAGCACGCCAGGGAGTGCGTTCGCCCGGCGCTGATGGCCGTGACGGCCGCCAGAGTGGGAATGCGCACGGGGAACGGCACGTAGGTCATCGCGTCCGGTGGGTTGTGCCTGAAGTTGATGATGGCCAGCGGTCCAATGCCGAGCTGGCCTTTGTCGCCTTTGCCCCAGGCGTAGACGCTCCCGTCGCGGGACAAGGCGAGCACGTGGGATTCCTGCGAAGAGACGTCCACGGCGTCGAACTTCGTTGCGGGCGGCACCGGCGTATTCGAATTCGGTCCCCAGGAGGCGATCTCCTCGACCACTGACAGCGGCGTGGTACCGAGCAGCCCGTTGCCCGCGTTCGATCCCCAGGACAGGAGCCGGCCGTCTGCGAGCACCGCGAACGACTACTGCCGCCGCTTTGAAGCTGTTTCTCATCAATTCTCGCCTCCGTTGTTGCTCAGCCTGCTGCCTGGCAGGGATGCGCCGCTGGCGCGTCCCTGGAGTTCCTATTTCTACATTTCTTTGATCCAGCATGGGCAAGATGCCCATGCCACGTTGCAC
>JAWXCM010000436.1:0-10653 GCA_034408745.1 Bryobacteraceae bacterium
CGGCGCGAGCTTGTCGAGGCGCAGAGGCCCGATGGCAACGCGAATCAGCCGCAGCGTCGGGAACCCGACAGCCGCTGTCATGTGGCGAACCTGGCGGTTTCGACCCTCTGTCAGAGAAAGCTCGATCCACGATGTCGGGATCGCCTTGCGGAATCGCACAGGTGGATCGCGAGGCGCCACCTCCGGCTCCGCGTCGAGGGCCCGGACCTCAGCCGGCCGCGTCCGATAGTCTTGCACCATTACACCCAGGCGTAACTGCGCCAGCACCGCCGGGGTCGGGATGCCCTCCACCTGCGCCCAGTATGTCTTCGAATGCTCGTATCGAGGATCCGTGAGCCGGTGCTGCAGCGGACCATCGCTGGTCAGCAAAAGCAACCCCTCGCTGTCCCGGTCGAGCCGTCCCACCGGATACACCCCCGCCACCGGTACAAAGTCCTTCAGCGTCGCCCGGCCCGTCTCATCGCGGTCGCTGAACTGGCAGACCACGTCGAAAGGCTTGTGGAGCAGGATGTACCGCTGCTTCATTTCGCCGGCAGGGCGAAGGCATAGTAGTTGCCGCCCGACTTCGCGCCCGACTTGCCGCCTCCGGCCGCGATCACCACATACTGCCGCCCCTTCCACTCATAGACCACCGGCGTCGCATTCCCCGCGGCGTCCATGGTGTACTCCCAGAGCAGCTTGCCCGTGCGCTTGTCGAATGCGTGCATCTTCGCATCGTGGTTCGTGGCGCCGATGAACAGGACTCCGCCCGCGGTCACGATTCCGCCGCCATAGTTCTCAGAGCCCGTATTCTTCAGCCCCGACGAAGGAATCTCTCCAAACGGGATCTTCCAGGCGTACTCGCCCGTGTTGAGATTGATTGCGTTCAGCGTCCCCCAGGGCGGCGCCACCGCCGGGTACCCGTCTGGATCCAGGAACTTGTTGTACCCGTCGGTCGAATACTTCTGATCGATCGGCGACGCTGTAGCCGGGCCCTTTGCAGCCCTGGCCGCCACTGCGACATTCTCCCCCAGCATCAGGAAGCGCATCAGCGCATTCAGCTCATAATCCGGAAGGCGCCGGAACCCCGGCATACGTCCCGCGCCCTTTAGCACCACATCCCGAACCTCAGCCTCCGAGTGCTTCTTCGCCAGATCGCGCAGGGCAGGAAATTCCGGCGGACTCCCGGCCAGATCCTCGTGATGGCAGGCCGCGCAGTTGCGGTTGTAGATGCTGCGCCCGCTCGCCGGTCCTCGCGCGGCGGCCTTCGGCACCAGCCGCAGCACCCACGGCATCTCATTCGAGTTCACGTACAGCAGACTCGTCTCCGGATCGAACGCAGGGCCGCCCCACTCGCCACCCCCGTCGAAACCCGGAAACACAATAGTTCCCTCCAGACTCGGCGGCGTGAACTGCGGACCATTCTTCAGCTTCCGCAGCCGCTCCAGCACCGCCCGGTGTGCCTCGGGCGTGCGATTCGTCACCATGTCCTCGGTGATCTCCTGCCGTGCAAAAGGCGCCGGTTTCAGCGGCAGCACCTGCTTCCTCGCCAGCACCTCGCCGTCCACCGGGGACTGCGGGACATCGAACTCCCGCAGCGGGAACAGAGACGCGCCCGTGACCCGGTCGAACACATAGACATAGCCCTGCTTGGTGATCTGAGCCACTGCGTCGATCGTCTTGCCATCGCGATTGACCGTGACCAGTGCGGGCACCGACGGCAGGTCCCGGTCCCAAACGTCGTGCCGGACAAACTGGAAATGCCACAGCCGTTCGCCCGTGTCTGCCTTAAGTGCGATCAGGCTGTTCGCAAACAGGTTGTCGCCCGGCCGGTTCGCTCCGTAGAAGTCGTAAGATGCCGAGCCGGTCGGAGCAAACACGATCCCGCGCTCCTCGTCCAGCGCCAGCCCAGCCCACGAATTCGCCCCGCCCAGGTATTTCCAGCCATCCTTCGGCCACGTGTCGTAGCCAAACTCGCCTGGCTGCGGAATGGTATGAAAGGACCACTTCAGCTTCCCGGAGTGCACGTCATACGCCCGCACATCGCCCGGGCCTGCCGGCAGACCCTCCGGGACGATGCTGCCCGTAATCAACATGTCCTTCCACACCACACCCGGGCTATTCGAGCCTACCGTCAGGTCCTTCGGATCGCGCCCGAGCCCCTCGCGCAAATCGATCCACCCGTCGTTCCCGAAGCCCGGGACCGCTTTTCCGGTGGCCGCGTCGATGGCCCAGAGCTTCTCGCTCACGCCAAAGAACAGACGCCGCTGTTTGCCATTGCTCCACATCGTCAGCCCGCGATTCCGATACTTCGTCGTCGGGACTTTCCCGCCGTGCGGGTTGAATGACCAGATCAGCTTCCCAGTAGCCGCGTCGAGCGCGATCACGTGCATCCGCGACGTTGTCGCATACACCACTCCGTCGACAAACAGAGGCCGGCACTGGATTTCAGAGCCCTTCGATTCGTGGCCGGTGGCGTAAGTCCACGCCAGTTCCAGCTTCGCTGCGTTGGCAGGCGTAACCTGCTTTGCCGGCGAATGCTGCAGAAAGTCGGCGGCCATCAACGCCGCGCCATAACTTAGAGACACAAGTGCGATTCGGAGCATGAAAAACCGAGGCTATCACGACACGCCGGATAAACTGGTTTGATCGACATGGCGGACAAACTATTGCGAGGCGGCATTATAGGCTGCGGGTTCTTCGCGCAGTTCCACATCGACGCGTGGCGCAGAATGCACGGCGTCGCACTGGTTACGGCCTGCGACCCCGACCTCAGCCGTGCGGTTTCGGCTGCCCCCCGTGCCTACCAGACGGCCGAGGAGATGCTGGACCGCGAATCGCTGGATTTCGTGGACATCGCCACGCGGCCCGAGACACACTTCGAACTCGTCCGGCTGGCCACCTCGCGAGGCATCCCGGTCATTTGTCAGAAACCCCTCGCACCGACGGCGTCAGAATCAGCGGCAGTCGCCAGACTGGCAAGCGAATCGGGTGTGCGCGTCATGGTACACGAAAACTGGCGCTGGCAGCCGTGGTATCGCGCTGTGAAGAGACTCATCGCCGACGGCGCGGTCGGCCGGCCGCTGACGTACCGAATTCGCACCGTCAAACCCGACGGCTACGGCCCTGACGCCTATCCCACGCAGCCCTATTTCCGCGACTACCGGCGGCTGATCCTGTTTGAGACGATGATCCACCACCTCGACACCGCCCGCTTTCTGTTCGGCGATGTCGCGTGGCTGTACGCGCAGGCGCGCCGCAACAACCCGCTGATCCAGGGCGAGGATGAAGCGCACGTCATGCTGACCCACACCTCAGGCCTGATCGGGGCTGCCGACGGACACCGCTTCCTCGACACCGACGAAACGGGACCCGCGATGGGAGAAGCGTGGTTTGAAGGCGAGGGCGGAGTGCTGCACGTTGCCGGATCGGGCCACGTTCGCCGAGCCGGCCACATGCTGTGGGAGAACACGATTCCGGAGGGCTATCGGGGAGACAGCGTGAAAGCTACCCAGGAGCACTTCATTCACTGCCTGCGAACGGGCGAGGAATTTGAGAGCGAGGTTCGCGAGTATCTGAAGACCATTGCGCTGGTGGAAGCCGCCTACACCAGTATCGACTCCCGGGCTGCGGTCGAGCCGCGAGTTCCGGATTAACGCACTGCCTGAGCGGACGGACGGCGGCTTTTCCAGATTTCCAGCAACACGGGCAGTACGGATACCAGCACGATTCCGATTACCACCTTCTCGAAATGCCGCCGGATCAACGGCACATTACCGAGGTAATATCCCGCCATCGTCATCAGGACCACCCAGCCGATTCCACCGAAGATGTTAAATGCCACGAATCGACTGTAAGGCATGTTCGCCACGCCGGCCACAAAGGGAGCGAAGGTGCGGATAATCGGCACGAAACGGGCGTAGATGATGGTCTTGCCGCCGTGCTTCTCGTAGAACGCCTTCGTCTTCAAAAGGTGTTCCTGTTTGAAGAATCGAGAGTCTTTTCGGTTGAAAATGGCAGGCCCGGCAGCGCGGCCAAGATGGAAACCCACCGCATCGCCGACAATCGCCGAAATGGATAACACCACCAGAATCAGACCAATATTAATGTCACCCGCGCCTGCGACCACACCCACTGTAAACAGCAGCGAGTCGCCGGGGAGGAAGAAACCGATCAGCAGACCGGTTTCGGCGAACACAATAGCCGACAGCATCAGGTAGGACCACCAGCCCGACAGGACAGTGGTAAGTAGCGCGCGCAGCTTCTCCGGATCGGTGAGGCTGCGAAGCAGCTCGATAAGTTCGTTCATGCGATGGCGCTGCCGCTAGCTGCGGTAATTGGCAAGCAGACGGGTGATCGAGTCGTTGTACTTCTTGACCTTACCCTCTTTAATGAGCTGGGTCATGATCCCGTCTTCGAACAGTTCTTTGCGCATTCCCGCGCGCTTCCGCTTGAGTGCCACAACCAGCTCTTCGCGCTCAGCCGAGAGCTTGCTGACATCGGCAGTCTGCTTGTCGATGGTCTTGGCAAGGACTACGTCGCCGCCGATCGAGAACGGACCCATTACCGTGCCAGTGGCCTTGTTGAAGCCTTCGGCCATGTAGCTTCCAGGACCAATGCCCTCAGCCGCGGTATCCAGCGTGAAGAAATCCGCCTCCTTCACGGTGGTGCCCAGTTGCTTCGCCGCGGCCGCAAGGTCTCCGCCGGCGGCCTTCAGTTTGTCGGTGGCTTCCTTCAGCTTCTGCTCGCCCAGCTTCGCAGCCTTGTCAGCGATGAGACGGTCACGAACCTGCGATTCCACCTCGGCGAACTCCGCGGGATGCGCCGGAAAAACCTGCCTTACCACGGCGATTCCCAGCTTGTTCTGGCCCGACTGGAAGATCTGCGAGACCTGCCCTGCCTTCGCGCCAGCGACCGCCGTTTCGATTTCCGGAGCCGAACCGAGTTCCGGAATCGAATCGCTCTGGCCGACCTTCTCGGCGTGAATATACGACAGTCCCAGGCGTCCGGCTACTTCCTGCGCTTTGTCCGGAGTCCGGGCCAGTTCCGCCCGAGCCTGATCAATCGACTGCTGCATGCGGTTCTGAATCGCTTCCCGCTGCCGCTCTGCCGCCAGTTGCCCCCGAACTTCCTCAAACGGTCGCACGCGGGCCTCTTCCTTCTCCAGCACCTGAAGAATGTGGAACCCGTACTCCGTCTTGATGATGTTGCTGATTTCCTTCGGCTTCAGAGAGAAGGCCGCTGTTTCAAACGCGGGCACGGTCTGCCCCTTGACGATCCAGTTCAGGTCTCCACCCTGTGCGCCTGAACCAGGGTCGTCGGAATTCTTCTTCGCCAGGTCCGCGAAATCCGCACCGCCCCTGATCTGCTTCAAGAGATCGTTGGCTTTCGCTTCCAGCTTCGGCAGTTCCTCCTTCGGCTTCTCCGTGGTCTTCACCAGGATGTGGCGAACGTGTGCCCGCTCGCCCGTGCGGAACTTGTCGATCTGCGAACTGTAGAGCGCGCGCAACTCCTGCTCAGGAACCTGGAAAGACGCGGCGATCTTCGCTTCGTCAGCCAGGAGAATGTCGAGCGTCCGCTTCTCAGGGGTATTAAAACTCGACTTCTGCGACTGGTAGTAGCCCTGCACTTCGGCCGGAGTTACGGTCACGGAGTCGCGCAGATTGGCCGGAGGTGTGTACTTCACGTACTGCACCTTGATCTTGTCGTTCTTGCGGTGGAACTCTTTCTCCACTTCGTCCGGCGTCACGATGGCGCCTTCCATGGCGAGATTCGACAGGCGCAGCATCAGCAGGTTCATCCGAACGTTCTTCTCAAACCGGTCCACGTCCTGCCCCTGCTGCTGCAGAAACTGACGGTAGGCCGTGTCCGGGATCTCGCCGGTCGGGAAGTACTGCATCAGCATCGACCGGATCGCGTTACCCACCTCTTCGTCGGTGATCTTGAACCCCATGCGTTTGGCCTGATAAGCCACCGCGCGCTCCGTAATCATGTTGTCGACCACCTGCGGCAGGTAGAACGACATCATTTCCTGCGGAACCTGGCGATTGCGCAGAGCCATCTGCAGCGTCGCCTGGACCTCGCGGACGGTGAGTGGCTCGCCACCGATTTCCGCGACAATCTGTTCGTTTCCGGCCTGGGCACTGCCAAAGCCAGGGATGAGGGTAATAACCATCGACAGGGCGACCAGGCCCAGTAGACCGCCAATCAGATAACGGACGGCCTTGTCGCGGCTGCGGAACAGATCGAACATGATGCGAAAAACTCCTTCGGGACTTACCTGGAAGTTGTGAGGTCGAAACCTCAAGTATATCAAAGACCTGCGTTCGTGCCCGGCGTCACAAGGGCGAACAGGTATAAATTAGAGCTGAACATGAAAACAGCTTCCGCAGTTCTGCTCCTGGCCGCTGTGCCCGCTCTGCTGTTCGGCGCCGGCAAGGTGCGCACCGAATCCGGTGTGGTCGAAACCGGCAAGACGGCGTCGGGCGTGCGCGCGTTCCTTGGAATCCCGTTCGCCGCTCCACCCACGGGCGATCTCCGCTGGAGAGCGCCCCAGCCCGTAAAGCCATGGAAGGGCGTGCGCAAAGCGAACGAGTTCGGCGCACGCTGCATGCAGCGCCAGGTCTTCGCCGACATGATTTTCCGCGACCCTGGCCCCAGCGAAGACTGCCTCACCCTCAATGTCTGGACCGCGGCAAAAGACGCCAAAGCGAAGCTTCCCGTGATGGTCTGGATCTTCGGTGGCGGCTTCCAGGCAGGAGCGGTCTCCGAGCCTCGTCAGGACGGAACCATGCTGGCGCGGAAGGGCGTGGTGGTGGTGAGCATGAACTACCGCCTCGGCGTGTTCGGCTTCTTCTCGCACCCGGAACTCACCGCCGAATCGGAGCACAAGGCCTCCGGCAATCAGGGGCTGCTGGATCAGACAGCCGCTTTGCAGTGGGTGAAGCGGAACATCGCGGCTTTCGGTGGCGACCCCGCCAACGTGACCATATTCGGCGAATCCGCCGGCTCTTTCTCGGTTTCCGCGCAGGTAGCCTCGCCGCTCGCCAAAGGCCTGTTCCACAAAGCGATCGGTGAGAGCGGTGCCGCCATCGGTGGCGGGCTCTCCGCCGGAGCGCTCACTGAAAGTGAAGCGGCCGGAAAGAAGTTCGGTGAGTCGCAGAATGCGCCTACGCTCGCAGCCCTGCGTGCGATTCCGGGAACGGAGCTGCTGGAGAAGACCGCAAAGGGACCGCGCTTCGGCATCAACATCGACGGGTACTTCCTGCCAGCCTCGGCGAACGAGATCTATCGGCAGGGCAGGCAGTCCCCGGTGCCATTGCTCGCCGGCTGGAATGCGGACGAAAGTAACGCCCGCGGCATTTTCGGGCAGGGACCACAGACAGCGGCCGCGCTGGCCGACGTCATCCGCAAGCGCTTCCCCGACCACGCCGAGAAGCTGATTGCCGTCTACAGCGCCACCACTGACGACGAAGCAAAGCGCGCCGCGGCCGATCTGGCAGGCGACCAGTTCATCGCCCTCGGAACGTGGAGATGGCTGGAAGCTCAGACCGCGCTGCCCAATGCACCCGGCGTCTGGCGCTATCAGTTTGACCAGGCTCCGCCGCCCGAAAAAGCCGGAGCGGCGTCGCGAGGCGCCTACCACTCGGCTGAAATCGAGTTCGTGTTTGGAGTGCTGGATTCGAAGAAGCTGCCGTGGCGCGAGGAGGACCGCAAGGTGTCGGCGATGATGGTGGACTACTGGTCGAACTTCGCGAAGAAGGGGGATCCGAACGGCCCCGGTTTGCCGCCGTGGCCTGCTTACAACGGCTCGGCAAAGCGGCCCGTGATGCACATCAAAGTCACGCCAGAGGTGACGGAAGACGACGGAAGGGCTCGATATGAAGCTCTGCAGGCGGCGTCGGACGCAGCATCGCGTTCCTCCGCCGCCCGCTAAGCTTTCGGTTGCCTTAGCCCAAAACTTTGAACGCCGTCTCGCTCGACGCCCGAACAGACGGCGTCATCCCAGTCGGGAACATCAGTTCCGGCATCGGTGCGGCCTGGAACAGCAAACGGAGAGGCTTTGCGATCATACGGGCCATCTTGCTCGCGCGGTTACGCCGCGCGCTGTCCGTCGCGATGCCTGTGCTGGCGTACATCTGTCGGTACAGTTTGGAGATGAAAATAAACGCCAGCCGTGACTTCCAGCCCGGAGTGCAACGCGACCGTTTCCAGATGTTGGTCCAGTTGTAGAACCGGTCCCAGACACCCTGCGTGCGGGCGCGCATTTCCTCCGACGTCATGGACGGATGCGGCATGAACATCTTCGGACGGTCCTCAGCCGGAATCAGCCAATAGCGCGTCAGCGGAATGCCCTTCACCATCGGAACGTTGTCGCCGAACGACTTCTCCCATTTCTCAAAGTCGACAGTGCCGCAGAACGGAGTCAGCATCACGAACTGCGCGAACGTCAAACCAGCCTTTTCGGCCAGATCGCACGTCGCGTCGAACGTTTCCGGCTTGTCTGTCGGCAGGCCGAAGATGAAGGACCCAAGCACGTGCACGCCGTGATCGGTAAAGGTCTTCAGCCGCGTCACCAACTCATCGCCGACGCAGTTGAAGTCCTTGAAGACGGCTTTCAGACCTTCCGGCGTCACAGCCTCAATACCCACCAGCGCGCCCTTGATGCGAGCCATCCTCATCGCGTCGAGGAACGCCGTATCCTCGGCTGCTTCCATCGTGATCTGCGTAAAGAAAATCAGATCTTTCGGAAGATCGGCAAGCCGCTGCATCAACTCAAACCGCTCGGCGCGAATCGACTTCAGCTGCTCCACCTTCGCCGTGTTGTTCTGGCGCTCAGCGTTCTTGATGTCGGTCAGCGAAACAGGGTAGAAGTTATCGTCGGCCAGCGCGATAAAGCGGAACCCGAGCCGCCGCAGTTCGACGACTTCCTGGATCACGCCATCCCACGGACGCTGCCGCGGCTTCTGGCCGTCGGTACGCCATACCGAGCAGAACGAGCAGTGCTTGGCGCAGCCACGGACCGTCTGCACCGACGCCCACATGTAGCTGTCTTTGGGAAGTAAATCCCAGCGAGCCGCGCGGAACTGATCCGCGTCCACACGTCCGCCGTCGTAGATCCGCTGTGCTTTGCCCGCGGCGATGTCAAACAACGCGCGGCCCCAGGCGATGTCGCCGTCGCCCTTCACTACGTGATGAGCTCCGCCGAGTTCGAACGATTCTTCCGGATAGAGCGAAGGGTGTATGCCGCCGAATACAACCGTTGCTCCGCGTTCCCGCGCAGCTCGTCCAGTTGCATAACCACGCAAGGCATTACCGGTATGAATGCCGATGCCAACTATATCGCCCGGCCGAATGGCCGCGATGTCCAGCGGCTCCAGCGTCTCGTCCCATATGGACGGGTCGCCAAACTCTTCAGGCGTCGATGCTGCAAGTACATACAGCCATCGCGGTGTAATAACCGCTGTTCCGAACGCTGTGTCGCTCGGATTGATGAGGTGAATCTGCGGGAAAGTAATTGTCGGCCTCCGGATTTACGGTTTCCAGTGCGGTACCGAGGCAACGAGTTGGCGACGAATGGCTGTACCCGGGGTCGGTTTCCCCAGTCTACCATTTTTCAGAGTGTCCACCACCCCAATAATCGCCGTACGTTACCTCTTAATCAACTACGGTGCTCCAGCCTCGTCGCGTAAGGTCCATATAGATGGCCACACCCGCGACTAACCCGGCCGCGATCATCCCAAGCCCGAGAGCCATTTCGCCAAGCAACACTTTGCCGACGCCGAAAAGCACGCCGTAAATCAAAATGCAGCCACAAATCCAGTCCATCAGATTCGAAAGCCCATCCTGACGCGGCTTTACCTCCGGAGCCAGTGCAGCAATCGGTGCCCAGCCAAACCTTCCCGGTGAGGTCCTGCGGTAGAAGTTCACCAGTGTTTCATTAGACTCCGGCGAGGTGGCGAACGTTACTGCCAGCCACACCACAGTTGTAATGCCCACCGTGATTAACATGATCATTGCTTCATCTACAGGCCGTGCACTGTCATAACCGAACCACGATTGCAGTACCACTGAAACGACAAATGCCGAAATCATCGCCGACACCTCGCTCCACGCATTAATCCGCCACCAGTACCACCGCAGCAGCAACACCAGACCCGTCCCGGCGCCCGTCATGATCAGCAGTTTCCAGGCCCCGGAGATCGAGTCCATGTAGAACGTCACAATCGCCGAGACAATCGTGATCAGGATGGTGGCCACCTGCGATGCCCGTACAAAGTGCGACTCGCTGGCATCCGGCTTTATGAAGCGCCGATAGAAATCATTAATCAGATAACTGGCGCCCCAGTTGAGCTGCGTCGCAATCGTCGACATATAGGCGGCTGCGAAACCCGCCAGCATCAGTCCCCGCAGGTAAGGAGGCAGATAGTCGATCATCACCTTCACGTACCCCGATTCCTTGTCCTGCAGATCGGGATACAGAATGATTGAGCACAGGCCCACCAGGATCCACGGCCACGGCCGGATGGCATAGTGCGCGATGTTGAACCACAGCGTTGCCAGCAGCGAGTGCCGCTCATCTTTCGCGCAGAACATTCGCTGTGCCACATAACCGCCGCCGCCCGGTTCGGCGCCCGGATACCACGTCGCCCACCACTGCACGGATATGTATAC
>JAWXCM010000437.1:0-13644 GCA_034408745.1 Bryobacteraceae bacterium
GATCCGCGAGACCCTCAGATCCGGCGCGGTGCGACACGTTGTCAACGGAATTACCGCAGCGCGGCGGAGCTGAATTCAGCCAGGCAGGCTCAGCAGCGCCGCATAACCGCGGAACACCACGGGCACCGCTTCCCTGCCCTCCCAAACTGGTCGGAGCGTCTCCGAACACCAGTCGCGCGCTTCATCCGGCGGGAAAAGACGCCTGAACGGACACTCCGTGATTGCAGCGCATGATTTCAATTCAATCACGCTCTGGGACCGGGTAGTAGCGAGCGATGTTCGAGCGCGTCAGCAGAACGTGCTCCGTATAGGTGGCGGCTGGAATCGTCTCGCCCCGAAGCAGCCGGAGAAGGACGGGAATCAGACCCTGCCCGAAGCGCTCCGGAAAATGGGCAACCGCTCCCCACATCGCGCTTCGCGGCCGTCGGACGTGCTCCCGCACTTCGGCAACCCCGCCCTGACTCAAAATTGCCACATCGTTTGTCCGTCCCGCCGCCTCCACCGCGCGGAGCGCGCCGAGCGCGTTGAGGTCGTTATAGCAAAGCACGGCGATGCGCCCCGGCCGTCCCTTCGCCTGGAGCACCTCGCGCATCGCCACTTCGGCCGTCGAGGTGCGGCGATCCGGATGTAGATGCAGTATCCTCTCTTCCGGCAAATCCACTCGGGTCCGAAGACCCTCCACCATCCCGGTGATGCGGGCCCCCTGTGCGGGACTGCTCCCCGGGATGTCCAACACCACGGCCCGGTCGAGTACGCCGCTCCACCGGCGCGCGATGTGTTCTCCCAGTCCTTCTCCGCCCACCACCCCGGCCCGGTAATTGTTCACGCCAAACACCCTGGCGCCGGGCACCGGAAACGTGATCGCAACCACCGGTACTCGCTGATTGGCGCACCGGTCGGCCAGGACGTGCGACACGTACTCGTCCGGGTTGTAGCAGAGCAGCAGCCGGATGTCGGACGCCAACAACTCGTCCACCTGGGCGAGCAGGGCCGCGCTGTCGAAACGGTGATGCCGCAGGATCAGCTCGATCCCGTTGCGCGCCGCCTCGCGCTCGATCCCCCGCTCCACTTCGGCGACGAACGGAATATCGTTGCTGATCGACACGAATCCGATCCGGTGGCGGCGCACCCGCCGGTAGCTCAGGCCCCCGGGAGTGCGCTCAATTGCGCCCTTTTGCTCAAGCGTGTAGAGAAACCGGAACGCCGTGCTTTTAACTAGTCCCAGCCGCGACATCACATCCTTCAGCCGGATCTCATCGTGCTCACCGAACAGGGCGAGAATATCGAGGACCTTCGCGGCGGCCTCAATGAAGTACGGGTCGGCTTTCGGCATTCTCCATTTCCGTGCCGGGTGCATACTCCCGGCGCACCAGGAAGACATAGGCGGCGATTCCAGCCAGCAATACAATTAGAATGGCACGCATAGGCGCGACGTAGCTGCCGGTGGTCTGGATCAGCCATCCGGTCAGCGCGGGGGCCACGACGCCCGCCAGGTTCGACGCGAAGTTCTGCACTCCCGTAATTCGTCCGATGGCCGCGCCCGGCATCAGGGTCTGCGTCAGCGCCCAGTAGTTCGCGGTGGTAAGCCCAAGGCCGGCCATCGAAATGAACGCCGCCGCCAGTGCGACATCACGGGACTGGGTCATTGACCCGACGATCTCAGTGGAGGCGATCGCCAGCCCCGCGATGGTGAATGCCTTGCGCGTCCGCACCGGCTCAGCGCCACGCCGGATCAGGGCGTCGGCCCATGCCCCGCCGCCGATGGCCACCGCGGCCATACCCAGGAAGCTGAACGCGGTGTACGCTCCCATGGTGGTGAGAGGCAGCTTCCAGTGCTCGGCCAGATACGCCGGCAGCCAGGTCAGGTTGAAATAGTTGAAGTAGTTGTACGCCACCGTGCCCACCATGATTCCGTAGATGGCGGGGGTCTTCCAGATCGCCGCGAAATTCCCGGGCGTCCGGCTGGACTCCGCCCGCGGCGCCGCATCGTCGTCCCGGACCATGCGGAACCAGGGCACGAGAAACAACAGCGATCCCAACCCGAGAATCGCGAACATCGGGCGGAACCCGAAAGCCTCCAGCAACAGTACCGACAGCCAGGCGCCCACGGCCGGACCGAACTTCGAACCCGCGAAGAGGATTCCGACAGCCAGCCCGCGGCTCTTCTCGTCGACGTGCGTCGTGATCCAACGCATGCTGGCCGGAGTGATGATGGCTTCGCCCGCCCCGAGCAAAAGGCGAAACAAGAACAACTGCCACAAGTTCCCGGCCAGCGCTGTCGACGCGGAAACGATGCTCCAGAGCGCGAAGCTCACTGCGTAGGGTATGCGGACGCCGTAGCGGTCGGTGAGAAAGCCGGCCGGGATCTGACAGAGCGCATAGCTCCAGAAGAAGGCCGAGTTCAACAGTCCCCGCTGCGTATCGGTGAAGTGAAACGCGTCTCGGAACGACGGCGAGGCCAGAGCGATCGACAGATTCGTGCGATCGATGTAGGCGATCGTGAAGCCCAGCGACAACAGCGCCACCACTCCCCACACGCCAGCCGGTTTAGTCACGCCCTAATGATGTATCGCAAGGCAGCGCGGAAGTCAAGGTTCCGCTGTTCGAAACTACCTCGTATTTCGCTTGCGTCGAGCCTGGCACGGTGATAGAGTGCTGTCGACAACATGCCTATTTCCTCAGGCGAAACTTTTCCCCAGGCGCTGCGCGCGGGAGCCAAACTCGGAGCCTGGTGTGGATTCGCCAGCTACTCCTGCGTGGAAGCCATGACGCTCCTCGGCCACGACTTCCTGGTGCTCGACATGCAGCACTGCGAGATCACGCTATCCCATATCCCCGCGCTGTTCGGCGCTTTCCGCGACGGCGGCCCGTTCGCGGTAGTCCGGCCACCGCAGAACGACTATCACGCGATCAACTGGCTCCTCGACCAGGGCGCCGACGGCGTGCTTGTCCCGATGATCAACTCTCCCGAGGCTGCGCGCGACGCCGTCCGCGCCGCGAAGTACCCGCCTAAGGGCCGGCGCTCCTTCGGTCCCTTCCGCGCCGCCCGCTATGGCACCCAACTGGACACCTACGTCCCGCAGGCCGACGAGGCGACCGCCCTCATCATCCAGATTGAAGACGCCGTAGCGGCCGAAAAGATCGACGACATCCTCTCGGTGGGCGGCTTCGATGCCGTCTTCATGGGGCCGAACGACCTCGCCTACTCGATGCTCAAGCCCGGAGAGACCATGCGCGGCGACCCGAAGCAATGGTCCGCCTTCGCCCGCAGCCCCGAGGTTCTCGGCCTGTGCGAGCACGTCATGCGACGCTGCAACGCAGCCCGTATCCCGTTCGGTATGACGGCGGCATCCACAGACGACGCGCAAGCGTGGCTTGCCCGCGGCGCCAGTTTTGCCACCTTCGGCAGCGACTTTCTCTTCCTGCTCGAAGGCTTCCGCGGTCTCGCCAAAACGAAAACGGAGAAGGCATGAAATATAAAGCCGGGTACCTGATGAGAGCCAACGAGGGCGTCTACGGCGTCATCCGCGCCGCCCTCCCTCCCGGGTGCGACCTCGTGACCCTGGACGACGGCATGGCCCCCGCCGACGCCATGCCCGGCCTCGATTTCGTCATCGCGGGAAAGGTCACTGCCCAGATGATCGCCTCCGCGCCCAGGCTGAAACTGATCCTCGCGCCGGGCATCGGCGTCGATTCCATCGATCTGCACGCCGCCGGCGAGCGCAACATCCCCGTGGCCTGCACCATCGGCGGCAACGTGACGGAAGTCGCCGAGCACGCGATGCTTCTCATGCTCGCGGTCAGCCGCCGGCTGGTCGAGCTCGACGCGGCTGTGCGCCGCGGCGAGTGGCTCATGTGGGCGCGCAGGCTCGAATGCCGCAACCTCAGCGGCCGCTCGCTCGGCATTGTGGGCTACGGCCGTATCGGCCGGGAGATTGCGGTCCGGGCCAGGGCGTTCGGCATGACCGTCCGCTACAGCGACCCCGCGCAACCCGGCTCAATCCCTCTGGAACACGTCCTCCGCACCAGCGACTTCGTTTGCCTCTGCGTCCCCCTCACCGCCGAAACCCGCGGCTTTATCAACCGCGAACGACTGGCGCTCCTGCCGGTCGGCGCGGTGCTCGTCAATGTGGCGCGGGGCGAGGTAGTGGACGAGCCCGCCCTGATCGAGGCTCTACAATCCGGCCGGCTGTCCGGCGCGGGCCTCGACGTCTTCTGCCCCGAACCTCCGGCGAAGGACAACCCGCTTCTGTCGATGCCCAACGTCGTCGTGAGCCCACACACCGGCTCCGGCACGCTCGACGGCCTGCAGGCAAAAGCGGCGCAGTACGCCGAGAACATCCGGCGTTGCCTTGCCGGCGAACCCCTGATCGACTGCATTCAGCCCGCGACCGAGGAGGCCGCAGCCCGATGATCACGCGCCGAGAAATGCTCGCCCTGTCGGCCACCGCAGCCCTCCCGGCGCAGACCTGGACCGCGAAGCACGTCACTCCGCCCGACTGGTACTGGCGCGCCATGCGCTGGCTGACGATGAACCTGGTGCAGGACGATCCGGGCAAGGTCGATCTCGACTTCTGGCTCGATTATCTGAAGCGCGCGCATGTGGATGCGGCAAGCTGGAACTCGGGCGGGATCATCGCGTTCTATCCCACTACCGTCCCGTTCCACAAACGTAATGAAAAAATCGGCAACTCGGATCCACTGGGGTATCTCGTCGAGGGTTGCCGCCGGATGGGCCTGATCGTCACGGCGCGCGTGGATCACCATGCCACTTATCCGGAGACGGCCGCGGCGCATCCGGAGTGGATCTCCACCGACGCCGCGGGCCGGAAGATGCCTCACTGGGCAATGCCGGAATTGTTCCTGACCTGCACGCTGGGCCCGTATAACGAGATCTTCATGACCGACGTCATGAAGGAAATCGAAACGCTGTATCGGGTGGATGGCTTTAATCACAACCGCTGGGCGCCGCAACGCATGTGCTACTGCGAATGGTGCCGGACGGCATTCCGTAAACATTCAGGCGCAGAACTCCCGGCCGAGGATAATCCCGGCGATCCCCGCTGGGCGAAGTACGTGGTGTTCCGCGAGGACCGGATCTTTGAGTTGTGGGATCACTGGAATTCGGAGATCGGCAAGATCAATCCCAACGCGTTTGTGCTTCCCGGCGTGGGTTCGGAGCGCGACAAGCTCAACATGAGCAAAGTCAGGACGCGCGCGAAGACCCTGTATCTCGATTACCAGGGCCGGGACGGCCTGACCGTTCCCTGGATGGCCGGCAAGAAGGGCAAGGAGATGCGGGCCGTGCTCGGCGACAAGCCCGCAGGCATCACCTTCAGCGTCGGGCTTGCCGACAAATACCGCTGGAAGGACTCCGTGCAGAGTTCCGCGGAACTGAAGATCTGGGTACACACAGGCGCGGCGCATGGCCTGCGTCCCAAGATGGCGAAGTTCTCCGGCACGCTCCATGACCGCCGCTGGATCCAGCCGGTGGAAGAGATTTACACCTGGCTCTGGAAGCATGAACGATACCTGCGCAACACAGGCTATCCCGTGGCGACCGTCGGAATCCTGCACTCCCAGCAGAACGTACGCTTCTACAAGCAGGCGAAACTGCGTGGGCATGATGAAGAGGACTACTCAAAGGGGCTTTATCACGCGCTGACAGAGGCGCGCATTCCGAACGACATTGTTCACGAGGACATGCTCGAGGAGTCCGGTCTCGACCGCTTTCGCGTTCTGGTACTGCCAAATTCCGCCTGCCTTTCCGACAAACAATGTGAGCAGATCCGCGCCTATGTCAAGCGCGGCGGAAGTCTGGTGGCCACGCTGGAATCATCGCTCTATAACGAGACCGGCCAGCGCCGGAAAGACTTCGCGCTCGGCGATCTGTTCGGCGTGAGTGCGGCGAACAAGAACGTCCAGGGCCCGATGAAGAACTCGTACTTGCGCCTGAACGGACCGCACCCGTTGCTGAAGGGCCTTGAAGATGCGCAGCGGATTGTGAATGGAGCCTTCCGCGTCCCGGTAGAGGCAACCACGGAGTTCCCGGCAAAGCCGCTGCTCTTTGTTGCGCCCTATCCGGATCTGCCGATGGAGGAAGTCTACCCGCGCGACCTCGACAAGAACGTGCCCGAGGCTTACCTGCGCGATCTTGGCCGCAGCCGAATCGCCTATTTCCCATTTGACCTCGACCGCATGTTCTGGGATCAACTCAGCATGGATCACGGCAAGCTGATTGCGAATGCGGTCCGGTGGGCGGCGCATGACGACATTCCGGTGGACGTGAAAGGCCAGGGTGTGCTGGACGTCGTCGTCTGGAGGCAGCGCGATTCGATGACCGTTCATCTGGTCAATCTGACAAACCCAATGATGATGAAGGGGCCTTTTCGCGAAATTATCGCGGTTGGCGAGCAAGCCGTACGCGTTCGCCTTCCCAGGGACGCGAAGCCGAAGCGAGTACACCTGCTGACGGCCGGCGTCCAGCCCAGGCACACGCTGGAGGACGGTTGGCTGAAGGTCTCCGTTCCATCCGTCGCGCTGCACGAAGTGATTGCTATCGACTTTTGAAAGGGGAATGATGTGATGCGAATCCAACGTTTTGTGTTCGTTGCGGCCATGCTGACCGCTCCTGTTTTTGGGCAGGTCGCGACAGCCACCTTGTCCGGTGTAGTCGAAGATGCTTCGGGAGCCCTGATACCCAGGGCGTCGGTCACCGCGCTCCATGTCGCGACCGCCGATTCCCGCCAGGCAGCAACGAACGAACGAGGTGAGTTCCTCTTCCCGTTCGCGAAGATCGGCGAGTATTCCCTGATCGTCGAGGCCCCGGGGTTCAGCAAGAAAACGCTGACCGGTATTGTTCTGCGAGTGGATCAGACCGCCAGCATACGAATGGCGCTGGAGGTCGGGTCGGTCGCCGAGTCGGTCGAAGTCACTTCCGCCGCGCCGCTGGTTGAGTCCTCAACCACATCGCTTGGGCAGGTGATTGAGAACCGCAAGATTCGCGAACTGCCCTTGAACGGGCGCAATGCCTTCGCTCTCGGGCTGCTGGCCGGTAACACCGTGCCAATCTCGGGCATGGGCACGAACATGCCCTTCGCCGCCGGGGGTGGCCGATTCGCGCATAACGACGTGCTGCTTGATGGCATTGATAACAACACCGTCCACAACAATGGAAACATCGGCCGCAACGGCATCGCTTACACGCCGTCAGTCGATGCGGTGGAGGAATTCAAAGTCAAGACAAACAATTTCAGCGCGGAGTTCGGACGCTCAGCGGGCGCAATTGTGAGTGCCACCATCAAGTCCGGCACCAATCAGTTCCGCGGCAGCGCATGGGAGTTCCTGCGCAATGAGAAGCTGGACGCTAACAACTTTTTTTCCAACGCCAATGGAGTTGCCCGCCAGTCCTTTAAGCAGAACCAGTTCGGCTTTACTCTGGGCGGACCGGTGTATATCCCCAAACTCTATGACGGAAGAAACCGCACGTTCATCTTCGGCGATTACGATGCTACGCGGCGCAGCACTTCGGCCTCTTCGAGTCTGCTCGATATTGCGCCGATGGCATTCCGGACAGGCGATTTCTCAAAGTACAACCGCGTCATTTTCGATCCGGATTCGCGCCGCTCCGGGCCCGCGGGCGCCGTCATCAGTTCGCCGTTCGCCGGCAATGTGATTCCGTCCTCGAAGATCAACAAATCGTCATCGGCTCTGCTCGAATTACTCCCGGCGCCGAACGCCGGCGCTCCCGGCGCGGACGCGCGCAACTTTCTGCGCATTGCGCCGCGCGGTTTTGACAACGACCAATTCGACATCAAGGTCGATCACCGCCTGACGAACTCCAACACGCTCTCGGGCCGCTTTTCCAAAGGCAAGGCCAGTACGCCGAACCCAGGCAACCTCGATGGCTTCATCGGAGACGGCAGCGACACGGTCGCCGCGCCATACAGCCTCGCTGTCACCGACACGCACATGATCTCGCCCACCACCGTGAATGAGGCGCGTTTCGGCTATGTCTACCGCGACAACAGCGTCTACGGGAGAGGGCTGCAGGAGGGTGTGGATTTTGCGAAACAGAACAACATCGCGATGCTCGATTTTCCCGTGATTACCGCACCGGCCTTCCAGTTCTCCTGGACTGGAATCCAGGCCAGTTCCAACCAGTTCGTGGGTTTAGGCGGTGGCGGCGGCAATAATTTCAATTACGAGCGCACTTACCATATTGCCGACAATTTGAGCCTGCAGCGCGGGGCACACGGTTTCAAAGTGGGGGGTGAAGTGCGCCGCTACGGGTATGACCGGCTGACCGGCGGAGGCAGCACCAACTACTTCGGACCGTTCTTCAGTTCGTCTTCGGACGCGGTCAACTCCGGCGCGCCGTTCGCGGATTTTCTCTTCGGATTCCAGTCGGTGGTGCAGGGCGGCCAGTTGATTGACTGGGCGCGGCAGCGCGACATCTATACGGGCTTCTATGCGCAGGACGACTGGAAAGTGAATTCGCGCCTTACGCTCAATCTGGGCATACGCTATGAGTTGTACACGCAACCGGTGGATGCGAACGACGTCGGCGGCTATTTCAACCGCGCGCTGGCCAGAGTGGTGACGCCGGGTTCAGCGGGTTTTAGCCGGGCGATCGTGAACGGCGACCATAACAATTTCGCCCCGCGAGTCGGCATTGCCTGGGCGGCATCGCGCAAATTCACCGTCCGCATGGGTGGCGGCATGTTCTATGCACGCCGCGATCAAAACCCTGAGGTCACGATGATGGGCACCAATCTTCCGAATTCCCCAGTGATCCTCTTCCCCGCGACCACGGCTTCCGGCACAGTGAAACCACTGGCGACGATCAACATAAAGTCTCAGGTGGCGCCGAGCGACCCCAGCCTGAAAGAGTTCACGCCGCAGAACCCCAAACCCGGCGGGTTTCGCAGTCCGGACTTCCTCCACAGTGAAACGCCGTATGTGTACCAGTGGAGCCTGGATCTGCAATACGAGCTTGCGCGCGACCTGGTCGTCGAAATGTCCTACTCCGGAGCGAAAGGCACGCGCCTGGTGAACCGCGTTCAGGACAATCAGATTCGATTCGAAGACGCGATTGCGGGGCGCAACCTCCAGAAAGATCGCCCACTTCCGTACATTGCCGCGACCAACGGGGTCGACACAGCCAATGGCAACAATATCTACAACGCGATGAATATTCGTCTGGAGAAGCGCTATAACGCAGGCCTCAACTTCCTGGTGAACTATACGTGGTCAAAGAACATCGAGTCGAGCGGCAGCGGCAGCAGCGCGTGGAGTCAGAATGGCGGCACCACCTATCCGCTCGATTCCTACAATCTGTGGCGCGAGCGCGCAGTCAGCCCGATAGATCTGCCGCACGTTTTTACGGCAAGTTCCGGCTACGAATTGCCTGCCGGAAAGGGCCAGCGCTGGTTGAAGAGCGGTGTTCCCGCATTCCTGTTGGGAAGCTGGCAGGTGAACGGAATTGCGTCGCTGCGCAGCGGTTTCCCGACAGACGTGCGCAGTTCGCGCGTTTCCGGCAGCAACATGATGTGGGCCAACTTCAACGTCCCGGATGTCGTGAGCGGCGTCTCCCCCTATCTGCCGAATAAGGGCGTGGATGGCTGGTTCAACCCCGCCGCATTCAGCGAACCGCAGCAGGTTCGCGCCACGAACGGCATGCCGATTACGATGTTCGGAAACGCAGGAAGACGACTGGTGCGCGGGCCCGGCTCCATGAATATCGACTTCTCGGTATTTAAGAATTTTCTGATTCGCGAACGTCTTACCGTTCAGTTCCGCGCTGAAGCATTCAATCTGACCAACACGCCGACGTTTAACCTGCCCTCCGCGACAAGCACCGGGCTCACTACCGGAAATGTCAATTTCGGGAAGCTCTCAAGTTCGTCGGCCACAGGACGGCAGGTTCAGTTCGCAGTGAAACTCTATTTCTGATGAAACACCTGATTCTATTTCTTCTGGCGGCCGCTCCGATTGCATTCGGCGCGGCCCCGCCCTTGCGCGAGCAGGTTTCACTGAACGGCACATGGGACGGCAACGAGACCGTTCCCGTTTACGAAGGCATTCAGATCGATCAGAAGCGCTATGTCCGCACGGTGGAAGTTCCCGCCAGTTGGGCGGGCAAGATCGTCCGGGTCGAATTCGAAAATGTCGCGTTCATCGCCGATGTTCTGGTGAACGATAAGCACCTGGCGCAGCACATCGGCGCCTGGAATCCTTTCCACGTCGACGTTACTGAGGTTGTGAAACCCGGCGCCAGCTTCCGGCTCACAGTGGACGTGAAGGGGCCTAAGCATCAGCCCATCGTCGACGCCCAGGGCGCTCCGGCGTGGCCTGTCGGCGGATGGTTCCAGGGTTCGCGGGGCGGCATCGCGGGAGACGTCTGGTTGCGGGCCTATGGAACGGTGCATGTCGAGGACGTCTTTATCCAGACTTCTGTCCGGCGCAAGGAACTGGCCCTCGAATTCACTCTGCGCAATGAATCGAAGCGCCCGCGCACGGTGAAGCTCGAACTCGAGGCCGCGCCCGAAAAGCAGGCTGCCCCTGTGCAATTCCACGGTCCCAGCGTGACGCTCGCGGCGGGTGAGACCAGGATTGTCAAGGCCGCCTTTCCCTGGGCCAGTCCCACGCTGTGGTGGCCGGACAGTCCCGCGCTTTACCACTTGAAGACACGGCTTCTGGAAGGCGCGGCGGTCGTGGATTCGGAAACCCGGCGATTTGGCTTCCGAGAGATCCGGATCGACGGCAACCAGTTCCAGATCAACGGCGTCCGCGCCAACCTCTATGGCGACTACCAGGTCTTCGGCGACACCTGGTACACCCAGCCTGTCATTCACACCCCGGAGAACTGGCCCGCCACCATCGACAAGATCAAGGCCATGAACATCCGGATTCTGCGCTGGCACCACAACCCCGTCCCCCAGTACATCCTCGATGCGACAGATGAACAAGGCCTCCTCATCTGCGACGAAGCCGCCAACTACGCCCGCAATTACCACGTGAAGACCAACCAGGCCCTGTACCTCGAAAACACTCGCCGCTGGATCGAAGCCTGGATCAAGGCCGATCGCAACCACCCGTCTGTCTACATGTGGAACGCGACGAACGAGATGTCTTATAAGTTCGCCGGCGCATTCGACCCCACGGCCCTGCGCACCTTGGGCGACGCTATCCGCCGCTGGGATAACACTCGCCCGGTCGGCTATGACGGCGACCACCTGGTTGACGACGTTCTGGTCGATTACCACTACCCCGAACGCTACAACGCCGAACCCCTCGGCAGCATTTACGGTTGGGCCTACATGGTTCAGTCCAGGCCAACCGGAATGGGCGAGACCCTCCACACCCGCTCACCCCTGAAAGAAGTGCAAGCCGCAGTCGAGCGGAACACATGGTGGCTCGGCATCTGGACCCGCGGGCTCCGCTACAGCGGCTTCACCAACATCAAACCCGCCTGCTACTGGTTTGCCGAGAAGGACGGCTTCAAGGGCCCACGCGCAGAGAACCTGCGCAACGCCTACGCCCCGGTCGCACTCTTCGACAAGCACTACGACGACCTGGGCCTCAGCCCCTACGTCACGGGAATCGAACCGGGCGGCAAACTCCCCGCCTTGCAAGACGGCGTCCGCGCCCGCCGCACCCTTGTCCTCTATAACGACGAGTTCCGCGACACCTCCATCACCGCCGAAGTGGAACTGATGCTCGAGGGCAAGTCCTTCGCCAGGACGTCGAAGCAGTTCATCGTCGCGCTCGGCGAGCACATCGACGTACCCCTTGCGTTCGACGTTCCGCCAGCCAATGGGCAGAAACTCACGGTCGTGCTCCGCACCTTCAAGGGGGGCGTGAAGAAATTCGAAGAAGAGCGCCGCTGGGCGATCACCGGCCATCGCGATCCCGAACCGGGCAAGCCCTGGATTCAACTCGGATCGGTCCGCTGAGGCCAATGACCCGCCGCACCTTCACCGCCGCGTCTTACACCGCCATCGCCGGCGCCAATGACCGCATCGGTCTCGGCTACATCGGCCTCGGCGCCCGTGGCGACCGGCTTCACGAAATCGCCCTGGGCGCAAATACCCGCACCGTGGCGGTCTGCGACCTCATGCCGGCTTATCTCGACCTCGCGGTGTCGAAAGCGGGAAACGCGCCGGTACGACTCCACGATCATCGCTCCATCCTCGACCGCAAAGATGTCGACGCCGTCGTTATTGCCACGCCCGACCACTGGCACGCCCTTATGTTTCTCGACGCCTGCCGCGCCGGCAAGGACGTCTACATCGAGAAGCCCATGTCCCTCACGGTCGCCGAGGGAAGCCGAATGGTGGAAGCGTCGAAAGGGCGCGTCGTGCAGGTCGGCACGCAACGCCGATCCTCGCCCATGATTCGCGAGGCTGCCGCTTTCGTCCGCGGCGGAGGCATCGGACGCGTGACCATGGCCCGGGCGTTCGACAACCTCAACGAATGGCCGGCTGGCATTGGCCGCGCCGCCGATGAACCCCCGCCTCCTGGCTTCGACTGGGACCGCTGGCTCGGTCCCGCTCCAAAGCGCCCCTACAACCGCAATCGCACCTGGTACAACTACCGCTGGTTCTACGACTACTCGTGCGGGCAGGTCACTAACAACGGCATCCACTTGCTGGACATCGTCCGCTGGAGTCTGGGGCTGGGAGCACCGAAGAAGATCGCCGCCATGGGAGGCCGCTACGCCATCGACGACGGCCGCGAAATCCCCGATACCCTCGAAGTCATGTGGGAGTTCGACGGTCCCGTGCTCGCCACTTTCGCGCAACTCAACGCCAACGAAGCCCCGTCCAATGCCCAGGGCGCGGACCTTGAATTGCGCGGAACCAGGGGAACCCTTTACCTCCACAACGACCGCATCGAAATCGTGCCGGAGCGCACTTCAGCCGGTCCGCGGTATCGCATTTCGCCCCTGAATCGACCCGCAAACCGCGCCGCCTGGATGAGCGCCCGTAAGCCCGCGATGGAACCGCGAATACTCAAGGGAAACGCTCTTGCCGACCACGAACACGTGCGGAACTTCCTCGAATGCGTCCGCTCACGGGAGAAGTGCAACGCGCCTCCCGAGGAGGGCCACATCTCCACATCCACCTGCATCCTCGCCAGTATTGCCGCCCGCACCGGAGCGATGCTGACCTGGGACGGACGCACCACGGGAGTCCCGGCAGCGGACAGACTGCTGGATTATGAGTACCGCCGGCCTCCGGGGTAGCCCTGGCGCCCAGCGGAGTCTTAATCGATGCGAGGTGGATGAGGAGACAGGTTGGCTACGACAGAGCTGGTCGAGACGCTGTGCGTCGGCGTAGCCTGCCGTGAGAGAGTCTGTTCGGAGAGGCGCCGGCAAGCAGGTTTAACAGCACAGTGACAGGCGTTAAGAGCCCGCCGAGGTTCACGCCACAGTGAGAAATCACGCTGAGCCTGGCCGAACCTATGCCAAACAAATTGCGTCAAAGTTTGGATCGGGGAAATCGCAGTCCTCTGGATGAAGTCCGCCGGACTTCCGCCGGGATGATCCGCGAGACCCTCAGATCCGGCGCGGTGCGACACGTTGTCAACGGAATTACCGCAGCGCGGCGGAGCTGAATTCAGCCAGGCAGGCTCAGCAGC
>JAWXCM010000438.1:0-15099 GCA_034408745.1 Bryobacteraceae bacterium
CCGAGGAACGCCGCGCCGCTGGCGAAGGCCTCCAGTATCTGCAGGCCGTTGGCCAGCGTATAGGCGAAGCGGGGGTCCTTGTCTTCGGTGGCTGGGGCCGTCCTGGCCGCAGATGTTTTGGATCGAGTCGCCATCGCCATGGATGTCCTGAAAAGTCGCTTGACGGGAGTTGGGCCGAATGTATAGAATATTGTATCACTGTATCAATAGTTCATACATCGTGATTACGTGATCACGGATTACGCGATTACGGATTACGCTTCGTTCCATCAAACCATGAGGAGTGCCCGATGAGCCGCATCGCCAAACTGTCGCCCGAGACGTGGGACCCGGAATTACGCAGCATGCTCAAAACCGAAACCAAGTCGTCGTTCGAACTGGGCAACATGCGCATGCTGGCGCACATCCCGGAAGCGGCGAAGGCGGTTGCCCACCTGATGATGACGGTCAAGACCAAGCGCATCCTGCCCGAGCGCCTCGCCGAGCTGGTGCGACTTCGCATCGCCTTCCACAATCAGTGCCGCAGTTGCATGGCGGTGCGCTACGCAGGCGCGGCCGCCGACGGCGTGGATCAGGATCTGGTGTGTTCGCTGGAGCGGCCCGCGGAGGCGAAAGACCTGTCGGACGCGGACAAGGCAGCCATCGACTACGCCGATCGCTTCGCCATCAATCACTTGTCCATCGATGAAGGGGTGTACGACGGGCTGCGGCGTCATTTCACCGAAGCGGAGATTGTCGAACTCGGCCTCTGGTGCGCCATCTGCAGCGGCCTCGGCCGACTGAATGCCACCTGGGACATGGTCGAAGACCTTCCTTCCGCCTATCAGGACAAGAGCGGGCCCATCGCTCCCTGGAAAATCAGCGAGACCATTACGCCGAACAAATAACGACCCGCTTGGCCCCAATTCCCAGGTGCAATGGGAGGGAGCCAGGCGGATCTTTGTCGTGCGGGATGTGCCGCGGCCTGCCGGTACAGCATGCAGCTTTCGCGACTGCAGATGCCTCAGTCGCGAAAGCCGGGCAGCCCCGCTGCGGCGCGATCAATCTCCGCCCGCAGGTCGGGATAGGTGCGCACCACCGGAAACTGCGGAAACTCACGCACCACGTTCTCCGGCGGATGCATGAGGATGCCGGCATCGGCTTCGAGCAGCATGCTGGTGTCGTTGTAGGAATCGCCTGCCGCGATGACCTTGTAATTCAGGCCCTTGAAGGCGCGCACTGCGGCGCGCTTCTGGTCCGGCTGGCGCAGGCGGTAACCCGTCACCATGCCGTCGCCGTCGGTTTCGAGGCGATGGCAGAACAGCGAGGGCATGCCCATCTGGGCGATCAGCGGGGCGGCAAATTCGTAGAAGGTGTCGGAAAGAATCACCACCTGGTAGCGGCTGCGCAGCCCATCGAGGAAATTCTTGCAGCCTTCCATCGGCGCCATGCCGGCAATCACCTTCTGGATATCGGGCAGGCCCAGCTTGTGCTGCGCCAGAATGCCCAGCCGATAGCGCATCAGCTTGTCGTAGTCGGGCTCGTCGCGCGTGGTCCGGCGCAGTTCGGGAATGCCGGTGCGCTCGGAAAAAGCGATCCAGATTTCCGGGACCAGCACGCCTTCCATGTCCAGGCAGACGATTTGCAAGATGTGATCCTGAGCTTGGGAACTGACAGGCGGCAATTTTACATGGCCGGGCCCGCATTCAACGCGGGCGGCCGCGATTGGGCGGCGTTGCCCGGGCAAACACCGGCGCAGGCAAAGGTGTGAGACGGTTTGCCCGCCTGTGTGTTCCAGGCCACCGAACCAGGGCATCGAATTGACCTAGACTTGTCCTGTCAGGAGCACCCCAAAGGACTATCGTGTCTTCATACGTCGACGGCACCCTGATTCCCAGCGAGCGCATCATCTACCGGGCCCATGTGAGATCGCGGTGACCGACAAGCGCATCATCGCCAAGACGGGCCTGGTATCGCGCAACACCGTCGAAATGTTCCTGGACAAGGTGGAAAGTCTCAACGTGGACCCGAGCGTCGGCGGAAGAGTGCTGGACTACGGGACGGTGACGGTGCGGGGAACGGGAGAAACGGTCGAGCCGATCCGGGCTATTTCCAATCCGCTGCTCCTGCGCAAGCAGTTCATGGCGGCGGCAGACGCCTTTCGGGAAGGTTCGCGAAAAGGCTAGCATAGCCGAACGACGGAGCCGTAAGCAGGCCTGCTTTTCTAGGGCCCACTGCAGCGTGTCTGTTGGTGCGCGATGAAAATTGACCATTTGAGCGAGGGACTGCGCGTTCAAAATTGACCAGGGTGTTCAACCTATCCTGCCTAATTTTTAGGCAGGGACGAAGGGGATGATCACCATGGAGAAATTGGGAAGATTGAGGCGGTTGTATTTCCGGGACGGCTTGACGGTGTCTGGGATTGCGAGGAAGACGGGTTTCTCGCGTAACACGGTAAAGAGGTGGCTCAAGGCGGGCGAAGGGGTTGAGCCGAAATATCGTCGGCGCAAGGGGGAGACCAAGATATCGTCGTTCGCGACGGTGCTCACCAAGGCGCTGGAGACCGATGCGCGCAGGCCCAAGCGGGATCGGCGTACTGCGTTGAAGCTGCATGCGGAATTGAAGGCTGCGGGCTTCCTGGGTGACTACAGCCGCGTCACGGAATTCGTGCGGCATTGGCGGGAGGATGGTGGGCAGGGGCTGGTCAAAGCCTTTGTGCCGTTGAAGTTTGAGCTGGGCGAGGCCTTCCAGTTCGACTGGAGTGAAGAGCATCTGGTGATCGGCGGGGTGTGGCGCAAGATCACGGCGGCCCACCTGAAGCTATGCGCGAGCCGAGCCTTTGTGTTGCAGGCCTACCCGACGCAGAGCCACGAAATGTTGTTCGACGCTCATACGCGGGCTTTTAGCGCGCTGGGTGGCATACCGCGACGCGGTATTTACGACAACATGAAGACTGCGGTGGACAAGGTCAAAAAGGGCAAGGCGCGCGTGGTCAACACGCGCTTTGCCGCCATGGCCTCGCACTACCTGTTTGATGCCGATTTCTGCAATGTCGCCAGCGGCTGGGAGAAAGGGGTCATTGAGAAGAACGTGCAGGACAGCCGGCGGCGCATCTGGCAGGAGGCGGCCAAGGAGCGATTCGGTTCCTATGCGCAGCTCAATGTCTGGCTGCTCTCGCGCTGCCGGGCGCTGTGGCAGGAGCTGCGCCACACCGAGTACCAGGATCTGAGCATTGCCGAGATGCTCGAACACGAGCAGCCCAGCCTGATGCCGATGGTGGCCGCCTTTGACGGCTACGTCGAGACCCTGGGCAAGGTATCGAGCACCTGCCTGGTCATAGAGGATCGCAACCGGTACTCCGTGCCCTGTGAGCTGGCAGGGCAGCGGGTGAGCATTCGGATCTACCCGGAGCGTATCGACTTTGCCGCCCACGATGCGGTGGTGGCCAGTCATCCACGCTGTTTCGAGCGCAACCAGACCCGCTACGACTGGCAGCATTACATCCCGCTCGTCCAGAGAAAGCCCGGGGCGCTTAGAAACGGGGCGCCGTTTGCCGACATGCCCGAGCCGCTACAGCGTTTGCGTGGGCTGTTGTTGCGCCACGAGGGGGGTGATCGCGTGATGGCCAAGGTGCTGGCCGCCGTGCCCCCATTACGGGCTGGAAGCGGTCCTGGTTGCGGTGGAACTGGTGCTCGAATCCGGCCATCCCAGCGTCGAGCACATCGAGAACGTGCTCAACCGCCTCAACTCGGTGCCGCCACCGCAACCGGTGGAAACTCACCTGACCGTATCGGAGGCCCCCATGGCCAACACAGACCGCTACGACAGCCTGCGCGAGGAGGTGAGCGATGCGTGATGTTGCCGCAGAACTCAGGGCCTTGCGCCTGTATGGGATGGCCGGCACCTGGGAGGAGATCATCGGTCAGGGAACACAGACAGCGGTGGAGTCCTCCCGCTGGCTGATCGAGCATCTGCTCGAATCGGAGCATACCGACCGTACCATGCGTTCGATCCGCTACCAGATGCATATTGCCAAGTTCCCGGTACACCGGGACCTGGCTGGTTTCGACTTCGAGCGGTCCAAGGTAGATCGCATCCTGATCACTGAGCTGGCCGGCTTCGACTTCACCGAGGCGGCCCACAACGTCGTGTTCATCGGCGGTACGGGCACCGGCAAGACCCATTTGGCGACCGCGCTGGGAATCTGCGGTATTACAAAGCACAGCAAACGAGTGCGTTTTTACTCGACCGTCGACCTGGCCAATCTGCTGGAGCAGGAGAAAGCCGCCGGCAAGGCGGGACGGTTGGCCTTTGCCCTGATGCGTATGGACCTGGTGATCCTCGACGAACTGGGCTATTTGCCCTTCAGCCAGGTGGGCGGGGCGTTGCTGTTCCACCTGCTCTCCAAACTCTACGAGCACACCAGCGTGATGATCACGACCAACCTCACCTTCGCCGAGTGGCCCAGCGTCTTTGGTGATGCCAAGATGACCACCGCTCTGCTTGATCGCCTGACCCACCACTGCCACATCGTGGAGACGGGCAACGAGTCCTATCGATTCCACCACAGCAGCGCTACGGCCAAGTCACGCATCCAGGCGCGGGAACAGAGCAAACGAAGCAAGTCACAGAGGAAGGAGGAGCCATCCTGAGCGATCGCCGCGCGGGGAAATCCGCTCCGGGCTACGCCCTACGCGGCTTCCCCCGCGCAACCCAGGCGGCCATCCATCGAAATGATCGGAGGTGCGAAAAACATCGACTACGCTACACTTATCCACAGCTCGGCCTGTGACAGGCGGCTAAAAGTCCCTGGTCAAAATTCAACGCGCACAGATGGTCAAATTTAAACGCGCACCGACATGTGCACGCCGCCAGGCAGGACAGCCGGCGTGTGCAGTACCTGTGCGAAGGGTCGACGCACAAGGGGACGGCAAGCATGGTGCGGCAACTCACCGTCAGCCAGTGGCAGCCAGGAGCATCAGAGGATGCCGTCAAGGCCGCCCAGGCGGGGCTTGCGGAGGCGGCGCGTGCTGCGAAGGGCAGCCTCGGATTCTCCTCCGGACCCAATCTCAAGATCGACATTCGCCCCGACCTGAATTGGGACTATGCGTCGGTGGCTGACTTCCGTGATCTCGATGCGTACCACGCCTTCCGCAAGAGCCCTTCGTTTATCGAAGCAGACAAGCGCATCGCCGCCGTGCGCCAGAACAGCCATGGCGTTGTTTGCCGGTGGCCGGCGTGACCGCGGGGCTATTTCTCTCCGTACTTGTGGGCGCCGAAGCCAGGCGCGCTTGAGCTCAGCCTGGCGGTGCTTCCGTGGGCGCGCGCGTGCCGAGGAATGATTCGATGACGCGCGGATCGTTGAGGACCGCGCTGGTAGGGCCGTCGGCCATCAACGCCCCGCGATTCATTACGATGGTTCTTCCTGCGGCCTGAGCGACAAAGCGAGGGTCGTGATCCACCACCAGTGCGGTGATCGCCACTTCGCGTCCCAGCAGCTTGAATAGATCGAGCAGTTTTTGCCGCACACCATCGTCGATACCGGAAGTGGGCTCGTCGAGCAGCAACAGGCGCGGGCGCATCATCACCACGCGCGCGATGTCGGCCATTTTCTGGGTGCCGTAGTCGAGTTCGGTCAATGGCGTGTTCAACGCGCCGGCGAGGCCCAGGTGTTCGATCACGGCATCCGCGGAAAGGCCGGTCACGCCGGGCAGCGCGGCGTCGGCGCCCAGTTGCATGGCTTCACGCACCGTAAAGCTTTGCAGGTGGCCCACATGCTGAAAAGTGCGTCCTACGCCAAGGGCGGCGACACGATGCGGGCGCCAGCCTCTGATGCTTTGTCCGGAAACGCGAATGTCACCCGCGCTCCAAGGATAGTATCCGACGAGGCAATTGAGCAGGCTCGATTTCCCTGCACCGTTGGCGCCCACCAGGCCCACGAACTCGCCCGCGTCGATGTGGAATGTCACATTTTCCAGCGCGTGGATGCCTCCGAAATGCAGGCTGATGTTGTCCACCGAGACGATGGGAACCTGGGGGGCAACCCGGGCGCCGGCTGTCATTGTGAGATGCTTTCCTGCTTGTGGCTGCCCAGCAGTGCCGCCGCAATGTCGGCATCCTTCAGTGTGGATCGATCCAGCGGCGCGGACAGGCGCCCGCGTTGCAGGAGATGCACAGTGGAGGCTACGTTGGTGACCAGCGCCGCATTCTGATCCGCAACGAGGCACGTGACGTTTCCCCGGGAAACGATCAGCTGAATGGCCTTTTCGACTTCAAGCAGCACGCTGGGTGCGAGGCCGAGGCTTGGTTCGTCGAGAAGCAGCAGCTTTGGCTGTGCCATGAAAGCAGCTGCGAGCGCGAGCATCTGGCGTTCGCCGCCGCTCAGCAAGCCGGCCTGCTGGCGGCGCCTCGTTTGCAGAATGGGAAAGCGCTCGATGGCTTCGTCGAACACCTTCTGACGCTGCGCCTTGCTGCCCCTGATCCTGCGGGCGGCAATCTGCAGATTTTCGTCGATGGTCAAATTGGCGAACACTTTGTCGCGCTCGGCAACGATCACCACACCACGATCGGCGGCGCGGCCCGGCGACAGGCCGGCGAGGCTGGTTCCACCCAGCATGATCGCCTCGGCGCTGACCTTCACCCGTTCCGCACGCAGGAATCCCGACAGGGCGCGCAATAACGTGGTCTTTCCCGCGCCATTCAATCCGAGGATGCCGCAGGTCGTGCCGGATGCCACGTCGAGGCTGACGTCCTCCACCGCGCGAATCACACCCTGGTACCAGACCGACAGGCCGTGGACCTCGAGTCCGCTGGAATCAGAATGCGCCAAGAGGAAGCAGCCCCGGAAAGGAGAAAAGTGATGAGTACATCAGGAGGACCTGGAGGCCGACATCCGGCGCCAGAAGCGCGCCATCGCCTTGTAGCCCTTGCGCAACGCGCCAGGAACGCCATCCGGGCCGATGGTCATGAAGTAGATCACGAGCAGGCCGAACAGCGTGTTCTTGATGAGGAAGATCTGGCTTCCGAGTTGGGGCCCGATCACGCCGTCCAGTGCCCTCACGATGAAGTCAGGTATCCCCACCACCAGAAAAGCGCCCAGAATCGGCCCATAGGAAAATCCCATTCCCCCGACGATGACGATCGCGACAAACTGAATCGCGAGTTCCAGGGTGATGCCCTCCCAGGACGCCGTCATCTGGTAGAAGGCCAGGATGGCCCCCACGGCTGCGATCACGCCAGAGCTTATGGTGAACGCGATGAACTTTGCCCGCACGGTATTCACGCCGGCGATCTCGGCGGCATCCTGGTCATCCCGTATGGCGATCAATGCGCGCCCGAGGCTGCTGGTCCGGATCATTTGCGTCGCGATGAGCAAGACGGCGCTCAATACGCAAAACAGCACATACCAGTCCAGCGGAGTATCCAGCCCGATGCCGGCAATGCTGGCTGGTGCCAGGCTAAACGGCGAGCCCTTGCGCATGTCGTTCTGCACGATCTGAAGGACGAAGACGATGATGAAATGCATGGCCATCGTCGCAGTGGCGAAATACAGGTGCTTCAGCCTTAAGCCAGGCAGGGCGAGCAGCACGCCGACGCCCATGCCCAGTGCGGCAGACAGGAGTGTCGATGTGACAATGCCCACCCCCATTGTTTCGGACAGGTGCCCGGCCAGGAAGCCTCCGATTCCGAGTAGGGCAGCCGACGCGACCGACACCATTCCGCCCATCCCCATGATGATGTTGAGGCCTTGGGCGGTCAGGCCCATGAGAAGAACCAGATTGAAGGTGCGTATCGACGTGGTGCCGAACAGGAACGGAATGGCCGCCATGGTGGCAAGGACGGCGATGTACGGGCCCCATTCGAGGCTCGGACGCATCCTTCCGCCCGGCGCCGAATCGAACGCGGAAGACTGCGCCATCACACCCGGCGCACCTGCTTGCTGCCGAACAATCCGTGCGGGAGGACCAGCAATACGAGGAGAAGGACGGCGAACGCAACAACGTCACCGGCGGCAGATCCTAGGAACGCGGTGGCTGTGGCCTGCGCGGCGCCGAGGATTATCGCTCCGGGCAATTTTCCAAATACCGAGTCAAGGCCGCCCAACAGTGCGGCCGGCACCGCGACCAGTCCGAGCAGGATCATCGAAGGGTCGACCTGCAAGCGGATTCCATAGGAAATCGAGGCGACCGCGGATACAAGCGCGCCGACTCCCCACGCCGTGCAAATGATCAGCGTCACAGGAAGTCCCTGCTGCGCCGCCAGCAGCGGGTTTTCCGCCGTGGCGCGCATGTAGACACCCAGTCGCGACATGGTCGTCGCCCACGACAGAATGGCCCACACCGCGAATCCCATCACTACGAGAACGACGTCTGTGACGGTCAGCGTGACGGCCTGCGGAATCTGAAAGAGCGTATCGCTCTTGCCGGGAACATCGATGTGCCGGATCCCCGTTCCCCATATCAGCCCGCAAATCGCCAGCAGCGCGATGGACAGGGCAAAGGAAACGATCATCTGGCTCCATTCCTCCTGGCCGACGAGCCGGGAAAAAATGCCCAGGTACAGCGCTGCCCCCAGCCCCAGCGATCCTGCGGTGGTCAGAACGACAGCCCATCCCAGCCCGAAGGAGGCGTAGCAGGTGGTAAAGAGCAGCACACAGAAAAGCCCCATCTCCGCGATCGCGAAATTGAACACTCGCGATGCGCGGTAGATGAGGACATAGCCAAGGCCGAATAGCGCATACATGGACGTATAGATCAGGGTTTGCACCAGGATCTGAATCCACAGGCCGGAAGTCATCGAGTCGACTCCGTCAAGACCAGTCGGCCTTCAGGTCAGGGTTTGCCCCAGGCTGCGCTGTACATATCGCCAACGGCTTCGAGCTTGCCGTTGTTGGCGCGGTAGAAGCGTCCGGTATCGACACCCTGGTGGCGGGTCGGGCTGTAGACCACTGGCTTGAAGGTGATGCCGCCGGTATCGATCTGGCCGATTCCATGCGTGGTCTTCTGCAGAGATTCGGAATTGCAATTCTCGCCGCACTTGTTGAGGATGGCCGTGATCTGCAGGGCAGTGTTGTAGCCGGTGATGGCGTTGTAGCTGGTGATCAGACCGTCATATATCCCAACCGACTTCATCGCCGCGATCATCTCGGCATATCCCCTTCCCGCATTGCTGTCCTGAGTGGTCGGGTATTGGCGGATGGCGTAGTAGCCCGGGTAGTTGTTGACCAGCATGGTCCGCTCGGCGTTTCCGCCGTGGAAATTGACTGCCGGAATCTTGCTGCCCTGGGCGACCATGGCCCGGACCGCAAGGATGGCAACCGGATCGACCGCGCCCATGATGACGACATCGGGTTGTGCGCTGAGCATCTTGGCCACAGCCACGCCGGCATCGGTGACGTTCAGGGGAACAACCTCATCCGCCACGACCCTCCAGCCGGGCTGCTGCTGCTTCATCAGGTCCTTCAGGATCTCAACGTACGCAATCACGCCCGCCGTCTGGTTGTAATAGAGCGCAACCTTTAGATCATTCTTGTTGGGGAAGAGATGTTTGCGGACGAAGTCGATCTGCATCTGCCCTTCGGATGCCGTTGTTATGTCGCTGGAGAAAAGATAGGGCTGGAACGGGTTCAGGAGTTTGGCGCTTGTCCCGCCTGAAAAGAGCGAGACCTTGGCGCGGTTGGCGATCGGCGCCGCCGCCTCGACATTGCCGCTGATGGTGAGGCCCATGATGGCCACTGCGCCGGCGCCCTGGAGGTCCTGTATCGATGTGGCGACGCGCGTGGCGTCGGCCTGGCTGTCGATCACGCGAAGATCGATCTTGCGGCCGTGCACCCCACCCCTGGCATTCACCGAATCGAAATATGCCTTGGCACCCGCCAGCAGCGGCGTTCCGAGGCCGGCATTGGGCCCGGACAGCACGTCGGTGAATCCCACGACGAACGGCGGCTTTGCCGCCTGCGCGAAACTCGTTTGCACTCCTGTCGTAACGCTCAGCGTGCCGACCGTGGCAGCTGCGAGCATGAATAGTTTTGTGTGGCGTACTGCGCTATTGCTGATCATTGGTTTCCCCTCATGTGTGGTCGTGGCGCCCGATTTGCCGGTGGATTCAAACAGATTGCAACTTCATTTGCAACAACTCGTTGAGCGATTGTTCAATCAGAAACAAATACTGATGCTGGTGTTCGTCCGCGTGCATTGCCGCGGCGGAAAATTTGCAATCTGTGTTTAGGCGGAAGGCGGCCAACGAAAGATTTTGGACAAGGTGCCCCCCAGGAGCTGCTCTTTCTCGCTGTTGGACAGCGCACTCGACAACCGGATGTAGTCCAGTGCCTCGCGGTACGAATGCAGGCTGGCCACCCGCGTGAAATCAGAGCCCCACATGGCGCGATCGAAGCCGTAGGCCTCGAACACCAGCGCAAGAGAGGGCCAGATGTCGCTGAACGGATATTTCTCCGAGGAAAGCGCGGGGGCGCCGGAGATCTTGACTGAAACATTCGGCCGCCGTGCCAACTCGAGCAGGGAAGGCAATTCGGCGAACGCATCGCCCTGAATAGGGATGGCCGGTGGCGCTTCCATGCCCAGATGGTCGATTACCAGCGTCAGCTCGGTGTGCCTGTCAGCGACTGCAACGGCATTGGCAAGGCAACCTGGCGTGTAGAGGCAGATGGGCACGGAGTATTTCGATGCGGTGGCAAATAGCCGGTTGAGTTCGGGACTTTCGAGGCGATGCCGTTCTTTCGCGCCTACGATGACTCGAATCCCGAGCATTCCGGGCTGATCCCGCCACGACGACACCTTGGTTTCGAGGTCGGGGGAGAACTCGTCGGTTTTTCCGATCACAGCGAAGCGGTCCGGATATTTGGCCGCGACGGATAGGGCATAGCGATTGTCCATGCCATAGATGCTCGGCAGGACGATCAGGCCGGCGTCGACGCCCACTTCCTCCATTGCGCCGATGAGTCCGGTGGCGGGAAACGGCTCGTGTTCATAGTGCGCGCGGGATGGGGCCATGGGCGTTCCGGGCTTGCCGAATTCCGGATCCCACGGCCACTGATCGCTTTCCGCTTCCCAACAGTGAAACTGTGCGTCGATGACGCGCATGCGCTAGCTCCTCGGTCTGTTCTGACCTCGCTTCAATCCTACCTCAACGGAGAGCCCACATTGCGCACGCGACGCGCGCGTTGACGCTAAAGCTGATATGCGGCTAGTCTTGGGACGCAATGGGCAAGTGGAACGCTTGCTCCGTCAGTTGAATTTCAAGTGGACCACCCTTCTCGCAGGATCAAATGGCAGACAACGATACTATCGCCGGCCCGTCGCCGCATTGGGCGGCAGCGAGGCAACAGCGGCGCACCGCGATGCTGCAACGGCTGGTCAGGCACCTGGCCGACGGTACCACCGACCTCGCCCGGGGCGGCCCGATGCCGCTGGATGCAAGGGCCTTTACCGATCCAGCGCGTTTCGACCTGGAGCGTCGGGAACTGTTTCTGAAACGGCCGGTGCTCGCAGCGCTGTCGCGGGATATTCCGGAACCCGGGGATACGCTGCTGTTCGAGGATCTGGGCCCCAGCATCGTTCTGGTGCGCAATGAAGAGCGAAAAGTCCGCGCTTTTCTGAACATGTGCGCTCATCGTGGTGCCAAGGTCGTCACGGAATGCGACAGGAAACGCCGGCTCACCTGCCGATTCCACGGCTGGACCTTCGATCTCGATGGAAAACTCGCCGGCATCCCCGGCGCCGAGGGATTTGCGGGAATCGACCGCGAACAGCGCGGCCTTGTTCCGGTGCCGGTCGGTGAATGGAAGGGAATGATTTTCGTTCAGGGAGAGCCGGGCACGCAGGAAATCGATGTCGAAGCCCACCTCGGCGACTTCGCGCCCGTGGTCGCCGAGCTGGAACTGCATCTGGCCAAACCGGTCAAGTCCGGGATCATCGACGCCGCCGCCAACTGGAAATACGTCAACGACACCTTCTGCGAGGGTTACCACTTCGCGACCCTGCATGCCAAATCCATCGCCCGGATCGCCGTCAGCAACGTCATGGCCTACACGGCGTATGGCGCCAATCACTGGATGGCGACCTGCCGCGCGGACTTTCGTGAACTCGTGGGCAAGCCGCAGCACGAATGGCCGGATTTCAACTACGGTGGCCTCTTTTTCTTTTTCCCCAACGCCACGCTGAACGTGTCGCCGATCAAGGGTGGGAGTGAATTCTACGGCCTCTCACGAGTGTTTCCGGGGGGCAGTGTCGGAGTCTCCCGCACGCTGATGACGACCTACAGGCCCGGCCATGCGAATCCCGACGCTGACGACGCACTTTGGGCGGACATGCAGGACTTCGTCGAAAACGTCGTTCGCACCGAGGATTGCAGCGTTTCGCGGGACGGTCAGCACAATCTGCAATATGCGCCCCCTGGGTTCCACGCACTGATCGGCGCCAACGAAATTGCAGTTCAGGGAGTGCACCGCAATATCCAGGCGGTGGTTGACGGCGCGACCGGCTAGAACAGGAAATCACGACTCGGACACGCGAAGCGCAGAAGCTTCACCTGCCCGAACCGGGTTCGATGCATCGGTTAGCGAACGGTTTCCTGGCTTTGCATCTCGCTCTCGCCCCAGCTGGGCAGAATGGTGCCATGCAAGCCACCCAATCCGCCGCACACCACGGGCTGGATGCGGTCGGGCCGGGTGACGGCGTGCACGCGACCCTTGCTGTCCACGCGTCCGCCCTCGCGCATGTAGCCCTGATCAGTGGGGCGCCATGTTTCGATGGGCTGCCAGCAATGCTCGAACAGGTAATCCTGGAAGGACTCCATTTTGGGAAAGGTCTTGCTGAAGCGCTCCGCCCACTTCGGATTGATCAGCACCACGATCTCGCCGTTGGTGAAGCGCGGCACCAGCAGCAGGTTGCTCATGGGTGAGGCCATGCTTTTGGCGATCAGATAGGCCAGGTCATGATCGTCCTCGGAATTCTGGTTTGCCAGCGCCATGGTTCCCTTGCCGCCGTGCACGGTAACGACTTCCTGGTCGCGCGTGTAGCCGCGGCGCTCGGCCAGGGAGGGCCAATCCGAGCGCTCCTCCCACTCGCCGAAGCACAGTCCGCCCAGCCGCGCCGGCTGGCCGAAAACCGTGCGCGAGCTTTCGCCCGCGCGCAGGCCGCCGATATTGCGCAGGCACAACTGCACGGCGCGCCCGATGGTGGCCGATCCGCGTCCGTCCGCGCCGCCCAGGCAGCCGGCGCGATAGTTGATGCCCATGTCGTCGCGCAACGGCCCGTTCACCATGATCATTGGCGTTACCGATGATGTGGTCGTTGCGTGGCCGAAGCTGTTGTAGAACGGCTTTGACATCGCCTCGAGCGTGGCGATAACCAGAGGTAGATGCTTGGGCTGGCAGCCGGCCAGCACGGCGTTGATGGCAATCACTTCGACCGTGGCAATGCCATGACGCGGCGCCAGCTCGGATACGACGATGTCGGTGCTGAGGCGCGGCGTGCCGGCCAGCATGGCTTCGACACGATCGTCCGTGGCGGGAACCAATGGCAATCCGTCGCCCCATTTTTCGGCCAGCGACAATTCGAGCAGGGCTTCAGGATCGTTCTTGACGCGGATGAGGCTGCTTTGCAATACAGCGCTCATCGCTTAGCTCCGATGATGCTCAGGAATTGCGGGTACATGTCCACCGCGATGCGGCGCACTTCCTCATCGGGCAGGCCTTCCAGCGGATAGGGAAACACCAGTTGACGCATGTTGCCGTGGCCTTCCATGGAGGCAATGTTTCTGCCGTGCTCGACGAATTCCTTGGTGACTGCAACGACCACCGGCTTCTGCCTGTCTTCGACTACAACCGTGTCACGCACGGAGTAAAGGGTGCACGCCCCTCAATTGGCCAGGCCGACGATGGCACAGTCCACCGAGCTCGCCCAGGCATCCACTAGGTCCTTGGTCAGCTGACCCTCTTCGCCGACGTGCTCGGTGACCCGGAGAATCACCGGCTCCGCGCCGTCGCCCTTCAGCATTTCAGACCAGACATCGCAGACTGTCAGCCAGGAGCGCCACATGATGTCGTTGCGCATGCCCACGCGCAGTCCCTTGATGGGCTTGTCCAGATCGAACACGGGGACCGCCCCCTGTCGGGCGAACCTGGCAACGGGATTGCGTACGCTGATTTCTTCTGAACTCACTTCGCCTCCTATGACGGGAATGGTGTCGGGTAGTCTTGGTATTTTTAGCTTACACCGGAATCAAACAGGCATGATTCGAGGTTCCATCGACATGGCGTGCCAGCTTGTCGAACTGCACCATCCCCCGCCAGGGATCGGCGGGCCTCGAGGGAGGCATCAGTACTGCGGGCTCGGCGCTCCCAGCGACTCCTCCAGCTTGCCGATGATGTCCCAAAGCTGCCTGGGCACCTGCTGCAGCATCTTCTGCTTAGACATTGTGGAATCCTTGACCAGGCAGAAGATGAACGCAGTTTCACCGTCGGCGGTCGCCCGGAAGGTCGAGGCAATGGCGTGCAACCCATCACCGGTGAAAAAGCAGAACCGGTTCTTCTCCATCTCCTTGATTCGCGCCTGCACCGCGGTTCGCAGCGCCTTGACGTCGGTGAGCTTCGCCGCCTTGATTTCCTCGAACAGGGTCTCACGCGCCTCTTCTCCCAGCCCGGCCAGGTAGGTTTCGCCGACATAGCCCGTCCAGATCGGCCGCCGCGCGCCGATTTCGCGGCGCGTCGCCAGGCCCTCCACGGCGCGGCAGCTTTCGACGAACACGATGTCGAAGCGGTCGCGCATCCCGATGTTGACCACGCCCTGTACGCGATCGGCCAGGCCCTGCAACAGCAGGTGCGCCACGCGGCGGATGGGCAGCGTGATCAGGCGCGGGTAGCCAAGCGACAGCACCGCAAGGCCGAGTTCGAACTTGCCGGTCGCGGGCGAAGCCCGGAGGTATCCCAGGCTGCATAGCGTCCGCGTCAGGCGCGAAACGGTGGCCTTTCGCATGCCGGTTGCATCGCTCAGTTCACGGTTGCCGAGGAACGCCGCGCCGCTGGCGAAGGCCTCCAGTATCTGCAGGCCGTTGGCCAGCGTATAGGCGAAGCGGGGGTCCTTGTCTTCGGTGGCTGGGGCC
>JAWXCM010000439.1:0-12291 GCA_034408745.1 Bryobacteraceae bacterium
GCCTTGTCCGGTTCTCTGACCCGCTCCTCAACCCCGTTGCCGGAGTCCTTTCACATCTCCCGCTCACTGCCTCACGGCCATGTCGCCGCAGTCCTCGGCGAGCGGCCGTGTGGCGTGAATCCGGTGAAGCGCGGTCTGAGATGCCGTAGGACAGCCCCGCGGTTCGAACTGGAGGTCGATGCCGGGAGGCGGAGAGACACCTCTGGTGTCGGAAGCCGAAGCGCATCGTGGCGGGCCAGGTTGGGCGCGTACCGGATCATGAGGTGTCGCTCTGAAACCGTTGTGGACTCAAATCGCAGAAAGCGCGAGACGATCCGCATGGGTCCGTGCCCGCAATCGGGACACCGAAACGCGGCCACCTCCGAATCCGTGGTGAACCGGGCGGTCTCCTCCGTCGACAGCAGCACCGTATCGGCCATGATCAGAGCACGGCACAGCGGCAGCAGGCGACCTTTGTTGCGGGAGGCAAGCACCCCGTAATGGCGGATCCGTGCAAACCCGGGCGGAAGTGTGTGCAGCAGGAACCGGCCGATAAACTTGGCGCCCGGGAGATGGTCGGAGTGTGTTAGCATGCTCATATGAGCCATCGACTCCAGGTTTTGATTCCTCCCGAACTTGACGCGAAGCTCGAAAAGGCGGCTGCGCGCAGTAGCATGTCGAAGGGTGCCTGGGTGCGGACGGCACTAGAGGCGGCATTGGATCGATCGGGGCAACTCGCCGGAGAGGACTCCGTCGCACGCCTGGCTGCGCTGGATGCTCCGACCTCAGATATCGACCAAATGCTGTCAGAGATTGAGGCTGGTCGCGTTTGAAGATCTTTATCGACTCCAATATCCCGATGTACGTCGCCGGGGCGGATCATCCGCACAAGGCGTCAGCCCGTCGATTTCTCGACCAGGTCCGCTCCGGAAAAATTGCTGCATGTACCAGTACCGAGGTTCTTCAGGAGATCCTGTATCGGTATTCCTCGCTTGGCCGACGGGACCTGGCGCGCGACGTTTACGACCTGTTTGCCGGCATCTGTCCGGTTGTCCTGGGCGTAACGCTCGCCGACACCGACCGGGCTCGCGACCTTCTCTGCGCTCACGCGGCTATATCCAGCCGGGACGCGGTACACGCCGCAGTGATGTTAAACCACCGCCTGGAGAGAATTGCCACCTTCGACGCCGGTTTCGACAGCATACCCGGCATCAAGCGCGTTCGCCTGACGTAGTTGCCTCGCCGAAGAAGGACGCACCATGTCGACGTGCGGTTGACGCCAAACCAAACGAGGGAGCCGAGGTGATCGCGCTTGATCGCGTCGGCGGTCCGCACCATCGCTACACCTGGCGCCGAGCCGCGTGAACGGTGGCTATCTGAAGAAGCGTGGAGGATTCAGTCGCCGACCTCAATGCGGGGAACCGTACCGGTGTGCGCGGAACGGACTGATCAATGATGGAGCATTGACGGGGTCAGCATGCTGATTCCGGAGTGGCGGTGGCTCTCGTTGTACCAGAGGATGAATTCTTTGATATGGGAGCAGGCGTCTTGAATGGAGACAAACCTGTCGGGGAAGGCAGGCCGGTACTTGAGAGTCGATCCGCAGTACGCGTGTGACGAATCCCTGTTGATTCCCGTGCTGAGGTCGGCTGACGGATCCCGCCGGTAACCGGGTCCTGAATCAGAATTGTTGCTCTCGCGTAATCGACGAACGGCTTTTCTCCCGGCCCGCAGCGCCGTCAGCGTGGCTGCGTCGGCCGCGTGGACGAGATTCCAGTGTAGGGCGTGCAGGTAGGCAGAAAAGACGTGGGGAGCGTCAAAGCTCTGGGAACGCGAGGCGGACGCTCGGACGTTCACCCCTGGCATCGTCTTCAAGACAGGACAGACTGACTAAGGTCTTCTCCCAGGAGGGCTCAAGGTGCGTATTCCGGGCCATGCCGATCCACGTTCCGGGGTGATGGTGATCAGGCGCCGGCGTCGCCGCAGGGTCGCAAATCGCGTCAGAAACGGCGTTGCCGGCTCGACGCGCCGAGTTACACTCGTCTGCTCAGGGTTTGGGGTTCTTTGCACGAGACCTGGGAGCAGCCACAGTCGTCTCGACCACTGCCGGAAACTGCTGTGCGAGCCGTTGTTCGACAGACTCCCGTTTGGTTGCGGCGACGACTCTCAGCCATGCGGTGGCACCAGTACTTTGATCGTACTCAGCCATGACAAAGCCGTCCTGATTTACCACGGTGACGGCACCTGGTCTGCCACTGTATAAGCGGTACGTGTCGTTGTTTTCGTGCTGTGCGTTCGCCATCAGTGAGTAAGACGTGCTCAGTGCCTGCGGGGTTGCTCAAGGGGGCTGAGCTGCCGCGCGAGACGCGGGCTACGCTCCGAGAGCGCCCTTGCACGTTAGTAGTCGCCCAATCTGATTCAGCGAAGTTTTCAGGTCGAAGCCTCTGGAGCGCAAGCCTGCCGAGATTGAGATATGCTCTATTTTGGCGATATTCACCCATGAATGACGATGCTGCGACTCGCAGATCGTGGGAACAACCGGCGGCACTCTTCGAGACCTGGCCGGATGCGATGGCCGTCGCCGCGCTCCCGGATTTGGGTTGGCTTCGCACGAACGGGACTTTTCACCGTTTGCTCGGTTGGCCGATTGACACCCTGCTCTCGATGAGTCTGCGCGACATGGCGCATCCGCAGGACGTCGCGGAGGCAGATGTAGTAATTGACCGACTCCTGCGCAATGAGGCTCTCGACAGATGGCCGCTTCGTCTGCGGTGCGCCGACGGGCAGTACCTGACTGTTGTCCTGCAGGCGACGCCGTCGATCGACGAAGGAGTTGTGTATCTGGTGGGACTCCGGGGGCACGCGGCGGTCGCCCACGAGTCACAGACCACCATTGATGCACTGTCCCTTGCCAAAGAGGCTTCCAGTCTGGGTGTGCATGACTACGACCTCGTCAGCGGCTTTATTTCCTGGGACGAACGCGTTCGGGAACTCTGGGGGGTCGCACCAGATCAAGGGGTAGATTATGAGACGTTCCTGTTGGGCGTGCACGAGGAGGACCGAGCGGCTACCGAACAGGCGGTAAACCGGGCGCTGCATCCGGCAGGAGACGGCCGTTACCGGGCAGAGTACCGGGTGGTACACCGGGTGAACGGCGACATCCGCTGGATTTCTGCAACAGGCCAGGTGCAGTTCGATGAAGGCAAGCCCGTGCGACTTACGGGCATAGTGGAAGACCTTACCGAGCGCAAACTGGCGGAGTCGCGGTTGCGCGCGAGCGAGCGACAGTTTCGATACACATTCGAGAACGCCGCAGTAGGCATCGCGCACGTGGCGTTGAACGGCCACTGGCTCCGCCTCAATCAGCGTGTTTGCGACATAACCGGGTACAGCCGGGAAGAACTGCTGCAACTTACCTCCGATGACATCACGCATCCCGAAGACCGGATGCCGGACTGGGAGAATGCGAAGCGGCTGCTGGCCGGACACATCGGCCATTACACGATGGAAAAGCGGTGTATCCGCAAGGATGGGCGTGCCGTCTGGATTCAGAAGACAGTCGGGCTGCAGCGCGACGAGGACGGCACGCCGGAACATTTCATCTCCGTTATCGAAGACATCAGTGCGCAAAAGCAGGCGGAGGTACACCGAGAGCAGCTGATGGCGGAGTTGCGTGATGCGCAGGAGCGGCTTCGTGCCGTAATGGATCAGATGCCGTCGGGTTTGTTTGTCGTCAAGGCTCCGGACGGCCGTATCGAGGTGTCCAACAGGGAAGCCGAACGACTCCTGGGCCATCCTGCGATTCCGAGCGAGGAAGTGCAGGGGTACGCCGGGTACGGAGGTGTTCATGAAGACGGGAGCCGTTATCTGCCCGAGGAGTATCCGATCGCGCGGGCTCTGCTGAACGGCGAAGTGATCTCGCAGGAGTATCTGCTGTACCGGCGGGGTGACGGGGAACTCGTTCACTTGTCCGTAAATGCGGTACCGGTGCAGCACAAGGGTGTTATCACAGGGGCGGTCTGCACGTTCAACGACATCACGCGTCAAATGCAACTCGAGCATGAGTTGCGCGCAGCCAATGAGAGACTGGCGGTTGCTCTGGAGGCGAACCGTCTCGGCACGTGGGCATGGGATATCGAGTCCGGATGTATCCTCTGGGGCGGGTATCACAGCCCCCTTTTCGGTCTCGACGAAGGTGAGTTCGAAGGCACGTTCGAGCACTTCCTGGCGTGCCTTCATCCAGACGACCGAGAGTACGTTCGGCACGAAATTGCGGGCTGCATGGCGGAACGGAAGGCGGAATACTGTCAGGATTACCGCACCGTTTGGCCGGACGGCACGGTCCGCTGGCTGGAAGGGCGAGCACGCTTCTACTACACTCCGGAAGGCAAGCCGGAGCGCATGATCGGCGTCGTTCAGGATGTTACGGACCGCAAGGAGACCGAGAGTGCGCTCGACACCGCACAGCGACGGCTGCGGCTGGCCCTGGACGCGGCGCGGGCGGGTACATTCGACATCAGCCTGGATCCTGATGTGCCACCCACCGTCACTGATGGAACCAAGCGGCTATTTGGGTTTGCGCGGGAAGAGCAGCCGCAAGTGGAGGACTATTTCAGCCGGGTTCATCCGGAAGACCGGCCGGGGGTGGAGCGCGCGATCGAGAAAACGGCCGGAACTCGCGAGGGTCACTATTTGGAGTATCGGATCGTTCGTGCTGACGGAGGGCAATGCTGGGTTGCATCTCGTGCGGAGGCGGTGGCGGACGAGCCGGGCGCCAGATACCCACGCCTGGTCGGCGCGTTGATCGACATCACGGAACGAAAACTCGCCGAAGCGGCACTTCGGGAAAGTGAAGCGCGATTCCGGATTGCGCTTCACGCGGGCAGCTACGGTGTCTGGCAGTGGGACCCGGCGTCGGGCTCCATCGATGTGGATGAGACGGTTCGGGAGCTGTTCGCGCTCAAACTGACGCCAGCGCCGATTACAGTTCAGGAAATACTCGAGACGGTGCATCCGGACGACCGTGAACGAGTGCAGGCCGCCCTGCGCCGCGGTCTCGAGCCAGGTGGCGCGTACAACGCGGAGTTTCGGGTGGTGTTGCCGGACGGCGCGGAGCGCTGGTTGGCGGGATTCGGAGAAGTACTACGAGATGCGGCTGGCAATCCGACGCGAATGGTAGGGATCACTCGCGACATTTCCGAGCGAAAGCAGGCCGAGCATTCGCTGAGGCGGCGCGAACTGGAACTGGCCGTGGAACGGGACCGTCTGTCCAAGGTATTCGAACAGGCTCCCGCCTTCATTGCGGTGCTACGTGGGCCGGAGCTGATTTTCGAACTGGCGAACAGCGCCTATTACCGGGTGATTGGCCATCGCGAGATCATCGGGAAAGCGCTGAACGAGGCTCTGCCGGAGTTGGAGAGTCAGGGCTTCGACAAACTTCTTCAGAATGTAATACGGACGGGCGAGCCCTTCGTGGGCACAGGCTTGCCTGCCTATGTTCAGATGACGCCGGGAGAGGCAGCCGCGCTGCGCTTCTTCGACCTGGTGTACACCGCGATGACCGAGGCGGACGGCACTCGGTCGGGCGTGGTGGCCATCGGCTCTGACGTAACGGAGCGGATGAACGCCGAAGAAGCGAGGCGGGTACTGCAGGAGCAGGTTGCGCGCAATGCGACCGAATTCCGGCAAATCGCCGATTCGCTGCCGCAACTCGTGTGGGTTACGCGCTCTGACGGGTACGTGGAGTGGTTCAACCGGCGCTGGTACGAGTACACAGGCACGACCTTCGAACAGTGCGAGGGGGAACGGTGGGCCGTGTTCGTGCATCCGGACGATGTGGCGGAGGTGCAGCGCTGCTGGGCCCACAGCCTGCAAAGGGGTGAGCGGTACAGTGTGGAGTACCGGTTCCGCCGTCACGACGGCGCGTGCCGCTGGTTTTTGGCGCAGGCGGAGCCAATTCGCGATGAGTACGGGTCTGTTCTGCGTTGGTTTGGCACATCTACCGATATTCAGGACCAGAAAGATACGGAAGACACGCTTCGAGCTTCCAATGAAGCTTTGGAGCGGTTTGCCTATAGTGCCGGGCACGACCTGCAGGAACCTCTGCGGGGGATCACAGCATTTGCGCAATTGCTGTCGCGGCGGTATGGCGACAAACTGGAAGGCGACGCGGTGCAGTACGTGCAGCACATCACCGGTTCCGCGGAACGGATGTCGAGACTGATCGAGAGTCTGCTGGTTTACGCGCGTTCGGCGAGTTCCGGAGCGCTTCCCGTGCAGCCGGTGGATGCAAACGCGGCGCTTTCGACAGCGACCGAGAACCTCCGGACTCGCATCGAGGAAACGGGGGCGGTCGTCATGCGCGACGCATTGCCGGCCGTGAACGCCGTGGAGAGCCTGCTGGTGCAGGTCTTTCAAAATCTGATCGGCAATTCGCTCAAATACCGGCGTCCGGAGGTCGTGCCGCGGGTGCATGTCACCTGGGATCGACAAAGCGATTTCTACGTGTTTCACGTCCGCGACAACGGTCAGGGCATATCCCCTGAACACCATGAGAAGGTGTTTCAGCTTTTCTCACGGCTGCACGGCCGAGAGACTTTGGGTAGCGGGATTGGCCTGGCGACCGTGAAGCGGATCGTGGAACGGCATGGAGGGCGAGTCTGGCTGGAGAGTGAACCGGGTGTTGGCAGCACCTTCTCGTTCAGTCTTCCGTGTCACGTCTCATGACGGAGGTCATCTGAGAAATCGCTGCAAACGCGCATAGCTAACTCGAGCTCCAGCGGACCGCTCGCCCAGCGTTGAACTCGCAGCCGTCTTCCAAATGATTTCGGACGAGTACGCGCACCAAATCAGATGCGCCGGCCGACACCACCGATATCGTTCCTGCCTGTTGCCCGGGCAGAGGACTTTCGGCGCGTAGTAGCAGCAAAGCTCGGATTTCGAAGGACCCGACAAACGGGCAGCCGCGAACGCCTGGTTCGGCCTGAGAACCGCCATGCGGACAGCGGCCCGCCGCCCTGGCTGCCACTCTGCGCTACCGTGGTTGGGGTGACATTCGAGTGAGATGCGCGCAAGGAAGCGGCGAATCTCAAGAAGCACAGAGTAGCTTTTGAGGATGCTGCGACTGTGTTCCTCAATCCGCCCGCAACCACCTGCCCCGATCCCGGCCATTCCCTGAACGAGCACCGGGAGATCACCATTGGCCATACAATGAAGGCGCATCTGACTTTCGTTGCTCATTGCGAGCGCGGAGGAAGGATTCGGATAATTAGCGCTCGCCTGGCAACGGCGGCAGAGCAAAAACAGTATGAAGAAGAAATCAGTCGTGGCTGATCGCGACAGTGATATGCGAGAAGAATACGATCTTTCGCAGCTTAAGGGTGGTGTTCGGGGCAAATACCCTGACCAGGCCACCGCAGGCACGAATCTGGTGCTCATCGAGCCTGACCTCATGGATATCTTCCCGGACAGTCAGAGTCGTGAGACGGAGCCCAACCGACCTGGCGGTTCCGATCCGCACAGGCGGTTTGATTTTAGGCCGACTATACGTCAAACGGATTCCTTCCGGATGGCCGACGGGCAGAAGAGTAGTGGCTCCCCGTCGTGGACACGTTTCGAACTTTCGTGGTTTGCCCGCCACCGGTGATCAAAGCTGCTTTCCAACAGATTCAAACGCTGGTGAGTTCGTGAGCGCTCTGGTGTCTTCCTCCGCTTTTCGGGTCCGGTCTCGTATGGTCAAGAAGCACGCAGTTTGTTCTCAGAAGCCACCGTTCCCCGCCCGGAAAGAGGTTGATCGCCCACGGTATGTGCGACAGCGGCCGGGAACTCGTCTGCAAAGACGTCGTTGCAGGCCATCTTCAACACCACGAACCTCAGGGGCTTCCTCTGCTTCGGCCGAACCATTTGGCTCCCTCGGTGATGGCAAGCAGCAGCAGGCCGGCGGCAATCGGGACCACGACTTGGTGTGCGGCAAGAGCCGCAGTTCCGAAAATTCCCTGAATCGGCGGGGCATAGATCACGATGGTCTGAAGCGCGACGATCAGTCCGGTCGCCGCAAGCAGAGCCCGATTCGAGAAGGGATCGAGTCTGAAGACCGAATCGCTCGATGATCGGCTCACATGGGCCTGGATAACCTGCAGTAGCACGACCGTACTCATCACGATCGTCTGCCAGGCTGGTTGTCTGGTAGTCCAGGCCCACCAGGCAACGGCGAGATTCACGACGCCCATCAAGGTGCCTAGCCAGACAATCTGAAGGCCGAGCCCCCTCGCGAGGATTCCCTCCGACGACGAATGGGGCGGCCGCCGCATGGTGCCGCGGTCGGCCGGTTCTACGCCGATGCCCAGGCCAAGGACACCGTCCGTGGCCAGGTTCAGCCAGAGGATCTGGAACGGCGTGAGCGGCAGCGGCATGCCGAGCAAAGGTCCCATGAACACCAGTAGAACCTTGCCCAGGTTGCCGGCCAGGGAGAACTTGAGGAAGCGCCGGATGTTGTCGTTGATTGACCGGCCTTCCTCCACGGCGGCGACGATAGTGGTGAAGTTGTCGTCCAGCAACACCATAACCGCCGCTTCCTTCGAAACGTCGGTCCCGGTGATCCCCATGGCAACGCCGATGTCCGCTCGCCGCAGCGCGGGTGCGTCGTTCACTCCATCTCCGGTCATCGCGACGACGTGCCCGCGTCGTTGGAGCGCCTCCACGATCTGTAGTTTTTGCTCTGGCGCGACTCTGGCGAAGACCGCGACCTCTTCGACGAGCCGATCGAGATCTTCTCGGGACGCACGTGCCAGGTCGGGGCCGGTCATGACACGGCCCTCGCCCAAAATGCCCAGGTCCTGCGCAATACGGCGGGCGGTCACGGGATGATCGCCCGTTATCATCACCGGCCGGATGCCGGCGCCCCGGCACGTCGCGACGGCCTTCTGGACTTCGGGGCGCGGCGGATCAATCATTCCCACCAGGCCGATGAAGATGAGATCCTGCTCGAGGTTCGCCGGGTTCCCGGCGCCGGCCTGGCTCCCGCCGGGGACGAAGCGAAATGCCACCCCGAGCACCCGCATACCGCCTCGTGCCAATTCGTCATTGGCGCTGCCGATGCGTTCCCGCCAGTCTTCGTTCAGGGTCGCCGGCTTACCGGCATCCCATACCCGCGAGCAGACATCGAGGAGACTGTCCACCCCGCCCTTGGCGAAAGCGATGGGCGTCTCCGGGTCAAGCTCCAGGCACGCTCCGATCCAGGCGTTGCAGTCCGCGATACGGTGAACTGTAGTCATGCGCTTGCGGTCGGAATCGAACGGCGCTTCGGCGATTCGAGGATAGGTGGCCTCGAGTCTCTCCTTCAACAAGCCGTAACGGGCCGCCGCTATCACCAGAGCGCCCTCGGTCGGATCGCCGGCAGCCCGAAAGTGGCCGGGGCGTCCACTGTCAGGTTCGAGCGTGGCATCGTTGCACAGCGCTCCCCCCATCAGGAGCAGAGCGAGCGCGGGCTCCTCCTCAACGATCTTAGCCGGTCCGTCCGAAATTGCTGAGGCGGGCATCCGACGCCTCAGATCCTCTGAGATGTCCACCCGGTGACCCGCGAGATCCAGCAGCGTCACCGTCATTCGGTTCTCGGTGAGCGTTCCGGTCTTGTCGGAACAGATGACCGTCACCGAGCCCAGGGTTTCAACCGCCGGAAGCCGCCGGATGAGTGCCTGCCGGCCCAGCATCCGTTGCGCCCCCAACGAGAGCGCGATCGTCACAACGGCGGGCAGGCCCTCCGGAATAACTGCGACCGCCATGCTCACCGACGTCATGAACATCAGCCGCCAGTCCTCGCCCATCAGAACACCGAGCCCGAAGATGGCCCCGACAACGCACAGGGCCGCTACCGCCATCGTGCGCCCCAGTCCTTCCAGCCGGCGTTGCAGGGGTGTCTTCATCTGCACGACACCCTGAATGAGTTCGGCCACGCGCCCCAGTTCCGTCGCCATTCCAGTAGCCACGACGATGATTTGCCCGCGCCCGTAGGAAACGGTCGTTCCCATGAAGACCATGTTGGCCTGGTCGCCAAGCGCCAGCACGCCGTTCCCCGGTATGGCCGCGGCCCGCTTGTCGACGGCCTCGGACTCGCCGGTGAGAACCGCCTCCTGCACACGAAGGCTGGCGGATTCGATTACGCGACCGTCCGCGGGCACCAGGTTTCCCGCTTCGAGAATGACGATGTCCCCCGGAACAACTTGCTCGGAGGCAACTTCCTTTACGGCCCCGTCGCGGCGGACGCGCACCTTGGACACGGCCAACTTCCGCAGGGCAGCCATGGCGCGCTCCGCCCGGTACTCCTGGAAAAATCCCAACAACGCGTTGAGAACCACGATGGCCAGAATGGCAACAGTGTCCTTTAGGCTGCCCACCGCGAATGAGACGGACGCCGCCACCAGTAATATGACAACCAGGGCGCTGGACATCTGATCCCACAGAAGAAGCCACGGCGACCTGGAAACCCGCTCCTCCAGCACGTTCGCCCCGAATCGATCAAGTCGGGCGAGCGCTTCGGAATCATCAATACCGCGGGTCACATCACTCTCGAGCTGGGCCGCGACCGCCGCAGGCTCGATCCGGTGCCACTCCGCTGTCAACGCCCTCGCTGCGGAACTGGGCCGAGATTGCCTCTGGACAGTCATCAGCGGCCCTCCTCGGGAGAAACTCCCTCGACTGCCGGCAGAACGACGGTGGCCGCGATCACAAGTATTGGGCGGAATTGGAAGTGCGCCGCTTTCATCCGGACGCCGCCCTTCCTGCAGTCTCGCTGGTGCCCGCTGCGCGGCACTGCCGTACGCTTGTTGGCAACGAACCGGCGGGCGAAGGAAGAAAAGCGTTTCCGCCACAACGGCGCTGAACTCATTCGGGCACTGAAGGGGAGGGAATCCCCGCACAAACACCGCTCGGACATGAAACAGGCGGCCGACATTGCCGACGGCCAACATCGGGGCGGAACTGCAGACAAACGGGGGGCATCCTCAAGCCGGGTCTTGCGTATCGGTTCTCCAGGTCTCATGCTGCTGCTGCGCCTTCCAACCGCCGGCCGCCGAGCGCTGACTGCACCATGAGAAACTCGCCCACGTTCTCCGCAGTGAGTATGCCCACCAGCCTGCCGTTGTGCATCACGGGCAGGCTATGGCACTCGCACTCCTGCAATCGCTCGAACGCGGTGGCCAGCATGTCGGACGAGTCGGCGATCTGGATATCGCGGCGCATCACTTCGGATACCAGACGCTCTTCGCCATGCTGCGCCAGCGCGACCAGGACATCCCCCTTGGTAAGGACGCCGCTCACCTGTCCGTCCTCAACCACAGGGAAATCCTGCTGCGCCCCGGCTAGAATCAGTTCGACCGCTCGTGACAGCCTGTCATGGGGGGCGAGAGTGCGAAAATCGATCATCATTGCTCGCTGCACCGGCACGCCCGCCAGGGACGACGTCATTTGAACCACGCTCGCTTCTTGCGTCGCCCCGATCCACACGAACAGCGCGATGAAAAGCAGGAACGGGTTCAAGAACAATCCCGCCAGCCCAAGCAGGAATGCCATCCCCTGGCCGATCCTTGCCGCGATCTGGGTAGCCCGCGTGTATTCCATCCGGCTAGCGAGGATCGCGCGGAGCACCCTCCCGCCGTCCATCGGGAAGGCTGGGATCAGGTTGAACAGGGCCAGCATGACATTGGTCACCATCAGCCGCTCGAGGAACGAGCCCTGCGCGACACCAAGGTTCGCCAGCGGTTCCAGCCCGTTCTTCGCCTGCAGCCAGACAAACAGCGCTGCGGCAATCACCACGCTGACCGCCGGGCCGGCCAAAGCCACCCACAATTCCTGCCGCGGCTCTTCCGGCATCCGCTCCAGCCGCGCCACGCCCCCGATGGGCAGCAGAGTGATGTCGCGGGTCTGGATGCCGAACTTTCGGGCGGCCAGCGCATGTCCGTATTCGTGCAGCATCACGCAGGCGAATATCGCCAGGACGAAAGCCACCCCCGCCAGGGTCGCCTCTACCGTGCGCGCCCGGAGCCAATGGCTCAGCGCAATCCACCCGATCAACACCAGGAACGTCGCGTGAATGTATACATCGACTCCCAAAAACTTGCCTAATCTCCAAGACCACTTCATGTGCGTTCCTCTCTGTCGAGTAAGTTCGGATGTGTGTTGAACAAGGTGCACCTATGGATCAGGATCGGCCCTGCGTGACGTCTTTTTGAAATGGATTGATGTGAGCCACATGTGCCGGGCGGGTCCCACCTCAGGCCGACGGTGCTCATACAGGTAACCCAGATCGATCTGTAGCAC
>JAWXCM010000440.1:0-11613 GCA_034408745.1 Bryobacteraceae bacterium
AGATTGTGCCGCCCATCAGCTCGGCCAGACGCCGGGAAATTGACAGTCCGAGCCCGCTGCCGCCATGTTTCCGGGTCAGTGAACCGTCCACCTGGGTGAACCTCTCGAACAGTTCCGGCAACCTGTTGGCCGGGATGCCGACGCCCGTGTCGCGGACCGAAAAACACAGCGCGCCGGAATCCATACTTACCTCGATGGCGATTACCCCGTGTTGCGTGAACTTGATTGCATTTCCGATCAGGTTGATGAGGACCTGGCGCAGCCGGTGCGAGTCGCCCCGAAACGCTCTGGGCATGTCTTCGGCCACGTTGACGGTGAATGTGAGTCCTTTCTGGAGGCACTGTGGCCGGAACATGACAGTCAGATCACGCAACAGCCCGGACAGGCGGAAAGCGATGGACTGAGCCGAGAGTTTACCCGCTTCCAGCCGGGACAGATCGAGTACGTCGTTGACAAGCGCCAGCAGGGCCTCGCCGCAGGACCGGATTACTTCCGTGTAGCTGCGCTGTTCCTCGTTCAAACTGGTATCGAGCAGCAATCCCGACATTCCGATCACCCCGTTGAGTGGAGTTCGGATCTCATGGCTCATGTTGGCCAGGAACTCACCTTTGGCTACATTCGCCGCCTCTGCACGATCCGCCATCTTGTGTGCCCGGGCGGTGGCTTCCTCCAGGCTCCGGTTGGTGGCGCGCAGAACTTCGTCGGCCTGCCGACGGCTGGATATGTCGCTGTGGGTGCCGTACATGAGTTGCGGCTCCCCGGCTTTGCTCCAGTCGACAACTCTGCCAATGGTGTGGATCCAGATCCAGCGTCCGTCTTTGTGGCGCATCCGGACTTCGACGTCGTAGTGATCCAGCTCACCCGCAATATGGCGTCTGACGAGTTTTTCGCTGTGGCTAAGGTCGGCAGGGTGAACCAGCGTTCTCCAGGTCTCGAAGTTGGTGGGTGAAAGCTCCTGCATTGTGTAGCCGAGCATTTCGGCCCAGCGGTCGTTGATGAGGACTTCACCGGTCTGGAGGTTCCACTGCCAACTGCCGAGATTGCTGCCTTCGATGATGCTGGCGAGGCGATGCCGCTCGAAGGAGAGAGCGGCGTCGGCCTCTTTACGGTGGGTGATATCGCGCCAGGTGCCGAAGAGGCACTTGCCTGTATCCCAGGGCAGGGCGGTGAGTACCACCTCCACCCACACCGGTCGGCCGTCGCTCTTCTGGTGGACCCACTCAAACCGCGCCGCGCCTTCCGTCAGAGTTTTCTGTATCCATATTCGCGCCGCCTCCTCTGAACTCTGGCCGTCAGGCTGCAGCGTTGGGGAGACGGCGGCGGGCGTCTTGCCAATGATGAAATCTCGCTCATGCTCCAGCAGCCTGAGTGCAGCGACATTGCAGTTCACAAATCTGCCGTTCACGATGAGAATATTTGCGTCTGCCGACCCTTCCAGCAGCGTTCGGAACCGGGCGTCGGACTGGACGGCAAGATTGACGCTTTCTTTCCGTTCGGTAACGTCTCGGATGGCCGACAAAACGGCAAGTTCTCCGCCGTTCTGCATCAGGGATACCGACAAATCCAGCCACACCTCGCGACCGTCCGCGAACCTCATGCGGCGTTCGAAGTAACCCTCGGGCACGTGGCCCGACCGCACACGCTCCGTATAGGCCCGCAGTGTTTTGCTCTGGACATCCAGGGCATAGACATTGGTAAACAGCTGCCCTTCCAGCTCCTCCCGTGGCTTCTGCACCAGCCGGCAGTACGCGTTGTTCACCCGAAGAGTGTAGCCGTCGCGGTCAGTGAGTCGCAGTCCGTCGAATGAGGCCTCCCAAACGGCGTCCGCGTCCAGATGCCGAAGTGGAAGTTCTTGTTTCTGCATTACTTTGGTACCCACGTCTGGCTTTTCGGTCTGCCAGAACAGACTAATAGGTTATTTCGAAGCTCATTTGTCGCCGAGCGTGTCATTCTGGGATTCGTGGCTGATTCTGAAGCCGGGCTCGCTTCTCCGGCCTGGAGCAAATGGATTTCTCCGGCATCTCTGACCGATTTAGTCTGGAACGCGGCTCCCTTCCTGGTTGCTCGACTGCCTCCGGCTGAACCCGGCAGACCTGTGACACTGGGCGGCGGTCCGCATGGATTCCTGCGTATTCTGGCGTCGTGGCGGACTATGCTCGCGCCTGGCCTTACCGCTGAGGACCAGATTCAGGACTACTTCGCCCTGTGCGTGGCGTGTCATCATGCCAGCGTCGCCACGTTCGTCCCCACTGACGTCGATTCGAAAATTCGCGGGCTGCTGTGGCGCGAATCGCGCGACCCCGACGTCCTGCGGCCTATGCTTGCGCTGGCTCTGGAAGCGCAAAAGTGGGCCCTCGACGGCATCTCGACGCGTGTCTGCCGGGATGTCAGCGGACATGACGGCGAACACTGGAGCGTGCTGGCCGGGGCGCTTGGGCGTTTCCTGGAGCTCGGCGACACGGAATCGGCCGACGCCGCCCGGACCGCTATTAATAAGGAGATCGCCCGTGAGGAGGCGATCTTTGCGGCGGTTTCGAAAGAGCCAGGAGCCGAAATCGATTTGCTGAAAGTGGTCATGTCGCTGGCGCACAACCGTGGCGATCTGACCCAGGGGCTGAGTTTCTGGACCAAAACTCCGGCCACCCGGCCCGAACTGGACGAGTACGCTGAGCGCGGCAAGTTCGCGGCTGCCGTAAAGATGTATCAGGCTACCGGAATGTCAGCCGAAGGACACCGGCACTATCCGCTTCGACCGGTGAAAGCGCTCCGCCGGTCAGCCGAACTTCTCCTGCCGCTGTCGCCGTTTCTGGACGAGTGGGGCGGCAAAGTCGCCCGCTTACCGGAACTGGCTGACGTGATGGAGGCGCTGGTAGCCGGATGCCGCAAGATTGAGGGGCAGCAGGGATACTACCGGGCACTGGCAGGGATCCGCGAAGCCGACAGCCGCGCCTTCGATGTGGCAGCGAAAGCGATGTCGAACGGCGCTCGAAAGGACCTGCGGGATCCCGAATTGCGCAAGAGAATGGACGTGCCCAGGGCGTCGTTCGAATCCATGATGCGGAAGCGCGCCCGTGCCGCGATGTTAACGTGAGGTCAAATGAATTCAGTGAGTTCGAAGCGCCTTGAGGAGTTGCGGCGGCGTCATGCCGCGGCTGAGGCGGGTGGCGGCGACGAGCGTCGCAAGCGGCAGCACGCCGAGGGAAAGCTGTCGGCCCGCGAGCGCGTGGAACTACTGCTGGACGAGGATTCGTTCGAAGAAACGGACAAGCTGGTGCGCCACCGCTGCCGGGACTTCGGGATGGAGCATCAGGTCATCGACGGCGATGGCTTCATCACAGGACATGGGCTAATCAACGGACGCCCGGTCTTCGTGTTTGCCCAGGACTTCACGGTATTTGGCGGATCGCTGTCGGAAAGCAACGCTCAGAAGATCGTCAAGATCATGGACCTGGCGACGAAGGTCGGCGCACCAGTCATCGGTCTGAATGATTCCGGGGGCGCGCGAATCCAGGAGGGCGTGCTGTCGCTGGGTGGTTATGCCGACGTGTTCCTGCGAAACACGCTGGCCAGCGGCGTGGTGCCGCAGATCTCCGCAATTATGGGGCCGTGCGCCGGCGGCGCGGTGTATTCCCCGGCGCTCACCGACTTCATCTTCATGGTCGACAAGACCAGCCACATGTTCGTCACCGGGCCGGAGGTGATCCGTACCGTCACGCATGAGGATGTAAGCAAAGAGGATCTGGGCGGCGGCCAGACGCACAACTCTGTTTCCGGCGTCGCGCACTTTCTGGCCGAGAATGACGCCGACTGCCTGGTCCGGATTCGCGAACTGCTCGGATTCCTGCCGCAGAACAACCGCGAAGACGCGCCCCGCGTGCCCACATCCGATCCGGCCGGGCGCATGGATTTGAGCCTCGACACGCTGGTGCCGGAGGAGTCGAATCAGCCCTACGACATGCGCGATGCGGTCTCGCGAATCGTCGACGACGCCAACTTCTTTGAGGTGCAGGAGCACTTCGCGCGCAATATCGTGGTCGGATTTGCGCGCCTCGGCGGGCGGAGCGTGGGTATAGTGGCGAATCAGCCCGCCGTGCTCGCCGGATGCCTGGATATCGATTCCTCGGTAAAGGCGGCGCGGTTTGTGCGATTCTGTGACGCGTTTAACATTCCCATCGTCACGTTCGAGGATGTGCCTGGCTTTTTGCCCGGCACAGCCCAGGAATTCGGTGGCATCATCCGGCACGGCGCCAAGCTGCTGTACGCCTACGCCGAGGCTACCGTCCCGAAAATCACCGTGGTGACTCGCAAGGCCTATGGCGGCGCATACTGTGTGATGGGCTCCAAACACCTTCGAACCGACCTGAACCTGGCGTGGCCGACGGCTGAAATCGCGGTGATGGGCGCCGAGGGCGCGGTCAACGTTGTGTACCGGCGTGAAGTTGCGTCCGACGAAGGGGCTCGTGAGTCGCGAGTGGCCGAATATAAGGACCGGTTCGCCAACCCCTTTGTCGCCGCTGAGCGAGGGTTCATTGACGATGTCATCGAGCCGCACGAGACTCGGCCGAGGCTCATCCGGGCGCTGCAACTGTTGGAGACAAAAGTAGAAACCACGCCAAAGCGCAAGCACGGCAACCTGCCTCTCTGAGCCAGGACGTGCTGCGGCTGACGGTTAACGATAGTGCCAACTGGCCGTCGGTTGAACGGACGCCGTAAGCGGAGTTGAAATCTGTAATCCTGTTCTGTTGGTGGGGGAACTACCGTTTTACGGAAAAACTGTTTTTGGTAGAGTGTTTCTGGAGGAGGAAGCAACCCCGAGGGGCGACGGGGAGGATTGCTTCAGGGGTCTTTTCTATGAGGTTAGTCTCGCTTTGGTGGGAGTTGCCTCCCCGTCTTGATTCCAATATTAGTATATGGATTTCGGTAATGCAACAGAAATCTGTAGGCCTCCCTTAAAAATTTTCAAAAACGAAGAACGAGACTGTGACTTCTCCTACTTATTGACGAGTTCGTCGATTGACGGTATTCTGCAACTTAACGCTGTTCATTAACTGATGGGTGTTCAGGAACGCAAAGCTCGAGAGAAAGAGGAACTTCGGAAGGTGATCCTCGACGCCGCGACCGATCTGTTCTCGCAAGAGGGCTACGAGGCGGTGTCAATGCGGAAGATCGCGGAGCGGATTGAGTACTCGCCCACCACGATCTACCTCTATTTCAAGGACAAGACGGACCTGCTCGACAACGTGTGCGCCGACACGTTTGGCGGCCTGCTCCAGGTCCTCGCCGCAATCGAGAGCGAAAACCTGGAGCCACTTGAGGGTCTTAGCCTCGGACTGAAAGCGTACATACAGTTCGGTCTCGACCACCCAGCGCACTACCGTGTCACATTTTTGATGCGCCATACGGTCTTCCCTGCGAGGGATGCTCCATGCAAGGCCGATTGTGTCGGCGATCTGGCATTCGGGGCGCTGGTTCGCAGCGTTTCCCGATGCATGGAGGCCGGAATACTCCGAGCCGATGATCCCCAACTTGTGAGCGAGACGCTGTGGTCGGCGATTCACGGACTGACCGCGCTGCTAATCACCCATCCCGAGTTTCCGTGGTCCGACAAGGGCCGTCTGGTCGACCACATGATTACCACCCTGTTAGAGGGGCTGAGGGCAAGATGAACGCGATTGTGAATAATGCTACCGGTCTGCTGGGCGCCTGCCTGGTGCGGGCGCTTCGGTGGGAGGGTCATCGGGTGACTGCCGTTGTCCGGGAGATGTCCGCATCGGAATGGATGAGCGACGACCCGGGAGTCCACCGTGTGTTGCAGGCCGGAGGCGGCCTGCCCGAGCTGTCCTCGGCCGACGTGCTGTTTGAAACCCCATGGCAAGCCCAAACACCCGGCGCAAGGCGAGAATTTTTGTCGGTTTGTTCGTGTTGCTGTCTGGGGTCCCGCCGTTCATCAATGGCATGAGTAATCCGCGCGTCGCAACGCTGCACGGGTCTGATGTTATGGGGCTCCTCGCCTCAGGATTGTGCTTTGGATTCGGATTGGCGCTACTGATCAGCAGGCTCATCTTCCGAGGCGATTGAGCGACCCTGGATCCAGCGCACCGAGATCAGGCAGTCTGTGATCCCACCGGAGCCCAGGCAGCTAAGGCGTCTGTCGAATGTGAATCTTCACGGGTGTGCTGCAGGTGCGCGTTCCCGTAGCGGTTGTGCAGAGCAGAACCTCCGTGGTGAACGTCGGCCACTCCCGCGGAATCTGCAGGTTGACCTGCTGCAGCCCCGGAATTCCCGGTGCCGGTCCCGCGTAGGGCGGATTGCCGATGCTGACATCGTGCAGCCGGGCGTCGATAACGCCGTTGTCGCGCGGCCCCAGAAGGCCCGTGGCATAGATCTGCACGAACGTTCCGGCCTGCGCGGGATTCGTGGGCGAGTTAACCGAACCGTCCTGGTTCAGAATCCCTGGATCGAAAATGCCGGGATAAGCGTCGGTGACCTGCACAGTGACAGGTGTGCTGGAAACTCCGTTGGCTGAAACCACCAGCTGGGCGGTGTTCGAGCCCAGGTCGGCCGGCACCAGCACGTTGATCTGGTTGGCGCTGGTGTAAGTGGTTAGCGCCGGCTTGCCGTCGAATGTCACGCTCAGGTTGTTCCCCGCCAGGTTCTCGCCCTTGAGGGTGTAGTAGGCGTTGCGCGCCACAGGGCCGGCTTCGAACGTGGCGCCATGCAGCACCTGGGTCACACGCGGTCTGGGAACGGCGGGTGGCTCGGGCGGCAGCGCGACCACTTCGAGCGTGATGTTGTAGCGAGCGACACCCGCCCCACCTGCGTCAATGACGACCGTGGCGCGGTAGGCGCCCGGGGCCATCTGCGGCGTCGCGATCACCACCATGCGCACCGGCCGGGCCACGAGATCCCCCTCGGGATCGAGCCGGATCCAGCCCGAGCCATTCGTGTACTCCACCCGCGTCGTGAACGGCATGATGGAGCCGCCGCCCTCGTTGTAGATCAGGAACTGCTGGTTGGCCACTCCACCCTGCAGCAGCCGGAACGTGGTGTTGGCCGGATCGGCACGGAGCTTCGGTACGTAGGCGTTGCAGTCGCTGAAAACCGAACAGTCTGTGGGTGCGGCGACAGCCGTGAAGCGGGGATAACCGGTGCCGCCATTCGGGCCGAAGCTCACCGCGGCTGTTACGGTCGAGCTCCCGCCAGAGCCGCTACGCGGAAGACCGAGGAATACGGGGATTTGGGCGCTCTCCGTGCGTCGCGGATCGGCATCCAGGACCTCAAAAACGGCGATTCCCGTGCCACCCACGAGCGGAACTTCGGTGAGTTCGTCAGAGATCGGGTTCGAATAGAAGCCCGACTCGCCCTGCGGCCCCGTGGACTGGACACGGACCAGCGCCAGTGTGCCGCTGCCAGGCGCATAGGCGCCGGGCGAGATCGTACCGCCAAAATCGCCGGCGGCGGTGGGGGTACTGGCGCTCGAGCCTGCAACCAGGGACGGAACAAAGATGCGTGCGTCTGACGGATAGCCGGAGAACCGGACTACGATTCGTGTTCCGGTATCGGTTCCGGCCTGTTTGGGCTCGAAAGCCGTCGCGAATGCTTCGGTGACGCGAGTCGTGGCGAAAAACGTCCTGGCGGCCAGGGCTCGGGTGAACGTGATCGGGGATTCCGGCAGCGGCGAGCCCAGTTGGGCCGCGACCACGGTTTGCTGGCTCGTCGCGAAGAGGCCCCGCTGCGGAATCCCAACCGTCACCTCAGAGCGGGTGAAGCTGAGCAGGGTCGCGGGAGAGAAGGCTACCCGCGCGGTGATGGGAGTCCCCGGGAAGAACCCCCCGGACGCAGGGAGTGCGCTGGCATCGGCCCGGAGGTTCGACAGGCGAATTTCGACCACGCCCGTCGGCGGGAAAGCGAACTGCAGACCGTTGAACGTCACGAGTGACGCTCCGCCACGGCGGGGAGGGGTATTGGCCAGTGCCCCGTTCACGGTCAAGGCCGCGTCGAGCACTCCATCGCCGAACTCGCGATTCGTGATGTTGGTATTCAGAAAGACCGACAGGTTGCCAGTGACCGCAGTTCCGGGAGGCGCCGTACAGGAGAACACGATGTCTCCCAGGCGCTCCGTGAGTCCCTCTGCGCGGACGGTCGGCGTGACGGCGGTAACCGTGCAGGAGGGACTGGTACCTTGACCGAGCAAGGCGGTAACGGGGAGAACGGCAAAGAGAAGACTTCGAAGCGTACGAGGCAGCATCGTATTTTAGCCTACACGTTTGAACCCGAACCCGGGGGAAGAGTTACTGCATCTATTACTATGGAGTAAATCCCCCCGAGAGGACCATGTCAGTCATCGCCCCTTCCATCGTCGACGAGATTACCGAACTGAGGAAAGAGCGGCGCGCCGTGATTCTGGCGCACCATTATCAGGAGTCGGAAATCCAGGAACTGGCCGATTTTATCGGCGACAGTCTGGAATTGTCACGCGCGGCAAAAACGACGGACAGCGATGTGATTGCGTTTTGCGGTGTGGTCTTCATGGCCGAAACCGCCAAGGTGCTGAATCCGGAGAAGATCGTGGTGGTGCCGGATATGGATGCCGGTTGCTCGCTGGTGGACGCGTGTCCGGCCGCGGCGGTGCGCGCATTCCGGCAGGCACACCCGGAGTACGCCGTGGTGTCGTACATCAACACGTCGGTTGAGGTGAAGGCGGAGAGCGATATCCTCTGCACGTCGCGCAACGCGGTGAAGATCGTGAACTCGATTCCCGCCGACCAGCCGATTCTGTTCCTGCCCGACGTGAATCTGGGCAACTACGTGAAGAAAGAAACCGGGCGCCAGAACATGAAAATCTGGCAGGGCGCCTGTATCGTGCACGCCACGTTCCCGGCCCGCCGCCTAACTGCCGCCCGGTCGGAGCATCCCGAGGCGGTAGTCATCGCGCATCCGGAATGCCCCGGCGATGTGCTGAGGCAGGCCGATTTCATTGGATCCACGTCGGCCTTGATCGACTACGTAAGGGGCTCGGACGCAGACGAATTCATCGTTATGACCGAGAGCGGCGTGCAGCACTCCATGCACAAGATCGCTCCGAACAAGAAGTTCTGGTTCGTGGCGAACGAGAACTGCAACTGCAGTGAGTGCCCATACATGAAGCGGAATTCTCTGGAGAAGCTGCGCGATGCGCTGCTGAACCTGGCGCCGCGCATCGAACTCAGCCCGGAACTGATTCGCCGCGCCGCACTGCCCATTGAGCGTATGCTTGCGGTGAAGTGATGGCACTCATAGACACCTTCGGGCGCACCCATACGAATCTTCGGATCAGCGTTACCGACCGCTGCAACATCCGTTGTTTCTACTGCATGCCCGAAGAAGGTGTGCAGTTCGGGAGTCGCGAGGAGATCCTCAGTTTCGAGGAGATCGAGCGCGTGGCACGCGTGGCGGCCACCCTCGGTGTCGACAAGATTCGCGTCACGGGCGGCGAGCCGCTGCTACGCCGCGACCTTCCGGTGCTGATCGAGGCGTTGGGCAAACTCCCCGGAATTCGTGAACTCAGCCTCACCACCAACGGCGTGTTGCTGGCGCGCGAAGCGAAGCCGTTGTTCGACGCCGGGCTGTCGCGCATCAACGTGCATCTGGACACGCTCGACCGGGCCCGTTTTCAGCAGATCACACGCCGGGATGATTTTGACCGCGTGATGGCGGGAATCGACGAGGCGCAGCGGGTCGGGATGAGGGTCAAGATCAACGCGGTGGCGCTGAAGGGTGTAACCGAGGACGACATCGTCCCTCTGGTCCGCTTTGGCCGCGAGCGTGGGATTGAGATCCGGTTCATCGAGTTCATGCCGCTGGATTCGCAGGGAATCTGGGACCTGTCGAAGGTGCTGACCGCGGATGAGCTGGTGGCTCGGGTGGAGGCTGAGGTCGGGGCGCTGGAAGCCGAGCCGGACGCCGATCCTCGCGCGCCTGCCACCGAATACCGCTTTACCGACGGCGTGGGAAAGCTCGGCTTTATCGCGTCGGTCAGCCGCCCATTCTGCATGAATTGCAACCGCATCCGGCTCACAGCGGACGGCAAGTTGCGCTACTGCCTTTTCGCTGTCGACGAGACCGACGTCAAGGAGCTGCTTCGGGGCGGAGCCTCGGATGCGGCCATCGCTGAGCGGCTTCGGGAAAACATCCACGCCAAGTGGATCGGCCATGAGATTCAGCAGAAGGGCTTCGTACCACCGCCCCGGCCGATGTACTCCATCGGCGGCTGAAGGCTCAGGGCCTGCGAATCTCCAGCACCGCTGAAGGCTCACTCTCATTGCCGCTCTTGTCGAGCGCCGTGATTCGGTAGCGATAGGCCGTTGCCGGCTCCACCTGCCGGTCACTGAATGCAATTCCTTCCACCCCGTCCACGAGTACTGAAAACTCACCCGAACCAATGGCCCGGTACACGCGATACACGGCAAGATCGGGCTCTGGACTGCGATCCCAGGCAACTTCGGTGGAGCGCAGTCCCGCGACGGCCTGCAGGCCTTTCGGCGCAGCGGGCGGGAACTGATCCCGTGGCGTGATGGGGAAGGTCGCAGTCGGGTCGCTTTCCCGCATTTCCACAAAAGCCTGCACCGAATATTTGTATTCCTTGCCGAACGTGACGGATTTATCTATGAATTCGGCACCGTCCGCCGAGCCGACCAGCGCCTCGTCCCGGAAGATTCGATACCGTTCGCCAGGAACAGCCGTCCACGTGAGCCTGACCCCTTCCGGATGCGGCGTCACAGTCGCTTTGGGAGTCGCCAGCGGCGTGCCCACCGGGACCACGAGGACCGGGGAGAACGCCGAAAATCGGCCTTTTGGCCCAGCCAGCCTCACGGCGATTCGCGCGTCCTGACCCTGCCATTCGGCGGCAGGTACCTCGACCGTCACCGGCTTACCCGGCTCCGGCCGATCCGCCTTTACAGGTTTATCCGACACGCGTACATCAATGCCGTCGAACCGGTCCAGCAGCAGATCTTCGTTGGACATCGTCGGCGCGGTAAACGAAATAATCAGCTTCGACCCACGCTGCACTGCCGTGAGATCAGCAACAGGACGGGGAATGTTCAGCGCGGGCGGCAGAGGGTCGCCCACATAGCCGCAGCCCGTCAACGCGACAGAAACTGCGGCCAGAACGGCGAAATGAGTACGCATAGAGAGCGGCTACAGGATGTAGCGGCTGAGGTCCTGATCCTTCACGATGTCGGCCAGCTGCGACCGCACATATGCCGCGTCGACCTTGAAGCTCTTCTTCTTCATGTCCGGCGCGGAGAAGGAAATCTCTTCCAGCAGCTTCTCCATGATGGTGTGCAGGCGCCGAGCTCCGATGTTCTCATTCGATTCGTTCACCTGAGCCGCCAGCCGGGCGATCTCTTCGATCGAATCATCGGTGAAATTCAGCTTGAACCCTTCGGTTTCTAACAGCGCGACGTACTGGCGAATGAGCGCATTTTTCGGCTCGCGAAGAATGCGCATAAAGTCCTCGGTGGTGAGCGATTTCAGCTCCACGCGAATCGGGAAACGGCCCTGCAGTTCCGGAATCAGATCGCTCGGCTTCGACACGTGAAACGCGCCCGCGGCGATGAACAGGATATGATC